>NZ_JBHXCQ010000016.1:0-133257 GCF_042726295.1 Oerskovia sp. NPDC060338
GGGCGGTGTCAGAACTCCCATCATCGGAAGACCTCGACCTCTATCCCCGGATCGACGCGCCGACCCGCTCTACACCCTCAACTGCGAAGAGCCCGACTAGGACCGGCTTTCGAGAGCCTTACAACGTGGATCGAGACCAAGGGTGCTCCCCTTGCTCAGGAACTTGGCGACAAGTTCAAGACCAACGTTCTTCCTCCGCTCAAGGAGTTGGGCAACTTCATCACGGGCACCGTGGTTCCTGGCCTCATCTCCTTTGGAGAGTGGATCGTCAAGAACAAGGATTGGCTCCTAGCCCTAGGCGTATCCGTTGTCACGGTCGTTGCAGGCATCAAGGCCTACCAAACGGCTATGGCTATCTGGAAGACGGCTACAGCAGCAGCAACCGCTGTTCAGTTGGCGCTCAACGTTGCCATGTCCGCAAACCCAATCGGCATCATCATCCTTGCCATCGCGGCACTTGTTGCCGGGTTGGTCTATTTCTTCACACAGACCGAGACCGGCAAGGTCATCATCGAGAAGGTATGGGGAGCCATCAAGACCGCTATCAGTGCGGTAACCGATTGGTGGACCAACACAGCACTCCCAGCGCTCAAGGGCGGCTGGGAAGCCATCAAGGGGTTCTTCACCTCAGGTGGTAAGGCTGTCGGTCAAGTCATGAACACCGCTTGGGACATCATCAAGAAGGTTTGGTCCTACTCCCCTATTGGCCTCATCACAGGCAACTGGGACAAGATCATGGGATTCTTTGCTGGCATCCCCGGCAAGGTCGGTTCGTTCTTCGGCAACGCTATCAACTGGCTCAAGCAAGCCGGTACCAACATCCTGACCGGACTCAAGAACGGTCTTGATTCGTTCTGGGGAAGGATCACCGGATTCTTCGGTGACATCCCCGGCAACATCACACGCTCTCTCGGAGACATGGGCAGCCTGTTGAAGCAAGCGGGTATCCGTATCCTTACCGGCTTCCTCGGAGGTCTCAAGGACAAGTTTGAGGATGTCAAGGACTTCGTAGGCGGCATCGGTTCATGGATCGCAGCCCACAAGGGTCCTAAGGCTTATGACCTTGCCCTCTTGGTTCCTGCCGGTGGCTGGATCATGACCGGTCTTAACAAGGGTCTCAAGGACCAAGTTCCTACTCTCCGCAAGACCCTAGGCGGCATCTCGGACGTCATCAGCGGTTCCGAGTTCGGTTCCCTCACAGCACCGAACCTGGCACTCACGTCCTCCCGCACAACTGAAATTGAACTTAAGAACACACAGCCGGTCGTCAACGTCTACCTCGGCAACGAGGTAATCAACGATCACATCACGGTTGTGGTTGACGGAGCACTTGCAGGTCAAGCCCGCTCCGCATCCGGCTACAGAGGCATTAGATAATGGCAGTATTTACGAATCAAATAGTAAACCCGTCTTTCGAGACAGACCTTACAGGCTGGGCTACCTCAGGCGGTACATCAATCCGCACGGGTGCCTATGATACGCAGATGTGGTCCGCTCTAGGCCTACGCTCCGGTTCCTACATGTTGCAAGCAACAGCCGATGCGACAAGCCGTAACCTGACCATTGCCCGCCTGACTTCCACAGCCTTTGCTGTATCAGCCGGGCAGTGGGTAGCGGTCTCGATGCTTGTTGCATCTGACATCCCCGCTCCTGGCGGGGTGCGTTGCGATGTTGTTTGCTTCGGCACGGCGACGACTTACCACGCCTCGGGAGCCTTTGAGCCTTCCCCGTTCTACGCGGGTCGTCGGATCACGTACTCATTTCAAGTCCCCGCAACGGCAACCACTGGCGCAGTGCGTATCCAAGGTGACTCGGGCAGTGCAACATTCCTCACTGCGACTAACCGCATCTGGGCTGACAACGTTAATGTCTGTGTCGCTTCCACTAAGGCAGAGGCAGAGGCCGGAGTTGCTACGTACTTTGACGGATCAACCCAGAACTACATCGATGGTCAGACGGCTCACGATTTCGCATGGACAGGCACCGCTCACGCGTCTACCTCCACGCACACCGTGCGCCCTGCAACAGGTCTCCACCTAGAGCCATTCACAGATGCTCCCTGCCCTCGCGTCGGGATCACGATTGACGGGCTATCGGACTCGGGACCATCGGTCATCACGGTTACCCGCTACGTCACCGGAGAGCGTCCTAGAGAGGTTCGAGGGATCGTCAAGCGCACCGTCTACGGTGCTGACTATTTCGTTGACTATGAGGCTCCCCTAGGCCGCCCTATTACCTACAGGCTCACCGTGCACTCAGGTGCCATTGTTCCTGAGGTAACCGAGTGGACGACTCAGGTTGACTCCGAATACGGATACGTACAGGACCCTCTACAGCCAACAACGGCTGTGAGTGTCGGGTGCCAACTCGGAGACGGTACAGCCGTCCTTCGAGGCTCCGCATTCACCAACCTTGAGTACGTTGCCGGAGCATCCCGTATCGCAATCATGGGGAGCAACGAGCCGGTAGCGCTAGGCGGTCAGCGCATGGCAGCAGCCGGTGTTGACTTCTCGATGCTCACGGAGGCAGCGGAGCAGAGCACAGCCCTTAGGAACGTCCTCAATGAGGCGTACCCGGTCCTTGTTCGTCCTCTGCCTGAATGGGGAGACCTTCCCTCCGTCCTCTACCTCTCCGTTGATTCGGTGCAGCGTGAGGAACGTAGAGACCTCTCCTTGACGCTCTGGAACCTTGTTGGTAACACCGTTGCCGCACCAACCCTCAACGTCCTTATCCCGCTGTGGACCTACGCACAGGTAGAAGCCCTGTGGGCCACGTACACAGCAGCACAAGCGGCAGCAACAAGCGCTGCCGCTACCTATCTCGACTATCAGCGCGACCCATCCCTAGGAGGTGCCTAATGCGCGACATAACCCCAGAAGCGCTTAGCGCCCTCAACGGGTCTCGACCTGCCGACACGCTCACCATCAACGCATGGCGTGATGGAGAACTCATCGCAGCGAGCCTGCCTGTCCAAGAGTGGCAGATCAGCACAGACTCAACCCGTCAAGTGCAGACACAGGTGCAAGTCACCTTTGCCGACTCCAACGGCACGCTTGCTCCGTGGTCGGTTGACGACATCCTCGGAGTTGCCGGTACTCGCCTACAGATGATCTACACCATCGGTGGCAGCAACGAGACCGTGGATATCGGTTGGTTCCGCATCTCCGCTGTGGAGCCTGTACGCAACTTCCGAGTTATCACGGTCAACGACGGCCAAGAAATCCACTGGGTCTCCGGTGGAGCATCGATCCCCGTAAGCGCAGATGACCTGACCATCAACGCTGTCTACTCACGCCTGTTGGCTCCTGAGTCACCTAAGGCCGGTGCAACGGTCCTCGGGGAGGTTCGCCGCCTGTTGGCTGACGTGTGTGCCGTTGAGGTCGCTGCCGGAGTTACAGACGCCACGGTGCCTACCTCAGTCGTCTATGAGCGTGAGCGCATGGACGCAGTAGAGGACCTTCTGTCCCGCATCAACTGCACACACCGCATGACCGGAGACGGGCTGTTTCAGGTCTACCCATTGGCTGTCTCGGCTCCCGTGTGGACCATCGCTCCTGGACCTGGCGGAGCACTTGTCAGCGTGCAGACTCAGCAGGCTCTAGACGGGCTGTACAACGCAGTTGTGAGCAGCGGGACTACGGCAACCGGTCTGCCTGTCTCAGCGGTCGCTACGGAGGCCGCAGGGCCTTTGCGCTGGGATGGTCCGCACGGACGTCAGCCAATGTTCCACTCATCGCCGCTTATCACCTCAGCAGCGCTGGCACTCAAGGACGCTCAGACCACCCTGAGCAACCGCATTGCCTCACGCTCCGTGATGCTCACGGTCACCTGCCTCCCCAACCCTGCCTTGCAGGTAGGAGACACCGTGGTTGTTGCACAGCCCCTCGTGGGCGCGGAACCGTTCGACCTCATCGGGCAAGTCACTTCCCTCAGCCTCCGTGGCTCTGCGGAAGCATCGACAACTTCCATGACTTTGAACGTCGTCTGCGACTACCGAGACTTGCAGATCATGGCGGGAGTTGAGTCACGTGACTAACGCTCTCGGACCCATGGTCGCTCAGTCGCTAGCCGGAGCATCGTCTACGACGCTCCGTGCTGGGCAGGTCGTCAAGGCCGATGACGGGAGCCTAGGTGTCTCTGTCGGTGGTGTGGTTCAAGCCGCACGCGTGCTTGATCCCATCTCCGTTGCAGACGGTGACCCTGTTCTCGTTGCCATCCTCTCGGCAGGCCTAGGGCAGTCAGAAGCCGTGATCCTCGGACGCACCACCGCGACATTCAGACCAACACAAGGTCTTGTCACAGAGGCTCCCTCGGGTTCGTCAACCATCACGGTTAACGCTGAGGGATCGACAACGGCATTGTTCGTTGCTTCCTACACCCCGGTTGTCGGGGATCGTGTCTTCCTTGACTGGACGGCTTCGCCTCCCACGGTTCTCGGGAAGGTCGGAAGCACACCCGCTCCGACTCCTCCCCCACCGCCACCGCCACCACCGCCACCACCTGCCCAGACAGGTACTAGCGGCTTTGCCGCTACGGACTCGGGAACGGTCAGGAACGGTTCTTCATGGAACAGCCCTTCTGGACAGAACGTCTGGCAAGGCTCCTATGGAGGCTCGAACTACACGGGTGCTTGGTTCTATGGCGGAGCACCCGGCCAGTTGTCCGGACGTGGAGTAACTGGAATGCGTATGTACCTCGGTGCACGTCGTCGCCAAGGTAACTACAACTCAGCAGCAACCCTGCACCTGTACCTGCACACCTCACCCTCTCGCCCTGGCGGAGATGTGAACCGCGTTGCAGGACCACATGACGTGACTCTCCCAGCCGGGTTCGGTGGAGGTTGGATTGATCTTCCAGCCGGTTGGGGAGCAACCATTATCGCCGGAGGCGGCATCGCCGTAGCCGGTAACCCCTACATGGGAATTATCGGACGCGGAGAAGATGCCGGGTCCGGAACGCTACATATTGATTGGACTAAGTAAATGCCTACAACACTCCCAGAGAAGGTGGTAGTACCCGCAGCAGGAGACTCCTACGCTCTAACAAATGACCTCCGCAAGATGGCTGAGACCGCACGTACCATCGTGCCGGTTGCCAACGTCACGGAACGCGCTGCCGTGGTCTCTGCCATGGCGACTGCCGGACGTGCCATCTCACAGGCAAACCCGCTATACGTCTCCCGTGCAGATGCAGGGGCAGGCCTAGAACACGAATACACCACCAATGGCACTACCTGGCGCACGCTAGCGGCAGAGGTCCCATTCACCACCGCAGGCATTACGATCGAACCTAACTGGAATGTTGCCGGTGCATACGGGCAGCCGATGATTCGCCGCGTCGGGGATCGTGTGGAGATGGTCGGTGCCATGTTCCAGCGCTCCACCAACACCACAATTAACGTTGGTCTCGGTTACAACGTCGCTGAGGTTGCAGCGGAGTACCGCCCGACCTCCAACACGGGTGTATTCGTTGGAGCCGGAACACTCGGTGTTGCGAGCACGCTAGGACCTTGCTGGGTAATGGTTACGACCGGTGGAAAGATCCAGTTCCTCTCCATGGTCGCATCCGGAACCATGGCGTCATCGGGAAGCATCCAAAACCACGTAGGCATCCCTACCTGCCATTGGAGAGTGGGCTAATGCTCCACTTCCTAGCAGAGGTCGCTACCGATCCAACGACCATCAACAACATCTACCAACTCGGAGCGCTGTTCCTTGTCCTCATCGCGGGACAGGCAGCCTCATGGATCATGCTGTGGCGCGGACAGAGCAACACCAAGAACGAGGTCAAGGCCGTACAGCACCAGTTCGAGAACAACAGCGGCTCCACCATCCGTGACGCGGTAGACCGTATCGAGAGCAAGGTAGACGACCAGGGCAAGCGCCTTGAGGACCACCTCCGAGACGTAGGAGACGCGGAGAAGCCCTCGGGCTACGACCGTCGCCACTAGCCCCACAGACCGACCCCCTAGGTAGCGTGCTGCCGCCTAGGGGGTCTTGGCATGCGCGTAGTCAAACCGGTTGCCACTGCGTGCAGTAGGTGATCTCCACGCGGGCCGGTGTCTCGGTGCTCTGTTCGTCCACGCGCCCAGCGTGCCAGACGACGGGGCTCGCCGGGGGCCGCGACCGTCCGTGGGCCCCGGCAGCCGAGCACGAGGTTGCGCGCACTCGAGCACGAGGTTGCGCGCACTCGAGCACGAGGTTGCGCGCACTCGAGCACGAGGTTGCGGTCGCCAGACCCGTCATAGCGACCGCAACCTCGTGCTCGGCACCGCGAGCCGACCCGTCAGCGCACGACGAGCACGACCGCGAGCACGGCCATGACGAGCGCGATCCCGCCGTCGAGCACGCGCCACGCGACCGGGCGCGCGAAGAGCGGCGCGAGCACACGCGCCCCGAAGCCCAGCGCCGTGAACCAGACGAGGCTCGCGATCCCGGCCCCGATGCCGAAGACCCAGCGACCGCTCTCCCCGTACGCTGCCGCGAGCGAGCCGAGCAGCAGGACCGTGTCGAGGTAGACGTGCGGGTTGAGCCACGTGAGGGCGAGCGCGGTCCCGACGGCGGCACCCACCGACATCCGCAGCCCACCCTCGGCCGCCTCGAGGGTCGCGGGGCGCAGCGCGCGCCGGGCGGCCTGGACCGCCAGGACGAGCAGGAACGCGGCCCCGCCCCAGCGCACGACCGCGAGCAGCACGGGGGCGCTCGAGACGAGGACGCCCAGGCCGGCGACGCCCGCGGCGATGAGCACCAGGTCCGACAGCGCGCACACCAGGACCACGGGCAGGACGTGCTCGCGCCGCAGCCCTTGCCGCAGGACGAACGCGTTCTGCGACCCGATCGCGACGATCAGGGACAGTCCGGTGCCGAGGCCGGCGAGCAGGGGCGCGAGGGTGGTCACGTCCTCCACGGTAGGCAGGGCCAGCGGTTCAGTACAGCGAATGTTTCTGCAGAACCTTAAGATCTACTCATGGTGGATCTTCAGCCCGACCAGCTCCGGACACTCGACGCGATCGCGACCGCGGGCACGTTCGAGGCCGCCGCGCAGCAGCTCGGAGTGACCCCGTCCGCGATCAGCCAGCGCATGCGCGCGCTCGAGGCCGCCGTGGGCCAGGTGCTGGTGCGCCGGGGACGGCCCGCGACGCTCACGGCGCCGGGCGAGGTGCTCGTGCGCCACGCACGCCGGCTCGCCCTCCAGCACGCCGAGGTCCTGGCCGAGCTCGACCTGGCCGAGGGAGACACCCCCGAGCTCACGCTCGTCATCACGGGCGACGCCCTGACGACCTGGGCCCTTCCCGTGCTCGCCGAGGCCTCGGCCTGGGCCCGGCTGGAGATCCTGCGCGAGGACCAGGACCACTCGATCGACCTCCTGCGGGACGGGAAGGCCGTCGCCACGATCACGTCGGTCGCCGAGGCCGTCCCCGGCTGCCGCTCGACGCGGCTGGGCCGGATGCGCTACCGGCCGTTCGCGAGCCCGGCGTTCGTCGAGCGCTGGTTCCCCGACGGCCCCACCGCCGCCGCACTCGCAGCGGCGCCCGTCCTCGTGTTCGACCGCAAGGACGACCTCCAGGACCGCTACCTGGGCGGGCGCGCGGGCGGCCCGCGCCACCACGTCCCGGCCTCGCACGAGTTCCTGCGCGCGGTCGAGCTCGGCATGGGCTGGGGCATGCTGCCGGACCTCCAGAGCCGGGAGCCGGAGGCGGCGGGCCTGCTCGTGGGGTTCGACGACGCAGCGAGCCTGACCGTGCCGCAGTACTGGCAGCAGTGGCGCCTGCACTCACCCACGCTCGACAGGGTCGCGACGGCCGTCCGCGAGGCCGCGGCCACCCACCTGCGCTGACGCCGGGCACCACGGGGCAGGGCAGACTTGTCCCGTGCCCTCCCCCACTTCCGACGAACGACTTCCCCGCAGCTCCGTCCCGTCCGACGGCCCGGCCGGCCCAGGCCGCGCCGCACAGCCTGACGCCGCGGCGTTCCGGGACCAGGCCGCCCTCGACCGGCTGCTCGCGGGGCTCGAGCGCTTCTCGCCCGACGACGATCCCGCTCACCCGCGCGGCGGCGCCACGGACCCCACGCTCGTCGCCGTTGACGCGACGGACCGGCTGCTGCTCGACGAGGCGGCGAGCGCCCTGGCCGCGAGCGGGCCCGGTGAGGTCGTCGTGATCGACGACCGGTTCGGGGCGCTGACCCTGGGTGCCGCGGTCGCGCACGGGCTCACGGGGATCCGGGTCCACCAGGACGCGCTGGCGAGCGAGCTCGCCCTCGACCGGAACGCGACGGCCCACGGCCAGGCGGGCCTGGCCGCCACCTTCACCCACCTCCCGCTCGGCGAGGACCTGCTGCGGGGCGCGCGCGTCGTCCTGGTCCAGCTCCCGCGCTCGCTCGCCGCGCTGCGCGACGTCGCGGAGCACGTGGCGCGCTTCGCCGCGCCCGACGTGGTGGTGCTCGCCGGTGGCCGCCTCAAGCACATGACCCCGACCATGAACGACGTGCTGGCCGAGTCCTTCACGGACGTGCGGGCGAGCCTCGCGCGGCAGAAGTCGCGCGTCCTGGTGGCGCGCGGGCCCCGGCCCGGCGTCGGCCTCACCTATCCCGTGACCGAGCACCTGGCGGAGCTCGACCTCGACGTGGTCGCGTACGGGGCGGCGTTCGCGGGTGCGAGCCTCGACATCGGCACGCGCTACCTGCTGGGCTTCCTCGACCGGGTCTCGCCCGACGCGCGCGACGCCGTGGACCTGGGCTGCGGCACGGGCATCCTCGCGGTGTCGTTCGCGCGCTCGCGCCCGGACGCCGTGGTCGTGGCGACCGACCAGTCGGAGGCCGCGGTGCGCTCGGCCCGTGCCACGGCAGCGGCCGGCGGTGTGGGCGAGCGGGTGCGCGTGGTGCGCGACGACGTGGGTTCCTCGCTCGCGGACCACAGCGCCGACGTCGTGCTGTGCAACCCGCCCTTCCACCAGGGCGCCGCCCTGAGCACGGGCGTCGCGCACCGCATGTTCGCGGCGGCGGGGCGCGTGCTGCGCCCGGGCGGCGAGCTGTGGACGGTCTACAACTCGCACCTGCGCTACCGCCCCGCGCTCGAGCGCGCGGTGGGCCCCACGACGCAGGCGGGCCGGGGCCCCAAGTTCACGGTGACGCGCAGCGTGCGACCCGGGGCGAGGTGACCCACCTCACCCTGCCTCTGCCAGGGTATTGATCGGGGTCAAGGCCAAAGACGCCGAGACGGGCTGGGATGGAGGCATCGCATCCCGGACCGTCCGGAGGTGCCCGCACCCCAGGAGCAGTCATGCAGACCGCAACCTTCCGCACCGAGCCGTTCACCTGCCCCTCGTGCGTGAAGAAGATCGAGGGAGCCGTCGGCAGGATGCCGGGCGTATCCCTCGCCGAGGTGGGCTTCTCCTCGTCCCGCGTCAAGGTCTCCTTCGACCCGGGCGTCGTCGAGCCCGAGCGCATCGCCCGCACCATCACCGACCTCGGCTACCCCGTGCTGTCGACCAGGGTCAGGTCATGAACGTCCGCACGGGGGCCCGCACCGCCGCGACGGCGGGCGCCTTGCTCCTCGTGGCGCTCGTCGCGCACCTCGTCGGCGGCGGGGCCGCCGACCGGGTGCGGGACGTGGCGCTCGTGGTGGCCGCGCTCGTCGCAGGGGTGCCGACCGCGGTCAAGGCTCTGCGTGCGCTGCGGGCCCGCGCCTTCAGCATCGACCTGCTGGTCACGATCGCGGTCACCGGCGCCCTGGCGATCGGGGAGTACGTCGAGGCCGCGGTCGTGGCGTTCCTCTTCGTCCTGGGGGCATATCTCGAGGCGCGCACCCTGGCCGTGACCCGCGCCTCGCTCCGTGCTCTGATCGACCAGACCCCCCAGGAAGCCGTCCTCCGCCGCCCGGGTCCGCACGGGCCCGAACTCGTGAGCGTCCCTGTCGACGACGTCGCGCCCGGTGATGTCGTCGTCCAGCCCACCGGCAGCAAGATCGCGGTCGACGGAGTCGTCTCGGTCGGTCGGGCTGCGATCGACGAGGCCACCATCACGGGCGAACCGCTCCCCGCCGCCAAGTCCGCCGGGGACGAGGTCTATGCGGGCACGATCGTGACGGACGGCTTCATCGACGTGATCGCACGCAAGACCGGCGACGACACCACGTTCGCGCAGATCATCGAGCTCGTCGAGGACGCCCAGGACTCGAGCACCCGCACACAACGCTTCCTCGACCGGTTCGCCACGATCTACACGCCGGCCATCGTCGTCGCCTCGCTCGTCGTCCTCGCCGTGACCCAGGACGTCCGGTTCGCCCTGACCTTCCTCGTCATCGCCTGCCCCGGCGCCCTGGTGATCGCCACCCCCGTCTCGATGGTCGCAGGCCTGGGCAACGGCGCACGGCACGGCGTGCTCGTCAAGGGCGGTGATGCGCTCGAGCGGCTCGCCCGCGCGGACACGCTCGTCCTCGACAAGACCGGGACCCTCACGCTCGGCCGCCCCACCCTCACGGAGGTCGTCCTGCTCGACACCGACGGCCCTCGGCGGTCCCTGGACCTGACGGGCGACGACGCGCTGGCCCTGGCCGCTCGTCTCGAGGCCGCGTCGGAGCACCCGCTGGGCCGTGCGGTCGTCGAGGCAGCGTCGGTACGCGGCCTCCACGACCCCGCACGCCGCACCGACGGGCCTCTCGACGTCGAGGTCGTCGCCGGTGGAGGCATCCGCGGCACGCTCGACGGACGAGAGATCGTCGTCGGCTCTCCCGTCCTGGCCGAGAGGATCAGCAGGGAGGCGGGATCCTCCCTGACGGTCCGAGCGCAGGGCCTGATCGACAGGCACGAGCGCGCAGGCTCGACGGTCGTGGTGCTCCTGGTCGACGGCACCCCCACCGCGCTGCTCGCCGTCACCGACCAGGTGCGCCCGGGCGCGCGCGATGCCCTCGATCTGCTCCGTCGACGAGGGATCACCGAGATCCACCTGCTGACAGGAGACAACCTGCACGCGGCGCAGGACGTCGCGGACGAGCTCGGGATCGAGCACGTGCAGGCCAGGCTGCTGCCGCAGGACAAGGCGGCGATCGTCGCGAGGCTCCAGTCGCACGGGCGACGTGTGGCGATGGTCGGGGACGGCATCAACGACGCCCCGGCGATCGCGACCGCCGACGTCGGGATCGCCATGGGTGCGGGCACCGACGTCTCGGTGCAGACCGCCGACGTCGTCCTCCTCGGCGATCGGCTCGACCAGCTCGTCCACGCGCGCTCGGTCGCGCGGGCGACGGTACGGACCATGCGCCAGAACACCGCGATCGCCCTGGTCACCGTCGTCGCGCTGCTCGTGGGCGTGCTGGGGCAGGTCGTGCTCATGGCGGGCGGGATGCTCGTCCACGAGGCGAGCGTGCTCCTGGTCGTCCTGAACGCTGTCCGGCTGGTGCGCTACCGTGACCGCGAGCTGTCCAGGCTCGGCCCCACGGCCCTGGCCGTCACCCACCCCTCCGGGTCCGACCGCGCGGAGCGGTCCCCCACGTCCCCTCAGGAGCAGGATGTCCTCCCGGTCTGAGCCTCGACGTTCCACGTCGGGGAGCACGCGCGGCCCGCACGGAGACCACCGCGACCGCTGCGTCGCCGTCGTCCCGCTGTTCGCGGGGTTGAGCCCGGCCGAACGGCACGAGGTCGCACGCTCCGCCCACCAGCGCACGCTCCCGCGCCTCACGGTGCTCTACCCGCAGGGCAGCGACGACCCACCCTTGACGATCGTCCACCGGGGGCGGGTCAAGCTCGTCAGGATCTCTCCGGCCGGGCACGAGCAGATGCTGCGTGTGCTGGGGCCGGGCGACGTCGTCGGCGAGACGGCGTTCCTCACGTCCTCACCGGCCGACCACGTCGCGACGACCCTCGAGGAGACCGAGGTCTGCGAGCTGCACCGCAGCGACGCCCGTCGGCTCCTCGAGCGCTTTCCCTCCGTGAGCAACCGGTTGCTCGTCGAGCTCGCCCGACGGCTCGAGAGCACCGAGCGTCACCTCAGCCGGCTGACGAGCCAGGACACCCGGCAGCGCATCGTGGCCCACCTGCTCGAGGTTGCCGACGGCCGCACGGAGTTCCGGCTCCCCACGACCAAGCGGGACCTCGCATCACTCGTGGGGACGACCCCTGAGACGTTGAGCCGTCAGCTCGCAGCGCTCCAGGACCGCGGGTGGATCCGCCTGGGCCCCCGAGGGGCTGTCAAGCTCGTCGACGCGGCAGCCCTGGCCGAGCTGTGACGCCCGCGCCCGACGCCTGGGCGCGGGCGCGCCTGCGGGAGCCGGACGAGCCGGCCCCCGCAGGTCGATCTCACTGGACCCCGACGACGTCCACCACGAAGACCAGCGTGTCCGTGCCGCCGATGCCCGCCTGGGGGACGCCGCGCATGCCGTAGCCGTGCTCCGGCGGGATCGAGAGCAGGACGCGCGAGCCGACGTTCTGGCCCACGAGGCCCTTGTCCCAGCCGCCGATGACCGCGCCGGTCCCGATGGGGAACGAGATGGTCTGACCGCGGTCGTACGAGGTGTCGAAGATGTCGCCGTCCCAGACCTGACCCAGGTAGTTCACGACGATGGTGCGGCCGGCCGTGACGACCGGGCCGCTGCCCTCCTCGAGGACCTGGACCTGGAGGCCGGCGGGGGCGCCACCCTCGGGGAACGTCAGGACGGGCTTGTCGCCGAACGTGCCGGACGCGGTGGGGAGCTGCGTGCTCATGGTGCTACCTCTCGGTGGGAGTGCAGGGTTTCGGGGACAAGCCTAAGCGCCCGGCACCGGCCTGCACCGGCCGGCACCGTTGCAGCCCTGCCTGGCTCAGCCCGCCCGACGACGGAGCGCACCGCGCGCTCCCGGGTGCGCTCCGCCGTCGGGCACCGCTCCACCTGACAACCGCCGCCCGGAGGCGCACGCTGGCTGCATGAACGCTCCGCGTGCCGATCGCGAGACCACCCAGGGCGCTGCCCCGCTCGCCCCGGCCGACTCCGCCCGGCCGGTCGACGCGGGCGACGGGCTCGACTCGCCCGTGACGCACGCGGGCGGCGCCCAGGTGCCGAGCGGGCGACGCTCGGCGTTCCCCGGGATCGCGGAGTACGCGTTCCTGTCCGACTGCGAGTGCAACGCGCTCGTGGCCCCGAGCGGCGCGATCGAGTGGATGTGCGTGCCGCGCCCCGACGCGCCCAGCATCTTCGCGGCCGTGCTCGACCGGGGGGCGGGCTCGTTCCGCGTGGGACCGTACGGTGCACGGGTGCCCGCGGCCCGCCGCTACGTGCCGGGCACGCTCGTGCTCGAGACGACGTGGCAGACGCCGACGGGCTGGCTCGTCGTGCGCGACGCGATGCTCATGGGGCCCTGGCACAACGTCGACGAACGCTCGCGGACGCACCGGCGCACGCCCACGGACTGCGACGCCGAGCACATGCTGCTGCGCACGATCGTGTGCGTCAACGGCACGGTGGACGTCGAGGTCGTGTGCGAACCGCTCCCGGACTACGGGCGCGAGGCCGCCCGGTGGGAGTACGAGGGGCCCACGTACAGCACGCTCGTGACCCGCTCGCCCCTCACGGCGAGCCCGGACCTGCGCCTGAGCGGCAGCCTGCGGCTCGGCATCGAGGACCGTCGCGCGCAGGGTCGCACACGCATGAGCGCGGGCGAGACCGCGTACGTGACGCTGTCGTGGTCGGACCGCCCGACGCCCGGGACCTGGCCCGAGGCCGCCGACGCCATGGGCCGCACCGAGCAGTACTGGCGCGACTGGATCACGCAGGGCGTCTTCCCCGACCACCCGTGGCGCTCGTACCTCCAGCGCAGCGCGCTCACGCTCAAGGGGCTCACGTACGCACCGACCGGGGCGCTGCTCGCCGCCGCGACCACGTCGCTGCCCGAGGCGCCCCAGGGCGAGCGCAACTGGGACTACCGCTACGCGTGGGTCCGCGACTCGACGTTCGCGCTGTGGGGCCTGTACACGCTGGGTCTCGACCGCGAGGCCGACGACTTCTTCGCGTTCGTGCACGACGTGTGCCGCGACGGGCGCGAGCTGCAGATCATGTACGGCGTGGGGGGCGAGACCGAGCTGACCGAGAGCGCGCTCGACCACCTCGCGGGGTACGACGACGCGCGGCCCGTCCGGGTCGGGAACGCCGCCTACGACCAGCAGCAGCACGACATGTGGGGAGCGGTGCTCGACTCGGTGTACCTGCACGCCAAGTCGCGCGAGCAGCTGCCCGAGTCGCTGTGGCCCGTCCTCAAGGCCCAGGTCGAGGAGGCCGCCGAGCACTGGCGCGAGCCCGACCGGGGACTGTGGGAGATCCGCGGCGAGCCCCAGCACTTCACGTCGTCCAAGGTCATGTGCTGGGTCGCGCTCGACCGCGGTGCCCGGCTGGCCCGGATGTACGACGAACCCGACTACGCCGACCAGTGGCAGGCCGTCGCCGACGAGATCCGGGCCGACGTGCTCGAGCACGGCGTCGACTCGCGGGGCGTGCTCGTCCAGCGTTACGGCGCCGACGCCCTGGACGCGTCGCTGCTGCTCGTCCCGCTCCTGCGGTTCCTGCCGCCCGACGACCCGCGCGTGGTCGCGACCGTGGACGCGATCGCGAGCGAGCTCACGGTCAACGGGCTCGTGCTCCGGTACCGCACCGACGAGACCGACGACGGGCTCTCGGGCGAGGAGGGGACGTTCACGATCTGCTCGTTCTGGCTGGTGTCCGCGCTGGTCGAGGTCGGCGAGCTCGACCGGGCGCGCGTGCTGTGCGAGCGGCTGCTGTCGTTCGCGAGCGAGCTCGACCTGTACGCGGAGGAGATCGACCCGCACTCGGGCCGGCACCTGGGGAACTTCCCGCAGGCGTTCACGCACCTGGCGCTCATCAACGCGGTCGTGCACGTGGTGCGCGCCGAGGAGCGGCGCGACGACGCGGGGCACTTCGAGGCTGCTCGACGACGCTGACGGGCTCGCCTGCCGAGGGCGACGAACCGACCTGTGTACCCCTCTTGCGCACCATTGGCTAATGGAATTAGCCTGGACGCTATGAGCACTCACCAGACCGTGGAGTTCCTCTCCCGCCCCGAGGGGCGCATCGCGTACACCGTCACCGGCACCGGCCCGCTCGTGGTCGCCGTCCCCGGCATGGGCGACCTGCGCTCGACCTACCGCGACCTCGTGCCCCCGCTCGTGGCCGCGGGCTACCGCGTCGCCGTGACGGACCTGCGCGGCCACGGCGACAGCGACACGACCTTCCGCACGCACGGCGACGTCGCGACGGGCCAGGACCTCCTGGCGCTCGTCGATCACCTGGGCGGTCCCGCCGTCCTGGTCGGGAGCTCGATGGGAGCCGGGGCCGCGACCTGGGCCGCCGCCGAGCAGCCCGACGCCGTCGTGGGCCTCGTCCTCCTCGGCCCCTTCCTGCGGGACCCGGCCGTGAGCGCCGCACGCGCCCGGGCGAACAGGTGGCTCTTCCGGGTCACCCTGGCCCGCCCCTGGGGCGCGGCCGCGTGGGCCGCCTTCTACTCGTCGCTGACCAAGGGGCGCAGGGCCCCGTGGCATGCCGAGCACGTGGCTGCGCTCCGCGCCTCGATGCGTGAGCCGGGTCGCCTGCGCAGCTTCCGCGACCTCGCGCTCGCCCTCACGCACGCACCCGTCGAGGCGCGGCTCCGCGAGGTCGAGGCCCCCGCGATCGCCTTCATGGGGTCGCTCGACCCCGACTTCTCGGACCAGGCCGCCGAGCTCGCCTGGATCGAGGAGTCGATCGGCGCGCAGGGCCACCTGGTGCCCGACGTCGGGCACTACCCGCAGCACCAGTCCCCCGAGGTCGTCGCACCCGCGACCCTCGCGTTCCTCGACGGCCTGCGCTCGTCCGCGGGTGCGCGCGGCTGGGTCGCCCGTGGCTAGGGCGGGCCTGAGCCGCGAGGCGGTCACGGCCCTCGCGCTGAGGGTCGTGGACGACGGCGGCCCGCAGGGCTTCGCCGACCTGTCCCTCGCGAAGGTCGCCGCAGCGGCCGGGGTCGCGACCCCGAGCCTCTACAAGCACGTCGGCTCGCTCGCGGACCTGCGGCGGTCGGTCGCCGTCGTCGCGGTCGACGACCTCACGCGCGCTGCGGCAGGGGCGACGATCGGCCGCTCGGGCCCGGACGCGCTCGCCGCGCTCGCGCACGCGATCCGCGACTTCGCGCGCGAGCACCCGGGGCGGTACGCCGCGACCCAGGTCGCTCCCGACCTCGGCGCGGGCGCCGACGACCCGCTCTCGCTCGCGGCCGCCGAGTCCGTCGCGGTCGTCGCGGCAGTCCTGCGCGGGTTCGGTCTCCCGGAGGCCTCGACGGTCGACGCCATCCGCGCGGTGCGGTCGGCGGTCCACGGGTTCGTCTCGCTCGAGCTCCAGGGCGGGTTCGGCATGCCCGACGACGTCGACCACAGCTTCGAGGTCCTCGTCGGTCTGCTCGTGGCCGGGATCGAGGACCTCGCCCGCCCCGCACAGCCCTGACCTGACCTGAAGTCCCCCACCGCCGCACCGCCGAAGGAGAGCCGCCATGGACGCACCGTCGATCGACCGGGCACGGCCCGACCAGGGGCTCGTCCGCCCCCGCACCGGGGCGGTGCTGCTCGCGGTCGCAGGCGTCCTCTTCCTCGCGTTCCCGCTGCTGCGTCCTTGGGTCCCCGAGGACGTCGCCACGCCGGAGCTCGCGACCGCGTTCGCCTCGGGGCGCTGGATCGCTGCACATCTGTGCGGTGCGGCCGGCTTCCTCCTCCTCCCCGCCGTCCTCCTCGCGCTGCGCGAGAAGCTCGTCGGGACGCGGGGCCAGGCTCCTGCGTCGGGCGCGGTCGTCACGAGCTGGCTCGGGGCGGGGCTCGTCCTGCCGTACTTCGGCGCGGAGATCTTCGGGATCCACGCCGTCGCGCGCGACGCGCTCACGACGGGCAGCCCCGACCTCCTGGCGACGGTCGAGGCAATCCGGCTGCAACCGGTCGCGATGACGCTGTTCGGCGTGGGGCTGCTCGCGGTCGGCGTGAGCGGCGTGCTCGTGGCCGTGGCGGCGTGGCGCGGCGGTCTCGCACCGCGGTGGGCGGGGATCGTGCTCGCGGCGGGCCTCGCGACCTACCTGCCGCAGTTCTTCGCCCCGCCCGCGGGAAGGGTCGCGCACGGCGTGCTGCTGGCCGTGGGCTGCTGGCTCGTGGCATGGACGATGCGCGGGCCCGCCGACCGCGACGACCCCGCCCGCCGAGGGTGACGGCTGGCGTCCCCTCGACGGGCGGTTCCGCCGTCCCCGACGGGCAGGTCCGTCACCTTCGACGGACGCGCACGGCTCAGTGCGCCAGGAAGCCCAGCAGGTCGTGGCGCGTGAGCACCCCGACCGGGTCGCCGTCGTCGATCACGAGCAGCGCGTCGGCGTCGTGCAGCGCCGAGCGGATCGCCGCGACGCCCTCGCCCGCCCCGATGAGCGGGAACCGCGCCTCCATGTGCTTGTCCACACGGTCGGCGAGCGACGCCTTGCCCGAGAACACCGCGTCGAGCAGGGCCCGCTCGCTCACGGCCCCCGCGACCTCGCCGATCTTGACGGGCGGCTCGGCCCCGACGACCGGCATCTGCGAGACGCCGTACTCGCGCAGGATCTCGATCGCGTCGCGCACGGTCTCACCCGGGTGGGTGTGGACGAGGCTGGGGAGCTGCCCGCTCTTGGTGCGCAGCATGTCCCCCGCGGTCACGCCCTCCTCGGCGTCGAGGAACCCGTAGGACCGCATCCAGGAGTCGTTGAAGATCTTGGACAGGTAGCCGCGCCCGCCGTCCGGCAGGATCACGACGATCACGGCCTCCGCCGCGGCCTGCGGGTCCTCGTCCTCGAGCCGCTGGGCCAGGCGCAACGCCGCGACGACGGCCATGCCGCACGAGCCGCCCACGAGCAGCCCCTCCTCGCGCGCGAGCCGCCGCGTCATCTCGAACGAGTCGGCGTCGCTCACGGCGATGATCTCGTCGGGGACGGTCGGGTCGTACGCGGCGGGCCAGAAGTCCTCGCCCACGCCCTCGACCAGGTACGGGCGACCGTCGCCGCCCGAGTAGACGGACCCGGCGGGGTCCGCGCCCACGACGTGCACCCGGCCACCGGCCTCGGCCTCCCGCGAGGCGGACGTGTCCTTGAGGAACCGGCCGGTCCCCGTGATGGTCCCGCCCGTCCCGACGCCCGCCACGAGGTGCGTGACACGGCCGTCGGTGTCGGCCCAGATCTCCGGGCCCGTGCTCTCGTAGTGGGACGCGGGGCCGTTGGGGTTGGCGTACTGGTTGGGCTTCCAGGCCCCGGGGATCTCGGCGACGAGCCTGTCCGAGACCGAGTAGTAGGAGTCGGGGTGGTCGGGGGCCACGGCCGTGGGGGTCACGACGACGCGCGCCCCGTAGGCCGCCAGGACGTCGCGCTTGTCCTGGCTCACCTTGTCGGGGCAGACGAACACGCAGTCGTACCCCTTGCGCTGGGCGACGAGAGCGAGCCCGACCCCGGTGTTCCCCGAGGTGGGTTCGACGATCGTGCCACCGGGTGCGAGCTCTCCGGAGGCCTCGGCCGCCTCGATCATCTTGAGTGCGATGCGGTCCTTCACGGAACCGCCCGGGTTGAGGTACTCGACCTTGGCGAGGATCGTCGCAGAGAGGCCGTCGGTCACCGATCCGAGCCGGACCAGGGGTGTCCCGCCGACGAGGTCAGAGATGTGGTGTGCGAACTTCATGCACCGATCATGCGCTGCCGAGGGCCATCCCGCCCAGCACGGCACACAGGGCGACCGCGACCCCGAGGACCACGACGAGCAGGGGACGGTCCGCG
This sequence comes from Oerskovia sp. NPDC060338, assembly GCF_042726295.1. Classification (NCBI taxonomy): domain Bacteria; kingdom Bacillati; phylum Actinomycetota; class Actinomycetes; order Micrococcales; family Cellulomonadaceae; genus Oerskovia; species Oerskovia sp. NPDC060338. The sequence goes on from NZ_JBHXCQ010000016.1 coordinate 18,776, forward strand.
GCGTCGCGCGCGAAGTACCGCCCGACGGCGCCGCTCAGCCCTCCCGCCACGGCCAGGTACAGCACCGAGGCCAGGGCGACGCCGCTCGTCGCGGTGCCAGGGTTCCCCGTCGCGGCGCTCAGCAGCGAGCCGAGCACCATGAAGCTCCAGATGCCGGCCCCGACGAAGCCGAGGACGAAGAAGAGCGTGGTCGCCTTGCGGTCGTCCCACTCGCGCGAGATGCGGTGCCCGAGCCAGGCGACGACCGCGCCGGCCGTGAGCATCACGAGCAGGATGACGACCGCGGCGACGGTGATCCACGCGACGGCGTTGGGGAGGCTGCGGCCCACGAGGAGCCCGTACGGCACCTGGAGGGCGAGCAGCGTGAAGGCAGCCAGCACCAGGCCGGCGGCAAAGACCGGCACCCGCGTCGGAACGGGTTCCGAAGCGGGTGCCGGGGACTTCTTCCGGGCGTCGGCCAAGATCAGTCGCTGCTCTGCAGGATCGCGAACAGGCGCAGGAACTCGAGGTACAGCCAGATGAGCGTGACCATGAGACCGAACGCGGCCGACCAGGCGAACTTGGCGGGGACGCCGCCCTCGACGCCGCGCTTGATCGAGTCGAAGTCGACGATGAGCGAGGCGGCGGCGAGACCGACCGCGACGAGCCCGACGATGATGCCGAGCGTGCCGCCACGTGCACCCCAGCCGTCGAGGACGCCCGTCATGATGAGGACCAGGTTGATGAGCGAGAAGGCCAGGTAGCCGACCATCGCGATGAGCAGCCAGCGCGTGAACTTGGGCGTGACGCGCACCTTGCCGGACTTGAAGAGGAAGAGGGCGGCGGTGAACGTCACGACGGTCGCGAGGACCGCCTGGAGCACGACGCCGTCGAACTGCGTGTTGTAGAACGCGCTGATGCCACCCAGGAACGCGCCCTGCGCGATCGTGTACGCCACGATGAGGGCGGGGCTCGGGCTCTTCTTGAACGCGTTGACCAGGCCCAGGACCAGGCCGACGATCGCGCCGCCGATCCACAGGAAGGGCATGGTGTCGACGAGCTGCCAGCTCGCGGCGCCCACGACGACGAGCAGGGCGAGCAGCCCACCGGTCTTGATGATGACGTCGTCGTACGTCAGGCGCTTGGTGTCCGCAGTCGTCGCGGTCGGCGCGTTGTACATGGCGTCGAGCGTCGCGGCGTCGGCTGCCTGCGCACCGTAGCTGCCGTACTGAGCCTGCTGCGGCGGCGTGCCGTACGCGGGGTTCTGCTGGACGGTGCCCGCAGCCCCCTGGTTGGTGCGCGCGCGCTTGGGCTCGCCGAAGATGGCGCTGTTGTTGAAGACGGGGTTGCTCATGCTTCCTCCTGGTCGCGGCGTCCAGTGCCCTCTGGCGAGGCGGGTGTCGCTGGCCGTGTTTCCATCCTATGCAACGAGCGGGTTCGCGCCCGTGTTCCCGCGGCCTTCGTCCGACTTTTCCACCCTCTCGGGGCACAGGATCGCTCCCCTGGTCGACGACGTCATCCTTGCGGCGTACGCGAGCCCGTCGTGAAGATCGACCGTGCGGGGGCATCGCTGCCGGCGTCCCGGTCCCTAGGCTGGAGGACGTACGAGCCACCACACGCAACCCACCCGAGGGGCGAGCATGATCGAAGCACGAGGCCTGACCAAGCGGTACGGGCCCAAGACAGCTGTCGACGGGATCTCCTTCACCGTCCAGCCCGGCCAGGTCACGGGCTTCCTGGGCCCGAACGGCGCCGGCAAGTCGACCACGATGCGCATGATCATGGGGCTCGACCGCCCGACGGCCGGCACCGTGACCGTCAACGGTCAGCCGTACGCCGCGCACCGTTCGCCCCTGACCGAGGTCGGGGCCCTCCTGGACGCCAAGGCCGTGCACACGGGCCGCAGCGCCTACAACCACCTCCTCGCGATGGCGGCCACGCACAACATCCCGAAGACCCGCGTGCAGGAGGTCATCGAGATGACCGGCCTGCAGTCGGTCGCGAAGAAGCGCGTCGGCGGTTTCTCGCTCGGCATGGGCCAGCGCCTGGGCATCGCGTCCGCGCTGCTGGGCGACCCCAAGACGCTCATCCTCGACGAGCCCGTCAACGGCCTCGACCCCGAGGGCGTCCTGTGGGTCCGCAACCTGGCCCGCTACCTCGCGTCCGAGGGCCGGACGGTCTTCCTGTCCAGCCACCTCATGAGCGAGGTCGCGCTGACCGCGGACCACATCATCGTGATCGGCAAGGGGCGCATCATCGCGAACGCGCCCGTCAAGGACATCGTCGACGGCGGCGCCCAGCACACGGTCCGTGTCCGCACCCCGCAGGCCACGCAGCTCGCCGAGCTGCTGACCCGTGACGGCGCGACCGTCACGTCGGACGAGCCCAGCCTGCTCCAGATCACGGGCGTCGAGGCGCCCGGCATCGGCGAGCTGGCCGCCGCGTCGGGCATCGTGCTGCACGAGCTCACGCCCGTGACCTCGACCCTCGAGGAGGCGTACATGCTCCTCACGGCCGACTCGGTCGAGTACCAGACCGAGTCCGCGACCCAGCACGTGGGCCACGGCGTCGACGCTCCGGCCGACGCCCAGATCTCCGAAGGAGCCCAGCGATGACCGCCGCCACCGTCTCCGCAGCACGCCCGACGGCGCAGCGCGCCCCGTCCGCCCGTCTCACCTTCGGCGGAGTCCTCAAGTCCGAGTGGATCAAGCTCTGGACCCTGCGCTCGACCGTGTGGACGTTGTCCATCACGGTCGTGGTCATGGTCGGGATCGCGCTGATGTTCGCCGCGATCCTGAACATCCCGGACGTCGAGGCGGGCGGGGGCGACGGCTCGTCCATGTCGGACTTCTTCCCGTCCGCGACGATCGTGACGATCGGCTACTCGGTCGGGCAGCTCGCGATCGCCGTGCTCGGCGTGCTGGCCATCACGGGCGAGTACTCGACGGGCATGATCCGTTCGACGTTCTCCGCGGTCCCGCGCCGCCTGCCGGCGTTCTTCGCCAAGCTGGCCGTGCTCTTCGTGACGAGCTTCGTCGTCACGCTCCTCGGTGTCGGCCTCTCGGCCCTCGTCACGGCCCCGCTGCTGTCGAACCAGGGCATGGCCCTGGACCTCGGGTCGAGCGACAACGTGCGCATCCTGATCGGGGCGGCGCTCTACGTGGCGACCATCTCGGCGCTCTCGCTCGGCATCGGTGCGCTGCTCCGCAGCACCGCGGGCGCGATCTTCACGGTCGTCGGCCTGCTCATGGTGGTCCCGCAGATCCTGTCGATCGTCGCGATGGCCACGGGCAACAAGGTCGTGGAGAACATCTACAAGTTCCTGCCGGGGGTGGCCGGAGAACGACTCCTCGCCACCGGCGGGTCGATCGACCCCATGACCGGGGCTTCCTCCTCGGGCGCGCTCGAGCCGTGGGTCGGCTACGGCGTCCTCGCCGGCTGGACCGTCCTGGTCCTGGTCGTCGCCGCGGTGATGCTCAAGCGTCGGGACGCCTGACCATCTCCCGCACCGCGCACAGCCCGGCGCCGGACCACGAGACCCGTGGTCCGGCGTCGGGCGCTGTGCGTCCCGGGGCTCCGAGCACCCCCGGTGCCGGCAGGGCACCCAAGTCCTCCCCCAGGCCGCGCTCGGGCAGCATCGCGGTCTTCACCGAGCTCGACGCACGCAAGCTCGGACCGGTCCGCCGGTACTTCGTCCGTCACCCGGTCGTCATGGACTGGTTCGTCGCGGCCTGGTTCACGGTCCCCGGCCTCCTGACGACCCTGCTGCCGCCCGAGCACGCGCGCTACGGTGTCGCCGCAGCGACGCTCGTGGGCGGCGCCGTGCTGCTGTGGCGTCGGCGCAACCCGCTCCTGACCGCAGCGGCCATCGGGGTCCTTGCGGTCCTCACGATCGCCCTCAGCGGCGACTCGGCAGGCTTCGAGCTCGCGGTCGCGTTCGCGATCTACGCGGTCGCGACGACCTACCGCCCGGTCGTGGCGTGGAGCGTGCTCGGGGCCCTGGTCCTGACCGTGTGCACCGCAGAGATGGTCTGGTACGACTTCGCGGTGAGCGAGTCCGGCGCGGTGGTGCGCGCCGAGGTGGGCAGCGGTGAGGTCACGGGGTCCCGGGTCGCGGCCGTCGCGATCACGCTCACGTTCGCGCTGCTGGGCATCGCGATCGGGTCGAGCGTGCGCGGCCGGCGTCTGCACGTCGCGGACCTCGTGGACCGTGCCAACGCGATCGCGCGCGACCGCGACCAGCAGGCGCAGCTCGCGGCCGCCGCAGAGCGGGCGAGGATCTCGCGCGAGATGCACGACGTCGTCGCGCACAGCCTGACCGTCATGGTCGCGCTCGCCGACGGGGCCAAGGCGCTGGGGGCCAAGGACCCCGAGCTCGCGGGCCAGGCGCTCGACGAGCTGACCGAGACGGGCCGGGCCGCGCTCGCCGACATGCGCCGGGTCCTGGGGGTCCTGCGCGACCCCGACGGCTCGATCGCGCCCCTCACGCCCACCGCCGACGTGCCGACCATGGAGGACATCGCGGAGCGCTTCCGGCACGCGGGCCTGCCCGTGCGTCTCGTGCGGGTCGGCGTCCAGCCGGACCCCGACCCGGGACTGCGTCAGGCTGCGCACAGGATCGTGCAGGAGTCGCTGACCAACGTCCTGCGCTATGCGCCCCTGACCCCGATGGTCGTGGTCGAGATCGCCCGGCGTGACGCGGGCGAGGCCGACGGTGGAGACTGGCTCGTGATCACGGTCACCAACAAGGCGGGGCGCGCACCGGGCGGGACGGCCCGGGACGGGGCGGACGCCCGCCCCCTGCCCGCGGGCATCGCGGGCGACCAACCCATCGGCACAGGAAGAGGGATCATCGGGATGCGCGAACGTGCGGCCTTCTACGGGGGGACGGTCACGGCCGGTCCCACGGGCTCGGGCTGGGAGGTCGTGGCGAGGCTGCGCCTCGACGGCACGGGGAGCGACCACGCGTCCCGGCCAGACGGCGGTACGGGGGCCCCGCTGTGAGCCTCCCGTCCACGAGAGGGCCGGGCGGCTCGGACGAGAGCGCGGAGGACGGTGCCCGGACGTCCGTGCCGCACGACGCCACGCACCCGGTCCGGGTCCTGCTCGTCGACGACCAGTCGCTGCTGCGCATGGGTTTCCGCATGATCCTTGCCGCCGAGGACGACATCGAGGTGGTCGGCGAGGCGAGCGACGGCGAGACCGCGTTCGCCCAGGCCACGGCCCTGCGCCCCGACGTGATCCTCATGGACGTGCGTATGCCCGGCGTCAACGGGATCGACGCGACCGAGCGGATCGTCGCCGAGCTGCCCGCGAGCCGGGTCATCATCCTCACGACGTTCGACCTCGACGAGTACGCCTTCGCGGCGCTGCGCGTGGGTGCGAGCGGGTTCCTCCTCAAGGACGCGCGGCCCGCAGAGCTCGTCGGCGCGATCCGCAACGTCGCGAGCGGCGACGCCGCGGTCTCGCCCCGGGTCACGCGCCGGATGCTCGAGATGTTCGCGGGCTACCTGCCCGAGGACGCGCACGCACAGGGTGCTGCGGGTCCCGGGCACGGTGTCGACGACCCGCGCCTGCGCGAGCTGACCGCGCGCGAGCTCGAGGTCTTCGCCGCGCTCGGCGAGGGGCTGTCGAACGCCGAGATCGCGGCGCGCTTCGTGGTCTCCGAAGCCACGGTCAAGACCCACGTGGGGCGGGTACTGGGCAAGCTCGGTCTGCGCGACCGCGTCCAGGCCGTGGTCCTGGCGTACGAGACGGGTGTGGCGCGCCCGAGCTGAGCGGCGCCGTCTGGCCGGGTGGTGGGCCGACGGGATCGGGAGGATCGTCGGAAGGGGCCCGACGCCCGTCGGCTCCGTCCTGCACGTCGCGGAAGAGGATCGCCATGCCAGCCCACCACGACCCGTTCGACGCCGGCTTTTCCGGCGACCACGACCGCGACTACGAGATCCGCACCGTCCTGGGCGGCGCCCCGAGCGGGGCCGCCGACGTGGGCGAGGTGCTCGCCGCCGTCGCGCACGTGCGCGACAAGGACCACCAGGGGTGGTTCGACGCGTGGCACGATCTCGGCGACCGGGTCGCCAGGATCGCCACGGATGCGGCGGCCGCCGGGCACGACACGAGCGCCGCCGCCGCGTTCCTGCGGGCGTCGGCGTACTACGCGGTCGCGGTCGACGCGGTGGCCGCGCTCGAGGACGACAGCCTGCTCCTGCCCACGTTCCGCAAGCATCGCGACGCGTGGGACCGGTGGGTCAGGACGAGCGGGCTCGTCGTCGAACGCATCGACGTCCCGTACGAGGGCACGACCCTGCCCGGGTACTTCTTCAGCGCGTCGGACGCCGCGTCCACCGCAGCGATCGCCGCAGACCCGGGGCAGGTCCGCCCGCGCTCGCTGCTGGTCGCCGTCAACGGGTCCGACGGCTCGTTGACCTCGATGTGGACCGCGTGCCTGGCGGGCGCGCTGCGCCGCGGGTACCACGCCTTCGTGTTCGACGGCCCGGGTCAGCAGTCGATGCTGTTCGAGCACCAGGTGCCGTTCCGCCACGACTTCGAGGCCGTCCTGACCCCCGTGCTCGACGCGCTCGTGGACCGCCACGACGTCGACGCCTCGCGGATCGCGGTCTACGGGTCGAGCCAGGGTGGCTATTGGGTGCCGCGCGCGCTGGCGTTCGAGCACCGTCCTGCCGCTGCCGTCGTCGACCCCGGGGTCGTCCAGGTCGCGGCCTCCTGGACCCGGACGATGCCGAAGACCCTCCTCAAGCTCCTCGACGAGGGCAAGGACCACGCGTTCGACCGGGACATGGACCTGGGCCTGCGCCTGTCGAAGGGCACGGCGGCCACGTGGCGGTTCCGCTCCCGCCCCTACGGCGTCGAGGGCTACGCCGCGACGCTCCGCGAGGTCCAGAAGTACGACCTGCGGGACGTCGCGGCACGCATCACCACTCCCCTGCTCGTGACGGCGCCCGAGGGCGAGCAGTTCTGGCCCGGTCAGTCCGAGGAGCTCGTCCGGCTCGCGCCCGACGTCGCGACCCTCGTGCGGTTCACCGCGGCCGAGGGGGCGAGCCTGCACTGCCAGCCCCTCGCGCGCGCCCTGACCGAGCAGCGGGTCTTCGACTGGCTCGACGAGGCGCTCGCCCCGGTGCTCGTGGCCGACGAGCGGTGAGCGCACGAGGCCCGCCCGTCCGGGAAGGACGGGCGGGCCTCGGCGTGCTGAGCCCTCGCGGGGCCGCGTGCAGGACGCAGCAGGTGTCAGACCGCGGGCTCGACCTCCGGCTTCTCGGTGGTCCTGCCGACGAGCTCGGCGGCCTCGGCGTCACGCTTCGCAGCGCGCCTGGCCGCCCGCTTCTCGCCCGCGCGCTCCGCGATCGTGTAGAGCACGGGCACCACGACGAGCGTGAGCAGCGTCGAGGACAGGAGCCCGCCGATCACGACGAGGGCGAGCGGCTGCGAGATGAACGAGCCGCCGCCCGTGATGCCGATCGCCATGGGCGTGAGCGCGAAGATCGTCGCCGCGGCCGTCATGACGATGGGGCGCAGTCGCTGGCGCGAGCCCTCGATCACGGCCTCGTCCAGCCCGCGCCCCTGCTGGCGGTACTGGTTGATGAGGTCGATGAGGACGATCGCGTTCGAGACCACGATCCCCACCAGCATGAGCATGCCGATGAGCGCCGGCACACCGAGCGGCGTGCCGGTCGCGAGCAGCAGGAGCAGCGCACCGGTCGCGGCGAAGGGGATCGACACGAGCAGGATGAACGGCTGCAGCAGGCTGCGGAACGTCGCGACCATGACGAGATAGACGATCGCGATCGCGACCAGGAGCGCGAGGCCCAGGTCGGCGAACGCGTCGGCCTGCTGGGTCGCGACGCCGCCGAGCTCGACGGTCGCCCCGCCCGGCAGGTCGAGGTCGTCGATCGCGGCCGTGAGGGCCGTCGTGAGCGTGCCGAGGTCCTGGCCCGCGGGCGTGACCGCGATGGTCGCGCTGCGCTCGCCGTTGACCCGGGAGATCGACGTGGGGACCTCGACCTCGTCGATGCTCGCGATCTGCGTGAGCGGGACGACGCCCGCGGCCGTGGGCACCACGAGCGCCTCGAGCTCGTCGACCGTGGCAGGAGCCTGCCCGACGGCGACGCGCACCTGCACAGGGCCGTCACCGAGGTTCACGCTGCCCACGGGCGAGGGCGACATGAGGCTCGCGACGGTCCCGGCGACCTGGGTCTCGGTGAGCCCGACGGCGGCTGCCGCGTCCCGGTCGACCGTCACCTGGATCGTGGACTGGGCGCTCGCCAGGTTGTTGGTGACCTCGGACGCGCCCTCGGTGTCGTCGGCGAGCTGCTGGACCTGGTCGGCCGCGTCGGCCAGCGTCTCGGTGTCGGGAGCACGGACCACGAGGTCGACGGTCGAGCTGCCGAACGCTGCGTCGGCTCCCGCGACCGTGATGCCCTCGGAGTCCTCGCCACCCAGGTCGGCGACCGCGTCACGGACCTCCTGCTGCGCCGCGACGCCGTCGGCGTCGGCCGAGAGCGTGAGCGAGAACGTGGCCTTCGGCGATCCTCCGCCGCCGAAGAACGCGGCCTCGGGGCCGCCCGCGGTACCGACGGTCGTCTGGACGGTGTCCACGGACTCGAGGTCCATGAGCGCCTGCTCGACCTCACGAGCCGCGGCGTCCTGCGTCGCGAGGGACGTGCCCGGCGCGAAGGACTCGGTGACCGTGATCGTGTCCTGACCGGAGTCGCCCAGGAAGTTGGTCTCGAGGCGCGGCACGAGCGCTACCGTGCCCGCGAGGACCGCGACCGCGACCGTCAGCGTGATGGCGGGGTGACGCAGTGCGGCGCCCAGCGTCGGCAGGTAGCCGCGCTGCCACAGTCCGCGGCGCTCCTTGAGCTCGGCCGCCTCGCGGGCCTGCTCCGCCACGATCCGAGCCTGCTCGGGGTCGGCCGGGACCGCGGGGGCCTTGATGAACCAGTAGGCCAGGACGGGGACGATCGTCAGCGCGACGAGCAGCGACGCCGTCATGGCGATCGCGACCGTCATGGCGAACGGACGGAAGAGCTCGCCGACCATGCCGCCGACCAGCGCGATGGGCAGGAAGACCGCGACGGTGCAGACGGTCGAGGCCGTGATCGCGCCGCCGACCTCCTTGACCGCGGTGAGGATCGCGGTGGTCTTCTTCTCGCCGTAGGACAGGTGTCTCTTGATGTTCTCGATCACGACGATCGAGTCGTCGACCACGCGGCCGATCGCGACCGTCATGGCCCCGAGGGTCAGGATGTTCAGGGTGTACCCGGTCGCGTTCATGACGATGAACGTGACGAACAGGGACAGCGGGATCGAGACGGCCGAGACGAGGGTCGAGCGCAGGGACGTGAGGAACAGCAGGATCACGACGACCGCGAACACCAGGCCGAGCAGGCCCTCGGTCGCGAGGCCCTCGATGGACTCCTCGATGAACGGGGCCTGGTCGAACACGACCTCGACGCGCACGTCGCTCGCCTCGAGGGCGCCGTCCATGTCCTCGATCGCGGTCTGGATCGCGTGCGAGACCTCGACCGTGTTGCCGGCCGGGGTCTTGGTGATCGCCACGGCGAGCGCGGGCTCGCCGTCGAGGCGCGAGTAGGAGGTCGCGGGCTGCGGGCCCACGGTCACGGTCGCGACGTCGCCCAGGGTCAGGGGCGTGCTCGGGGCGGCGGGCGCCGTCGGGCCTGCTGCGGCCGAGGGAGAGACGACCAGCGGCAGGTTGATCAGGTCGTCGGCGCTCGTGACCGCCGAGCCGACCTGGACGGACAGGGTGCGGTCGCCCGCGGCGACCGTCCCGGCCGGGACGACCACGCCGTTGTCCTGGAGGATCGTGGTGACCTGGGCCGGGCTCAGGCCCGCGGCGGCGAGAGCCGCGACGTCGAGGTCGATCGTGACCTGCTGGTCGGCGACGCCGCTGACCGCGACGCTGCGCACGTCCGCGACCTCCTCGAGCGCGGGCACCACGACGCTGTCGACCGTCTGGGCGAGCGCTGCCTCGTCGGCTCCCCCGGAGACGGCGAGCTGGATCACGGGGAGGTCGTCGACCGAGCCGGTCACGACGGTCGGGTCCACGTCGGCAGGCAGCTGGCTGCTCACGCGCGTGACCGCGGTCTGGAGCTGCTGCGCGGCGAGGTCCATGTCGGTGCCGTACGTGAACTGCACGGTCGTCACGGACATGCCGGTCGAGGAGCTCGACGTGACGTCCTCGACGCCGTCGACTCCGCGGGCGGCGGTCTCGAGGGGGGTCGTGACCTGCTGCTCGACGATCGCCGGGGCAGATCCGGGGTACACGGCGACGACGGCGGCGGTGGGGATCTGCAGGCTCGGGATGAGCTCCTGCTTGAGCGATCCCATGCTGACGACGCCGAACACGGCTATCGCGATCGTGGCGAGCGCGACGACGGCGCGGTTCGCCAACGACGTTCGGGCGAGACGGAACACGGGGCCTCCAGGGCACGGTGGATTGTCACGACGTCGTCGTCGCGGGGTCGTTAGCCTAACGCTAAGCAATTGCGAGAAGTTCCCGTGTCCCACCAGCCGGGAAACTGCAGGTCACGGGCCCTCAGGGGGCCAGGACGCCCGCCGCGCCTCCGATAGAGTCGGCCGCGTGACCCCGCCCCCCGACCCCGACCGCGCCCGGCTCGAGCACGAGCTCGTCGAGGCGCAGCGCACCCTGCAGGAGCTCGTCCTCGCGCGACGCCTCGAGCCGCTCATGCGCACTCACCTGACGGCTCAGCAGATGCGTGCCCTGGGGATCCTGCTCATCGACGGTGAGCGCAGCACGACCCACCTCGGCGAGGTCCTGGGAGTCAGCCCCGCCACGATCTCCGGGATCGTCGACCGGCTCGAGGCCGCGGGCATGGCGTCCCGTCGCGCCGACCCCGAGGACGGGCGCGTCCGCCTCGTGGCCGCGACCGAGCGCGGGGCCGAGGCGGTGCGCAGCATCGTCGCGAACGACGGGCCCGCGGGTCCTGAGACGCTCGCGCTGCTCACGGTCCCCGAGCTCGAAGGGCTCAAGGCGGGCCTCGGCGGGCTCCTGCGCGTCGCGCGCGAGGGTGGCGCACGGGCCCCGGAGTCCCGCGCCCAGGACGCCTCGCACCCCGGCGAGCAGTAGGCGCGGGGCGGGCTGCGCCGTCGGGCCGACGGCAGGTGCGTCCCGCACGGATGCCCGACGGCGCCTCCCGCCTCCCGCTCAGATCTCGCCGAGCGCTTCCTCGGGAGTCCCCTCGACGGCCCGGGCACGGCGGTTCCAGCGCGACCACAGGACCGACTCCCCCAGCTCGCCCGCCATCTTGTGGGCGGTCGCGAGGAACGCGACGACCCCGACGAGGAGCACGCCCGCGCCGACCCAGTACGGGACCGTGAGCCCGACGGGGTGGAGCAGGCCCGCGATCACGGGAGCCGGGGCAGCGAAGCCCCACCGGACCAGGTTGAAGGCACCCGTGGTCACACGCCGGTCGGGGCTGCCGAGCGCGAGCGAGAGGTCGGTCAGGTTCGCGTTCGCGATGCCCATGAACACCCCGGCGACCACCAGGACGACGACCGACCCGGCCGTGCCGAGGTCGAGCGCGAGGGCCACCGTGGCCAGGAGCACGCCCACGACGGCGATCCCCATGGTCTGGACCGCGCCGACCGTGTGCGCGAGCCTGTGCCCCACGACGAGGATGCCGAACGCGAGCCCGATGCCCCATGCCGTGAAGACGAGGCCGAGCGGGATGACGTCGAGCCCCAGGAACACGGGCGTGTAGCCCAGGATGATGAAGAACACGAAGTTGTAGGCCGCGGTCACGATGCACAGCGCCCGGAAGCCGGGCTTGCGGAAGAGCGCGAAGACCTGCCCCACGTGGAGCGGGGCCGGCTTCTCGGCCGGGTCCTTGAGCCGCGTGATCGAGAGCGCGAGAGCGACGATCATGAACAGGCCGCACGCGAGGAACGGGATGCGCCAGCTGAACTGGCCCAGCAGCCCGCCGATGAGCGGGCCGACCGCGAAGCCCAGGCCCACGCAGGTCTCGAACAGCCCGACGACCCACTCGCGGTCGTTCGCGAGCGAGACGAGCAGGACCATCGCGGTCGCGAAGAACATCGCGTTGCCCAGTCCCCACAGCCCGCGCAGCGCGGCGAGCTGCCCGATGTTCTGCGAGAGGGCCGCGAGGATCGCCGCGACCGCGACCAGGCTCACGCCCGCGCCGAGGACCTTCTTGTACCCGAACCTCCCGGTCGCGAGGACGGCCGGGATCATGCCGATCGCCATGACCGCGATGTAGGCCGTGAAGAGCAGCTCGATCTGCCAGGTGCTCGCGCCGATCTCCTGGCCGATGATCGGCAGGATCGGGTCGACCACGGCGATGCCTGCGATGGCGAAGAAGGCCGTGAGCGCGGTCGCGTAGATCGCGGTCTTGTTGGGCTCGTTCCTGGTGGTTCTGGACACACGTCCCCCGGGTCTGTGGGTGCTGGTACGCGGGCCGTCGCGGCCTCGCCGGATTTACCTGCATCATGCAGATAACTACCTGTAGTTAACACCCATGACAGTTGCTCGGGGTAACAGTTCCGTGGATCGCATCGCCGAGGGAGGTGCGGCGGCACCCGACCCCGCAGCGCGCGAGGTGCTCTCGAGCATCGAGCTCGAGCTCGCCCAGCTCCTGCGACGCGCCGAACGGACCACCGCTGCGGGACGCGCCAAGTCGGCCCGGGCAGGTGGACCGCCGAGCGGCACCCTGGACAGGTCGGCCTACCTCCTGCTCCACGACCTCCTCGTCGACGGGGCCCAGAACGTCAACACTCTCGCCGACCACCTGGGCCTCGACGCCTCGACCGTGACCCGGCAGGTCGTCGCGATGGAGAAGGCCGGCCTCGCCCGCCGCACACGCGACCCCGCGGACGGGCGCGCCGTCCTGGTCGAGGCCACGCCGCAGGGCATCGACGAGCTGGCCCGGCACCGCGAGATGCGCACCGAGCTCTACGCCGAGGTCCTGGCCGACTGGTCACGCCTCGACCGGGCGCTCCTGGGTGAGCTGCTCGAACGGCTCAACGACGACCTGGACGCCTACAAGCGCGGCGGGCGCAGGGTCGCGGACTGACGGCATCGCCACGGCGCAGCCCGGTCGGACGGCCCGCGACCCATGGGCCCGTGCGACAGACGGGCGTCACAGCACCGGACGCAGGTCATGCGAGGCGCTGGGTAGCGAGATGACGCTCGAGCCGACCGACGGCACCCAGCAACCTCGTCCGGTCGGGACTCGTCAGCACTGCGCTCTCGTCCGCGTGCGGCAGATCGAGGATCAGCGTGACGCCGCACCCGCGGACGGCCGCCGAGCGTGCGCGCCCGCTCTTGCCGTCGAGCAGCAGATCGGGCGGAGGCATTCGGATCGCCTGCCAGGCAAAGAGCCAGCCTTGGCCCGCCCGGTCGAGCTCGTCGGCGGCATCGAGCACCTCCGCCGGGCTCATGAGGAGGTCGTACCGGAGCCCCCGCACCCTACGAACCCCCGCGACATCGGGCGCTGCGAGCGGGATGTCGACGTCGTGCCAGCCCGACCGGAAAGGTAGGTGCCCCTCGATCACCACGAACGGGACCTCCAGATCGAGGGCCCGCACGAGCGTCGACGGGTGCATGCCGTGCACGCCGACCGACCACAACCCGTTGGCCATCTCGCGCGGCTCCTCGATGCTCACGGCGAGATCCTAGCCAGGCGGACCCACCACACCGCCCACAACGGCTCCAAAGAACTTGTTGCAAAGAAACTCTTGCAAAGGGGTCTTTGCATCGCTACGGTGGTGCCATGCCCATGAACCACGACTCCGAGCAGACGCCCGAGCCCCGCGCTCAGCGGCCCGTCGGCCCTGACGCGCTCAAGGCGCTGTCGCACCCGTTGCGGATCCAGATCCTCGATCTCCTAGGGCACCACAGCGCGCTGACCGCGAGCGGTCTGGCTGAGCTGCTCGGCGAGTCGAGCGGCGCCACGAGCTACCACCTGCGCCAGCTCGAGCGTCACGGGTTCGTCCAGGAGGTCCCGGGCCGCGGCACCGCGCGCGAGCGCTGGTGGGAGCGGGCGCCCGGCGGGTTCACCATCGAGCTGCCCGACGACGCGTCGGCGTCCGGCGGCGACAGCCAGGCCAACGTCATCGCGACCCTCGCGATCAACCGCGAGTTCGAGGCCATGCGGCAGCGCAAGATCATGGACTTCCTCGACGGCGCCCGCACCCTCGATCGCACCTGGCTCGAGTCCGGCGCCACGCTCGCGACGATCAACATGTGGCTCACCAAGGAGCAGCTCGCCGAGGTCCAGGCCGAGTGGCAACGCTTCAGCGACACGGTCCTCGACCGGTTCGCCGGTCAGCAGGACACCCCCGGGGCCCGCCCCGTCCAGGTCCACTTCAACGCGTTCCCCCTGATCAACGGCAAGGAGAACCCCTCATGAGCACCTACGCACCGACCCGCGCCGACCTCCGTTCACCGTCCCTGCGCGCGCTGCGCCCGAGCGACCGGTTCCTCGTCGCCGTGGGCGAGCGGCTCACGACCTGGGGCGAGCGCCGCGCTGCCGCGCACGCCCTGCAGGTCGTGCGCGGCACCACGCTCGACGCCGCCGCCGACGACCGCGCCCAGCTCACCGCTCGCCTGCACGAGGGCCGCTCGATCGTCTGACCGGGGTCCGCGGTGCGTCGCCGCACCGCGGAGCCCGTCTGCCGTCGGCAGATCCGCCCCGGGCAGATACCCGGGCCCCGACCACCTCACCGGGGAGAGGGTCGGAGCATGACGAACCAGCCACCGCTCCTGCGGACCGAGGCGGCCCCGCTGCCCACCTCCCCGTTCGACGACCAGCTCTCCTCACGCCTGCTGCACCAGCGCATCGTGGTCCTCGGTACCGCCGTGGACGACGCCGTCGCGAACCGCGTGTGCGCGCAGCTCCTCCTGCTCTCCGCCGAGGACCCGCGTGCCGACATCGCGCTCTACATCAACTCTCCCGGCGGTTCGGTGAGCGCAGGCCTCGCGATCTACGACACGATCCAGCTCGTGCCCAACGACGTCAGCACGCTCGCGATGGGCTTCGCCGCGAGCATGGGGCAGTTCCTGCTGTGCACCGGCACCGCGGGCAAGCGCTACTCGCTCCCCCACGCGCGCATCATGATGCACCAGCCCTCGGCCGGGATCGGGGGGACGGCCGTGGACATCGCGATCCAGGCCGAGAACCTCGAGTACACCAAGGGCCTCATGCACCGCCTCACGGCCGAGCACACGGGCCAGACCACCGAGACCGTCACGGCCGACAGCGACCGCGACCGCTGGTTCACGGCCGAGCAGGCCCTCGCCTACGGCATGGTCGACCACATCGTCGCATCGGTCGACGACGTCCGCCCCACCGCCCACTCCCGGAAGGTCGGCCTCTGATGTCCACCTACACGATCCCGACGGTCGTCGAGCGCACCCCGCTCGGCGAGCGCGCGTTCGACGTCTTCAGCCGCCTCCTCTCGGAGCGCATCATCTTCCTCGGCACCGAGATCGACGACGGCGTCGCCAACGTCGTCATGGCCCAGCTCCTGCACCTCGAGTCCGACGCCCCCGACCAGGAGATCGGCCTCTACATCAACTCCCCGGGCGGGTCGATCACCGCGCTCATGGCCATCTACGACACCCTGCAGTTCATCCGCTCGGACGTCTCGACGATCTGCATGGGCCAGGCCGCGTCGGCCGCCGCGGTGCTGCTCGCCGCAGGGACACCCGGCAAGCGGTTCGTGCTCGAGCACTCGCGGGTCCTGCTGCACCAGCCCTCGGGCGGCGCGGAGGGCACCATCTCCGACCTCACGCTCCAGGCCCAGGAGATCCTGCGCCTGCGCTCGGAGACCGAGCTCGTCCTGGCCCGGCACACGGGTCAGAGCGTCGAGCGGCTGCGCGCCGACACCGACCGCGACCGCATCTTCACGGCCCACCAGGCCGTGGAGTACGGGCTCGCCGACGCGGTGGTGACCTCGCGCAAGCTGTCGGTCGCGGCGTAGGTGCGTGACGCCGTCGGGCGCGGTGGTCCCCCTGCCCGACGGCGTCGCTCACCGCGCGCGCCCGGCGCGCCCGAGCCGCGGGCTACTTCTTGCGGCCGAACCACCCGCGACGCTCGGGCCGCTCAGGCGCCGGCGCGGGTGCAGGCTCCGGCTCCGGGGCGGCCGTGAGCGTCGCCGACAGGTTCGTCAGGCGCCCGTGACCGTCGAACGCCACCGTCACCTCGCCGTCCGACGCACCCACGACGGCTGTCTGCTCGTCGAGCCAGCGGATATCGAGGCCGCGCAGGACCGCGTACGCGCGCACCGCTCGGCGGTGGTCGGAGACCGTCGTGCTGCCGATCCCCTCCGGGATCACGCGCAGGACCCGCGGGACCGAGGCCGGCGGGAGCTCGAACCGCGGATGGGTCAGCAGGAACCATGCGCACGTCCCGCCTCCCGTGGGGGCCGCGAAGTGCGTGAAGTGGCCCGTGACGGCCTTGGCGGCGAGCGCGAGGCGGTACGGGACCGCGTCGGTCAGGAGGATCTCGGCCGTGCTGAGCTCGAAGATGCCCCCCGAGACCCCGCGCTGGTGGACGTGCTCGGCCGCGGCCACGACGCCGTCCGGGAAGTTGTTGACGTTGTGCCAGCCCCACAGCCAGCTCTGCGTCCCCGGGGCCGCCGTCCCCAGGAAGTGCGCCCCGCACACGAGCGGGATCTCGCTGTGGAAAGTGAGAGTGCCCGCCTGGAGGTCGGCGTCCCACGCGGACTCACCGCCCAGCTCGGCGAAGTGCACCTGGTGCTCGGTCGAGAGGATCACGGCGCGGTCGACGAGGTCCTGGAGGGTCGGGGCCGGGTTCGTCTGCGACATCCGTTCAGCACACCACCGACGAGCGCGGGGCGCGCGGCGAAACGGACAGATCGACGCGCGAGGAGGGCGGATTCACCCACGGCGGAATCCGGTGGCGCGAGACCCTCGGAGCCGCGGTCGGCTGGTGCCGCGCGCGGTGGGACCGACCGGCCGGGGGCGTCCGGGCAGGGCCGGCCGGTCACGGCGGTGCCACGGGATCGTGCGGCCGCGTGAGCGTGCGGCGTGGCGATCAGGCTGCGAGCAGCAGGACCGTCGTGGTGGGCGTGGTGCTGAGCACCGGTGCCGCGCTGCGGCGCGGCGTACCGAGCGCGTGGAGCTCGCGCTCGGCACGCGGGCGCGACGTGAGGCTGCGGCGCTCGACGCCCGCACGGCGGTTCGCCTCGGCGTCGAACTCGTCCTGGCTGCGCGCCAGCAGGTCGACCACGCGCAGGCCGAGCGCGCGGCAGATCGCGGCGAGCACCTCCGACGAGGCCTCCTTGCGGCCGCGCTCAACCTCCGAGAGGTACGCCGTCGAGACCTGGGCCGCGAGGGCGACGTCGAGCAGCGTGCGCGCCTGCTCGGTGCGCTCGGCCCGCAGGATCCCGCCCAGGACGTGGCGCAGCAACGGTTCGGCGGTCCGGCGCTCGAAGAGCACCACCTGGCCTGCGGCTGCCATCGCGTGCTCCTTCGTCGCGGTCGTGGGCTCGGCGGCCCTCGTCCCCTCAACCTAGCGCCGACCTGCGACCCGGAGGCCCGCAGGAGTGGCTCGTCTGCTGCTGGCGTAACGTGGGAACGACTCCGAGGAGACCTTCGCGAGAGGCGGCCCACCCGTCTACGTCTCGGTCGCCGTGGGCGACGCGTCGCTCGGGATCGGGGTCGACCGCGAGAGCACCGACGTCGGGCACACGCACCTGTGGGTCACGGTCGACGACTGCGACCTGGCCGTGTCGCACCTGGCCGCAGCCGGGGCCGTCGTGGTCTCGCCGCCCGAGGACCAGCCGTGGGGCGAACGCGTCGCCCGGGTGCTGGACCCCGACGGCAACCAGGTGTCGCTCGGCCAGTAGGCCGCCGAGGACCCGGAGCCGGACGGGCCGACGGGGTTGTCGTAGGCCCTCGCGCGTGGGGCCGTGGGGCTGTGGGGCCGTGGCACCGTCATCGCTCGACCCGCCACCGGCGGTCGGGCGGCACGGTCCACCATCCGCGCGCAGGCGGCTCGACGACGAAGGCGCCGCTTGCCAGGATCCTGGCATCGAGGGACGCGAGCAAGAGCCGGAGCTCGCGGGCAGGGCCTCGTGGCATGGCATGGGCGGCGCGCTCGAGGTCAGAGCGTCCTTGGTAGACGTCGGGGCTGCATGCGCAACAGACCGACGGCCACCTCCCCTGGCGTGCGACCGTCTCCAGGAGGGTGAGGTCGGCGTACAACGCCTTGGGCCAGAAGCGGCGAGGGTCCAGCCGTGCGATGGCTGAGTGGACCGAGCCGGACAAGCGGCCGTCCTTCTTCAGGCGAGCGGATCGCCGAGGCATGGTTCGATGCGCTCGAACCTGCGATGGGGGCCTACGCGGCACAGCCCTTCGAGGGGATGTTCATGGGGAGGATCCTGCCATACGAACTCCGAAGTGCCCCCACTGGGACTCGAACCCAGACTGCGCCGATTTTAAGTCGGATGCCTCTGCCGATTGGGCTATGGGGGCCCGGGTGAGGATATCTCGGCGACGGCCAGGGGCGCCGCACGGCCCCTCCGGCGCGCCCCTGCGCTACGACCCCGCGAGCGCCCAGCGGATCGCCTGCGTGACGGTCCGGCCACCCGCCCGCACCAGCACCGACTCACCCCGCATCGGCCACCGCACCGGGATCATGCGCCGCGACCACGGGGGCAACGACGCGACCGAGGCCGCGCCCAGCGCCGCGTACGGGCCCCTGGCGAGGAACGGGAGCGGCGGCTCGGACAGCAGGAAGCGCGCGACGTCGTCGGACTCGGTGGTCCTCGCGAGCTGCGGGCGGAACTCCTCGAAAGCCCTCGCCAGCTCGACGCGCGAGCGCGGCGGGTCCACGGCTCCGAGCCGGTCCGCGACCGTCGCGGCCTGGGCCAGGTACTCGTCGCAGCCCGCGGCGTCGAGGGGACGCTCGCCGTAGCGCTGGTGCGCGGCGAGGAAGCTGTCGGCCTCGGCCACGTGGACCCAGCGCAGCAGCCAGGGGTCGTCGGCAGCGTACGGGCGACCGTCGGGAGCCGTGCCGCGCACGCGGACGTGCACCGAGCGGACCACGTCGATCGCCTGCTGCGCGTGCTCGACCGTCCCGAACGTCGTGACCGCAAGGAAGGTGCTCGTGCGGGCCAGGCGACCCCACGGGTCGCCGCGGTACCCCGAGTGCGCCGCGACCGCCGCCATGGCGAGCGGGTGCAACGACTGGAGCAGCAGGGCCCGCAGCCCGCCCACGAACATCGACGCGTCACCGTGGACGCGCGCGATCGCCGAGTCCGGTGCGAACCAGCGGGGACCCGGGGTGTCGTGGATCCGAGAGCGCTCGGCCGGGCCGTCCGGGCCCGCGACACGCTCGAACAGGGCACGGCCCGCACGGGACCGCAGGTCGTCGACCACGCGAGTGCTCACCCGTCCATTGTGCGCGCCGGTCGGCGTCCCGGGACGCCGCGAGGGCGGCCCCTTCCGGGACCGCCCTCGCGGGACGTGCTGACGTGCGGGTGGCTCAGGCCTTGGTCGAGGCCTTCTTGGTCGCCTTCTTGGCCGGACCGTGGCCCGCGTCGGTGCCCGCTGCCTCGGCGGGAGCAGCCGTGGAGGACTTCGCCTCGGCACCGCCCGACTCGGCCTCGGCGGCCGACGACACTGCCTCCTGCTTGACGGGCTCGCCCGCAGCCTTGGGCGGCACGGACGCCTGGCGGAACTCCGCGCGCGGGTCGTGGAGCGAACCGAGCGAGACGAGCTCGCGGCCCATGAGGAACTGACCCATCCAGCCGATCGCGATGCGGATCTTGCGGTTGCCCGTGGGCATCGCCATCACGTGGTAGCTGCGGTGCATGGCCCAGGCGAGGAAGCCCTTGAGCTTGAAGATGCCGAACAGCTCGGCGACACCCTTGTACAGGCCGAGCGAGGCGACCGTACCGACGCTCTTGTGCTTGTACTCGACGGGCTCGTCGCTGCGCAGCACGGCGACCAGGTTGTCGGCGAGGCGCGTGGCCTCGCGGATCGCGTGCTGAGCGTTCGGCGGGCAGAACTTGCCGGGGTTCAGCAGGTCCGGGACGGCGGCGCAGTCGCCCGCGGCCCAGGCGTCGGGGATGACGTTGCCGTCCTCGTCCGCGACCTGGAGCGTCGGGAGCACGATCACGCGGCCGAGCTTGTCGACCGGCAGGTCCGAGCTCTCCTTGAGGACCGGGTTCGCCTTGACGCCCGCGGTCCACACGATCGTGTCCGTGTCGAACTCGACGCCCGTCGAGGTGACGACGTGACCGTCGACGCACGAGGAAAGGAACGTGTTGAGGTGGAACTCGATGCCGCGCTTCTTGAGCTCCTCGAGCGCGTAGAGGCCCATGGGCTCGGAGACCTCGGGGAGGATGCGTCCCGAGCCCTCGATCATCACGAAGCGCAGGTCCTCGGGGTTGATCGTCGGGTAGTTGCGGGTCGCGTAGCGCGCCATGTCCTCGATCTCGGCGATCGCCTCCATGCCGGCGAAGCCGCCGCCGATGAAGGCGAACGTGAGCATGCGCTTGCGCAGGTCCTGGTCCCAGGTGGACGACGCGACGTCCATCCGGTTGATGACGTGGTTGCAGACCGCGATGGCCTCTTCCACGTTCTTGAAGCCGATCGCGTTCTCCGCGAGGCCCGGGATGGGCAGCGTGCGCGAGACCGAGCCGAGGCCGACGATCAGGTGGTCGTAGGAGACCGAGTAGTCGTCGCCCTCCTCCGGGTGGATCGTGATGTTGCGCCCGGCGTGGTCGATCTCGACGACCTTGCCCTGGAGCACGTCGACACCCTTGAGGGCGCGGCGGTGGGGCGCGACGACGTCGCGCGCGTCGATCGACCCGGCGGCGGCCTCCGGCAGGAAGGGCGCGTACGTCATGTACGGGCGCGGGTCGACGACGACGATGGCCGCCTCGCGCTTGCCGAGCTTCTTGCGGAGACGGCGGGCCGAGTACAGACCGACAGAGCCGCCACCCAGGACGATGATGCGGGGGACCTTGCGGGGACGCGGCGACGCAGCGTTGTCCGCGTTCTGGGCAGGGGTGACCGAGGTCAGGTCATTCTGAGGCATGAAACCAGAGTATTACCGTCTTCAACTTCTTGGTGAACTTCTGTCCGATCCGTGGGCGTGACAACCTTCACAAGCGGCCTTTTCGCGTGTCGTTTGGGGGCGGTACGGCCGCTTTGGCGAGGGTTGCGAGGTCGCCGAACCCGAGGTTCGCCAGGCGACCGACGTGGGTCGGCTGGCGAACCTCGGGTGACGGACGGGGGTCAGCCGCCCGACGACGCAGCTCCCGTCGAGGCCTCGAGCACCGGTCGGGCCGTGGTCGGGGCGGGCGCGCCCTGACCCCGGCCCGAGGGGGCCGTGGTCCCCTCGACCGGCTGGTCGACCGGGGTCTCGCCGCCGGCCGGGGCCTCCGGGGAGGCCGGCGCCTCAGGGGCTGCCGGATCCGGCGACGTGTCCGTCGTGGCGTCAGGTGCAGTGCCCGGCGACGTGCCGGGCGTGGCCGCCTGTCCGCCGCCGCCCGTCGAGGGCACCAGGAGCGGCTGAGCCTGCAGGAACGGCGACGGCATCGACCGGGGCTGCTCTCCCTCGAGCGGCACGGGACGCTCGGAGCCGTCCCACTCGACAGCGTCCTCGGGCAGCCCGCGCAACGGGTACACGTTCCAGCGCTCCCGACCGTCGGTCGAGAACGACGGCTGGAAGTACCAGCCCTGCTCGAAGTCCGGGAGGCTCCAGGCCTGCGTGGTGCCCTCCCCCGTGATGGTCCGGACGGGACGACCCTGGTCGTCGAAGATCTGGACGTCCTGGAGAGCCCGACCGCTCGCGTCGTAGACGAACAGGTTGCTGACCTGCGAGCCGTCGACGAACACGCCGCCGTCCCCGCTCCCTGTGCTGACCTGGCTCATCCCCTCGCGCTGAGCCGCCTCGTAGCCGGCCCCGTAGCCGATCTCGTGGCCGTAGGAGTACAACCCGCCGTCGTCAGAGCCGCCCCAGCCGGTGAGCCCGTTGCTCGCACCGAAGGCTGCCCCCAGGAGGACGGGCACGGCCACGACGACCGCGACGACGTTCACGACCTTGCGCAGGGTGTGCACCGCGCGCCATCGCAGCCACCGGCCCCGTCCCCACTGCACGCTCACGACGATCGCCGCGAGCAGGAGCAGGCGCCAGAAGGGCTCGCGCGGCACCAGGCCGAAGCCGGTCGAGAAGCCGAACCAGGCGTGGAGCACGAGAACCACGACCCACGCCCGCAGCACCCACCACACGGGCCGGAGCACGTCCGCGAACTCCCTGAAGGCGGCCCACTGCGCGGTGGACGTCACCGGAGCCCACAGGGACTTCCACCCCGACTCGAAGATCCCTCCGAGCACGAACAGGCGTCCGCGCACCCCGATCCGCGGGCGGGGCCCCGGGGCTGCAGGATCCAGTCCGGCCGCAGACCGGAGCTCGGCCGCGTACTCGGCAGCCGGACCGAAGCGTGCGGCGACGTCGAGGAACGAGGTCGCTCCGCCGTCGGGCACCTCGCTCCCCGCCTGGCGCGGCCGCAGCGAGCCAGGCATGTCGGCGAGCGCCTCCGCGAGGTCCGCCTCGAGGCCGTCGGTGAGGTCGTCGACCTGCTCGGGCGACAGGTCGGCGAGGTGCGCGCGGACTTCCGCGGCGTAGCGGTGTACCTGGTCGAGGATCACGTCCTCGGGGCTCATGGTCGTGGACATCACGCGGCTCCTTCCGAGGTCCCGAGGAGGCCGGTCAGCGTGCCGGAGAACTCCTGCCACTCCTTGCGCTGGGTGTCGAGCACGGCCCGCCCCTGCGCGTTGATGCCGTAGTACTTGCGGTGCGGGCCCTCGTCGGAGGGGACCACGTAGCTCGTGAGCATCCCGCCCGAGTACAGGCGGCGCAGCGTGCCGTAGACCGACGCGTCACCCACCTCGACGAGCCCTGCGGCTCGCAGGCGGCGCACGACGTCGTACCCGTACCCGTCCTCGTCCGCGACCACGGCGAGGACCGCCGCGTCGAGGACGCCCTTCAACAGCTGTGTGGTGTCCACCCTGACTCCCTGCTCGACCGGCTCCTGTGCGGCAGACACTACTACGCGAACCGCACTACCGGTCAGAGCGAACTACCGCATGTCGCGCTCGTGAGCACACGCCCTCGCCGAGAAGTGAGCAGATGCCCCTGGATCGCGCGATCCAGGGGCATCTACTCACTTCTCGGTAGGAGACCTCACGCGATCGACAGCGCGATCCCGTCCAGGATGTCGTGCTCGCTCGTCACGACCGACGTGAGCTCGCCGCCCGCGGCCGCGACGTCGTCGCGCACCCGGCGCACGACCTCGGACCACACGAGCGCCCCCGCCCCGATCACGTCGATGCGTCCCGGGTGCATGAAGCCCAGCGCCTCGCGCTCGGCGCGCGTGCGCCCCAGCAGGTCCTCGCACGCGTCCAGCGTCTGCTCGACGGTCAGCACCGCGCCGTCGATCCGGTCGCGGTCGTAGCGCTCGAGGCCCAGCGCGTGCGCGGTCACGGTCGTGACCGAGCCCGCGAGCCCGACGAGCGTCGCGGCCTTGCCCAGCGGGACGGTCTGCGTCGCGACGTCGAGCGCGGCCCGCACGTCGGCCCGCGCCGCCGCGATCTCCTCGGCCGTCGGCGGGTCCGAGCGCAGGTGACGCTCGGTCAGGCGCACGCACCCGACGTCCATGGACCACGCCGCCTCGGGGGCATCGGTGCCGAGCACGAGCTCGGTCGACCCTCCCCCGAGGTCCACGACCACGAACGGACCCTCGTGGTGCGCCGCGACCACACCGGTCGCCCCGCGGAACGACAGCTCGGCCTCCTCGTTCCCGGAGACGACCTCCGGCTCGACGCCCAGGCGTGCGAGCACGCCCTCGACGAACTCGCCGCGGTTCTCGGCGTCGCGCGTGGCCGACGTCGCCACGAAGCGCGTGCGCGTCGCCCCGAGCTCCTCGATCACGGTCGCGTACTCGGCCGCCTGGTCGAGCGTGCGGGCCAGGGCCTCGGGAGCCAGCCGCCCCGTACGGTCGACGCCCTGACCGAGCCGCACGACCTCCATGCGGCGGTCGAGCTCGGTGAGGACGCCCGTCGTGGAGTCGACGTCGGCGACGAGGAGGCGGATCGAGTTGGTACCGCAGTCGATCGCGGCGACACGAGAAGAAGTCATGGCATCAAGGGTGCCATCCTCTGCGCCACCGGCGGGCGGCCGGCCCGCCCGTGGACCGGTTCAGGCGGTCAGCAGGTGCAGCGGTCCGCGCGCCACGAGCCGGAGATCATGACGAGCGCCTCGTCGCCGAGCGGGTTGACCCCGGGCCCGGCCGCGAGGGCGTGCCCCACGAGCACGTGCAGGCACTTGACGCGCACGGGCATGCCACCTGCGGAGATGCCCGCGATCTCCTCGACGTGGCCGAGCGACTCGCGGGCCGCGAGGTAGTGCTCGTGCGCGCGGGCGTAGGCCGCCGCGAGCTCCTCGTCCTGCGTGAGGCGCTCCGACATCTCCTTCATCACACTGTTCGCCTCGAGCGTCGAGGCGCCCGCGACCGCTCCCGGGCTCGTCAGGTAGTAGGTCGTGGGGAAGGGCGTGCCGTCGGGCAGGCGCGGGGCCGTGTGCACCACGAGCGGGCGGCCGCACACGCAGCGCGCCGCGATCCCGACGACGCCGCGCGCCGGGCGACCGAGCTGCTCCTGCAGGACCTCGAGGTCCTCGGGGGTCACCTCGGGGCGGGACCGGTCGGCCTGGGGCACGACGGGCGCAGCAGGCGCAGCGTCGGTGCCGTCGGTGGCGGCCGTGGTCGTGTCCGAGGGGTTCCCCGGGACCTGGACGTTCTCCAGGTCGGAGGCGGCGGGGTGCGAGTCGTTCACGAGAGGTTCCGTTCTGCGGCGTGCGGTGCTGGTCCGGCGCCGGGTACCGGCGCTCTCCCATTGTCCCCGCTCCCCCGGGTGGTTCCGCAATCCGCCGTTTCAGCCCGTGGGCGTCGCGGGATCGGTCGGGGTGTCGCTCGCGGGCGGCGGGGTCTGCACGCCGCCCGTGGGGCTCGCCGACCCCGGCTCGGGCTGCTCGCCCGCGAGCTGGACCGAGCGCCACAGCGAGGTGTACCAGGGCGCACCGACGTGCCCCGCGACGTCGACCGGCCCGTCGGTCACGACCTGCCCCGTCTCGGGGTCCAGGTCGTCGACGACGGTGTCCGGGTCGACGACGCGCCAGGACCGTTCGCCCGGCATGACGTAGCTGAGCCGGTCGCGAGCCTGCGCGATCACGTAGGCCTGGTCGTCCCACCGGCCGAGCTCGACCTCGAGCGCGTCGCGCGTCGCCTGCGCCTCGGCCACGTCGGCGCGCAGCGCACGGAGCTCGCCCGTCTGGTTGACGTAGGCGCGCACCGTGGGCAGCAGGAGGATCACGGCCAGGAGCACGACGACGGACATCACCAGGGCGCGGACCGTCACGACCTCGGGGAGCAGCAGGCCGTACCTGCTCCGACGGCGGTCGGCGAGCGCGGGGGCGCGGCCTCCTGCCGTGCTGCGAGCACGCGGAGAACGGGACGACGACGGACGCGCGGCGGCGGGCTTCGTCGCCCCGGACCGGGCGCCTGCACCGCCCGGGGCCGGCGGCTTCTTCGTGCCGTTCCTCGCCGAGCCCTTGGCCGCGGCGGACGCCGAACCTGTCGGGTTCGCGCCCGTGGACTTCGGCGACTTCGGCAGCTTTCCCGCCGGCGCGCCCTTCTTGGCCGGCTTCGCAGCGCCTGACGCGCCCGACGCCGGACCGGACGTCCCCGTGTCGGCGCGTGACGTCGTCGGGCTGGAGCCCGGGCTGCGCGCGCGGCCCGACGACGAACGACCGTCCCCGCGCGATCCCGCGCCGCGACCGCCCGGGCGCGCCGAGGCGCCAGGGGTGGACGGGCGACGGTTCGAGGGCATGGTGCCGATTGTGCCGTCCCGCGGTCCCCGCCCGCCGCAGGGTCTGCGGCGTGCCGGGCAACGTGGTCGGATCCACACCAAGCGTTCACAACCCGCGCCCCCCTGACGTGTCGCGGCGGCGCGCTCCCCCGGGAGGTCACGCCGCCCGGACGCACGGACGCCCGGTGGTTCCGAGGAACCACCGGGCGTCCGGTCGCCGGCCGCGATCAGACCGCGGCTAGCAGGTGAGCGTCAGCTCACGCCTTCCAACGCGGGAACGCCGAGGCGCCGGCGTAGCGAGCCGCGTCGTCCAGGGCCTCCTCGATGCGCAGGAGCTGGTTGTACTTGTTGATGCGCTCGCCACGGGCGGGGGCACCGGTCTTGATCTGGCCGGCGTTGACGGCGACGGACAGGTCCGCGATCGTCGTGTCCTCGGTCTCGCCCGAACGGTGCGAGACCATCGCGGTGAAGCCGTTGCGCTGCGCGAGCTCGACGGCGTCGAGGGTCTCCGACAGCGTGCCGATCTGGTTGAGCTTGACGAGCAGCGAGTTCGCGGCCTTGAGCTCGATGCCCTTGGCGAGGCGCTCCGGGTTGGTGACGAACAGGTCGTCGCCGACGATCTGGACCTTGTCGCCGACCTCGGACACGAGCTGCGACCAGGCGCTCCACTCGTCCTCGGACAGCGGGTCCTCGATCGAGACCAGCGGGTAGTCCGCCACGAGCTGCTTGTAGTACGCGATGATCTCGTCCGAGCTCGTCGCCTTGCCCTCGAACTGGTACGCGCCGTCCTTGAAGAACTCGGTCGCGGCGACGTCGAGCGCGAGGCCCACGTCGACGCCCGGCTTGAAGCCGGCCTGCTCGATCGCGACGAGGATCAGGTCCAGCGCGTCGCGGTTGCTCGGCAGGTTGGGGGCGAAGCCGCCCTCGTCGCCGAGGCCCGTCGCGAGGCCCTTGCTCTTCAGCACGGACTTCAGGGAGTGGTAGACCTCTGCGCCGGTGCGCAGCGCCTCACGGAAGGACGTGGCGCCGATCGGGGCGACCATGAACTCCTGGATGTCGACGTTGGAGTCCGCGTGCGACCCACCGTTGAGGATGTTCATCATGGGGACGGGCAGGACGTGGGCGTTGGGGCCACCGACGTAGCGGTAGAGGTCCAGGCCCGAGCTCTTGGCTGCGGCCTTCGCGACGGCCAGCGAGACACCGAGGATGGCGTTCGCGCCGAGCTTGCCCTTGTTCGGGGTGCCGTCGAGGTCGATCAGGGCCTGGTCGATGAGGCGCTGGTCCTCTGCCTCGTAGCCGATCAGCTCGGGGGCGATCTCGTCGATGACCGCGTTGACCGCGTTCTCGACGCCCTTGCCCAGGTAGCGGGACTTGTCGCCGTCACGGCGCTCGACGGCCTCGAAGGCGCCGGTCGAGGCACCCGAGGGGACGCCTGCGCGCGCAAAGGTACCGTCGTCGAGAACGACCTCGACCTCGACGGTGGGGTTTCCGCGCGAGTCGAGAATCTCGCGTGCTCCAACGGCTTCGATGCTTGCCACGGTTGCTCCTTCAGGCTGCTTCCAGGTCCGGAGCGCAGGGCAGGCGACGATGGCGGTCGGGCGCGTCCGGGGTTGTCGCAACCCAGCCTAGTGGTCGGGAACACATAGTGCTCCCGTCGTCGGCACGTGGACACGATCGCCCGCATGTCGACCGCCCGCGGTCGCCGGGCGTCCGGCGTGCGTCACCCCCGTGGCGCGCTCGCGCTCTTCTCGGCCGCCACGACCGCCTGCTCGACCTCGCGCAGCGCGCGCCGCAGCGCCGTCTCGGCGTCCACGCCGTCGGCCTGCGCACGACGCACCACGTCGAGCAGCTCGTGCCCGTAGGCCCGCTCGGCAGCGTCGACCGGCGCCCCGCCGGGGGCACCCTCGTCGCCCGCGGTCAGGCCGTCCGCAGTGCCCGACGGCGCCGCTCCCCTCCCGGGCCGCGCCTCGCCCGGGGCGGGGGACGGGACCGACGGGAGCTCCGTCGTCGGACCGGGATCCGCGACGAGCCCGGCGCGCTCCGCGCGGGACAGGACCTTCTGCGCGCGGGCCAGCGCACCCTGCGCGAGCGGGATCCCCTCCAGGACCGACTCGCGCTGCTTCTCCTGCTGCTTGATCTGGTCCCACTGGGCGTAGAGGGCCGCGTGGCCGTCGCCCGTGGCGACCGCGGTGTCCGCGAACACGTGGGGATGACGCCTGACGAGCTTGGCGACGAGGTCGGCCGCGACGTCGTCGACCGTGAACGGGTCGACCGGGTCCTCGCTCGCGATGCGCGCGTGGAACAGGACCTGCAGCAGCAGGTCGCCCAGCTCCTCGCGCACGCCCGCGCGGTCTCCCGTCTCGATGGCCTCCGCGAGCTCGTGCGCCTCCTCGAGCAGGTAGCGCACCAGCGACTCGTGGGTCTGCTCCCGGTCCCACGGGCACCCGCCGGGCGAGTACAGGCGGTCCATGACGGTGACGGACTCGCGCAGGGGGTCGACGGGGCTGGACGGCTCGCTCGTGGTCATGCGCCCATCGTAGGAGCGCGGACCGGAGGGCCCCCGGGACGGGGACCCTCCGACCTGACGGCGTCGGCTACTTCCAGGTGTCGTTCAGGGTCACGGCCCCGTTCGCCCCGACCGTCGCGGTGCGGTTGGCCCCGCTCTCCCAGACCACGTTCCCCGCGCCGTCCTTCTTGATGTACTTGTACTCGAAGGTCGTCCCGGCGGGCAGGTCGAGCGTGAGCTTCCAGACGGGGTAGCTCGCGGCCGAGAGCTGCTTGGCCGAGGCCGGAGCCCACGAGCCGAGGGCCGCGATGCTGCCCACGACGTAGACGTTCTGACCCAGGACCGTGGTGGCGTTGACCGAGAAGCTGGCGTCTCCCTGGGTGCCGCCGCCCTCGCAGGGGTTGCCCGCCGTGATCGCTCCGCCGGCGACCTGGACGTGCTGCCCCGTGAGGCTGAAGTCCTTGCCGCCGTTGTTGTCCCAGGTGCCCGACCCGTTGGTGAACGCAGCCGTGACGGTCGCCCCGTTCGTGGGGATCTCGCGGGAGACCCAGCCCGTGCAGGCCGCGGCCATGTCGACGCCGGGGGCCGTGGTCCAGGCGCCCGCACCGACCTTGTAGTGGACCTTGTACGCGTTCCACCCCTTCGAGGTCGAGTAGTAGACCGTCGTGGTCGTGTCGACCGGCAGCGCGCCGGTGGTGGCCGTGGCCGCGGCGCTCGCCGCCGACCTGTTCTTGGCCGCCGACCCGTCGATCGCGGTGACCGTGATCGAGTAGGCGGTCGAGGCCGTGAGACCCGTCAGGGTGGTGGACGTGCCGGTCACGGTCGTCTTCACGGTCGTGCCGCCCGCTGTGCGGGACACCTCGTAGGTGAGGGGCGAGGCGCAGTCGTCGGTCGACGCGGCCCAGGTCACCGCGATCGAGGTCCCGGCCGCGGTGGCCTTGACGTTCTGGGGGACGCTGGGCGCGGTCGTGTCGTTCGCGCACTCGGGCTGGGTCGTCTTGAGCTTCCCGACATGCAGCGCGAGCGCCCCGTACGCGGGGACGGTCGCGGTGAAGGTCCCCGAGGCGCTCACGGTGTAGGTCTTGGAGCAGTCCTTGGCCGCCACGACGTCGCAGTAGGTGTTCGCGGGCAGCGAGGTCTGGTAGGTGCGCGTCACGGCGGAGGCCGTGTTGTTGATCGCCACGTAGCCCTTGGCCCCACGGCCGTAGGCGATGTTGTTGTTGCCGTCGTCCCACCAGTTCGTCACGGACGTGCCCTCGACCGTGTTGTGGAAGCCGACCATGCCGGCGATCTCGGTCCAGCGCTGCGTGCAGGTCCAGGCGCTGTTGGAGCAGCTCGCGTCGGGGACCGACGTGCTGGTGGCGCCGGGGGCTCCGGCGTCCTTGTCGGTCCACGTGTAGCCCGTGTAGACCGAGGGCGAGCCGTAGGGCCAGGAGAGCATGAAGGCGTTGGCGAGCTTGTACTTGGCGCCCCACTTGTAGTTCATGGTCTCGCCGTTGCGCTCGGTGTCGTGGTTGTCCACGAAGACTCCGGCACGGTCCGAGGTGAGCAGCCCGTTGCCGATCTCGTCGAGGCTCGCGATGCTGCCGTCGAAGCGGCTCTTGAGCGTGCGCGCGTAGTTGAACTCGTGCGAGTCCCCGCTGCCCAGGTACTCGGAGGGCTGGATGGGCTCGCCCGCGGCCCCGATGACCTCGTGGACCCAGTAGACGTTCGGGTTGGTGAGCTTGGCCTTGATGGCCTCGAGGTCTGCGGCCGGGATGTGCTTGGCCGCGTCGAAACGGAAGCCGGCGACGCCCAGGCCGATCAGGTCGTTCATGTAGCCCGCGATCTTGCCGCGCACGTAGTCCGAGCCCGTGCGCAGGTCCTGGAGCGAGACGAGGCGACAGTTCTGGACGTTGTACCGGTCGCCGTAGTTGGTGATGTTGGCGCGGCAGTCGTTGAAGTCGTTGGCGCCGTACGGGACGCCGGGGAAGTTGTCGACCGAGTAGCTGGTCCCTCCCGTGCCCGTGCCGGACCCGGTGTCCGCGCCGGCCGTGTGGTTGACGACCGCGTCCACCACGATGCCGACGCCGGCGGTCTTGCAGGTGCTGACCATGTTCTGGAACTCGGCGCGGTTGCCGAGCTTGGACTCGATCTTGTAGCTCACGGGCTGGTAGGAGGTCCACCACGCGGTGCCCTGGATGTGCTCCTGGGGCGGCGAGACCTGGACGTAGCCGAAGCCGGCGGGCCCGATCGTGCTGGCGCACTCGGCCGCGACCGAGTCCCAGGTCCACTGGAACATGTTGAGGACGACGTTCCCCCGACCGTTGTCGGACGCGACCACGGGCGACGGGGTCGGCGCCTTGGCCGAAGCCGGCACCGCCCCCGCCGCGAGGCCCGACGCGATCACGGCGAGCGCCGTGAGCCCGGCGAGCACCCTGTGCCGTGGCTTCCTGCGGACCGGTCTCCCGGTTGTTCGGCTGAGCATCATTGCTGCGTTCTCCGTTCGGTGCTGCGTACAGCCCCGCGTCGGTGCGTGGCTGCCCGTCCGCGCCCCGGCATCGGTGCCGGTGCGTTACCGCTCCCCCTGTTCCCCCTGAACCGGCCTGACCGCCGGCCGAACCCGCGTCTGTCACCTTTGCAGAGAATTGCGAGTTCTTGCTGAAAGATTACACAGACCCGAGGGACGTGTCTCCCTTTCCGGACATGCAAGAAGGTTGCGGGTTCTCGGGCAGGGCGCGGGCACCACGAGAAAGAGGGTTCTTGTCGAGGCAGAGGTCCACAGGCCTCTGTCTCGACAAGAACCCTCTACGTCGACGGGATCTCGCTGCGCCGCCACCGTGCCCGACGGCGGGACGCACCTCAGGGCAGCGTCGGCACCGCCGCGAGCAGCTCGCGCGTGTACGCGGCTGCCGGACGGGTCAGCACCTCGCGCGTGGGGCCGGCCTCGACGACCTCTCCCCCGCGCAGCACCACGGTCTCCTCGCACAGCTGCCCGACGATCGCCATGTCGTGGCTGACCAGGACGAGCGTGAGACCCAGGTCGCGCTGGAGCCCGCGCAGCAGGTCCATGACCTGCTCGCGGACCGACACGTCGAGCGCGCTCACGGGCTCGTCGCCCACCAGGACCGACGGCGAGGGCGCGAGGGCCCGCGCGATCGCGATGCGCTGGCGCTGACCGCCCGAGAACTGGGCCGGGTACTTGGTCCGGACGTCGGGGTCGAGCCCCACCCATCCCAGGACCTCGTCGACGCGCGCCGACACGTCGCCCCCGACCCGGAGCGAGCGCAGCGGCTCGGCGACGATCCGGGCGACCGTCATGCGCGGGTCGAGAGACGTGCGCGGGTCCTGGAGGACGACCTGGACCTCTCGCCGGTACCGCCGCATGAGCGCGCGGTCCCGACGGTCCAGGGGCGCGCCACGGTAGGAGATGGTGCCGCTCGTCGGGCTGTCGAGCCCGAGCAGCAGCCGCAGGAGGGTCGACTTCCCGGCTCCCGACTCGCCGACGATCCCCACGCTGCGCCCGGCCCGGACCGTGAGGTCGACGCCCGCGAGCGCCGTCGTCGGGGGCGTGCGGCGCGACCCGCCGAACTCGCGCCGCGCGCGGTCGAGCGCGATGAGCGGGACGGCGTCGCCTGCCGGCCCGTCACCGGGGACGGGCCGGTCGCCGCTCAGGGGCTGGTCGCTCATCGGTCCTCCAGGATCGGCAGGTGGGTCACGGCGCGCGCCGCGGTGAGCAGCGAGCGCGTGTAGGGGTCCTCGGGCGCGTCGAGGGCGCGTGCGACGCTCGTGGCCTCGACGACCTTCCCGTGCCGCATCACGACGAGGTCGCGCGTGACGCGGGCGACCACGGGCAGGTCGTGCGACACGAACACCAGTGCCGTCCCGGTGCGCTCGATCAGGTCGTCGAGCAGCGCGAGGATCTCGGCCTGGACGGTCACGTCGAGCGCCGTGGTGGGCTCGTCGGCGATCAGCACGTCGGGCTCGCACGCGAGCGCCATGGCGAGGCACGCGCGCTGGCGCTGCCCGCCCGAGAGCTGCCACGGGTAGGACCCGAGGATGCGTTCGGTGTCGTCGAGGCGCACCAGGCGGCACAGGTCCGCGGCGAGCTCGGCGGCCCGGGCGCGCGAGACCTTGCGGTGCAGGCGCAGCGGCCCGGCGATCTGCCGGCCGATCGTCATGAGCGGGTCGAGCGCCGTGAGGGGCTCCTGGAAGACCATCGCGATGCGCGCCCCGCGCACGCGGCGCAGGGCCTTCTCGCCCAGGGGCAGCAGGTCGGTCCCGTCGAGCAGGACCTGTCCGGTCGCGGTCATGCCGTCGGGCAGCAGCCCGAGGATCGCGGCCGCGGTGAGGGACTTGCCCGAGCCGGACTCGCCGATCACACCCAGGCGCTCGCCGGGTGCGACGCGCCAGCTCACGCGGTCGAGCAGCACCCGGCCCGACGACGTCGCCACCGTCAGGTCGCGCACCTCGAGCCCGGCGGTGCTCGTCGTGGGGGTCGCGGTCATCGGTCGCCTCGCAGGCTCGGGTCGGTCTTTTCGCGGATACCGTCGCCCAGGAGGTTCAGGCCGAGCACGGTCCACGCGATGAGGAGCCCGGGCAGGATCGCCCCGAGCGGCTGGACCGCGACGGACTTCTGGGCGGCGCTGAGCAGCCGCCCCCAGGACAGGGCCGACGGCGAGCCGAGGCCCAGGTAGGACAGCGACGCCTCGGCGAGGATCGCCCCGCCCGCGAGCAGCATGAGCTGGACGAGCAGGGTGGGGGCCACGTTGGGCAGGACGTGGCGGAGGATCGTCCCCCACCATCCGGTGCCCGACGCCGTCGCGGCCGTCACGTAGTCCTCGCGCAGCACGCGCGCGGCGTTGACCCGCGTGACGCGCGCGATCACCGCCGCCCCCGAGATCCCGATCGCGACGATCGCCGAGGTCAGCGAGGCCCCGCGGACCGTCACGATGAGCATGGCCAGCAGCAGCGTGGGGAACGCGATCATCAGGTCGATCACGTTGAGCAGCGCGACGTCGGCCCACCGGGTGGTCGCCGCGGCGACCACGCCGATCGTGATGCCCAGGACGCCCGCGATGACGACCGAGGCGATCGCCACGGTCATCGCGACCGTCGCGCCGCCCATGAGCTGGCTCAGCAGGTCGCGTCCCAGCCGGTCGGTGCCGGCCCAGAACTGCGCGCTGGGCCCTTCGAGCCGTCCACCCGTGCCGGCAGCGCCCGCACCCACGTCGTAGGGCGTCCAGAAGATCGCGACGACACCGACGAGCGCGACCAGCCCCACCATGACGAGACCCGCGACGAACGACGGGCTGACGCTCCGTCGTCGGGCACGCGGGGCCTCCCCCGCGCCGCCCGACACGTGCGGCGCGAGCGACTCCTCTACCTCGATGCGGCCCGCAGCGGCCCCGGGGATCTCCCCGCCCAGGTTGATGCTCATCGTGCGCCTCCGAGGGCCGAGCCGGCGCGCAGCCGGGGGTCGATCCCGCGCTGGGCGAGGTCGACCAGGAAGTTCGTGACGAGGACCAGGGCCGTCAGCCCCAGGACGAGGGCCTGCACGACCGGCAGGTCGCGCCCCTCGACCGACGACACGAGGAGCGTGCCGAGGCCCGGCAGCGCGAAGACGTTCTCCACGACCACGGCCCCCAGCAACGACGTCGCGAGCTCGATGCCGAGGATCGCGACGACCGGGACCGCGCCGTTGCGCAGACCGTGCCGCGCGAGGGCGTGCCACCGGCCGTAGCCGAGCGAACGAGCCGTGCGGACGTAGTCCTGGTCCAGCACGTCGAGCGTCGCCGAGCGCACGTAGCGGACCATGACCGACGACATCGCGATGGCCACGGTCGCCACGGGCAGGACCAGCGACCGCACGGCCGCTGCGGGGTCCTCCCAGCCCTGGCGGGGGAACCCGCCGGGCGGCAGGACCCCCGCCTCGAGCGCGAAGATCCACACCAGGATCACGCCGACCCAGAAGACCGGCACCGCGACGCCCAGCTGCGACACGGCCGAGACCGTGACCCCCACGACGCCGCGCCGACGGACCGCCGCGACCACGCCGAGAGGCACCGACACGAGCACCGAGACCACGAAGGCCGCGAGGCTCAGGGGCAGCGTGATCGGGAGCTTGCTCGCGATCAGCTCGCCCACCGGGAGGCGCGAGACGAACGACGTGCCCGCGCTCCCCGAGAACAGTCCCGCGACCCACTGCCCGTACTGCGTCCACAGGGGCTGGTCGGTGCCGAGGTCGGCACGCAGCTGCTCGAGCTGGTCGCTCGTCGTGCCCACGCCGAGCGACGTGCCTGCGCTGTCCCCCGGCAGGAACCGGAGGACGGCGAAGACCACGACGCTCGCGAGGACCAACGACAGCAGCAGCGTGCCGACGCGCGTCAGGAGGTAGCGGGACATGGGTGCTCGGTCAGCCTTCCCGCACGATGTCGGCGACGTAGAAGCTCTCCGTCACCTGGTTCACCGGGAAACCCGTGATCTCGGCGCGCGCGACCCGGATCTGCGGGTCGAGGTACAGCCAGGCGCTCGCCGCCTCCTGCCCGATCGTCTCGTTGACCTGGGTCAGCAGGGCCGTCTGCTCGTCGGTCGTGGTCGCCTGGTCGGCGTCCGCGACCCACTGCTGGACGTCCTTGTTGTCGTAGCCCCAGTAGAAGTCCGGGTTGGCGTACCAGACGACGTCGCGCGGGTTCACGTGGCCCATGAGCGTGGTCTGGAAGTCGTGGTCCGTGTAGATCTTCTGGTACCAGGTCGCGTCGTCGACCGGGTTGAGCGTGAGCGTGACGCCCACGGCCTGGAGGTCGGCCTGGAGGAGCTGGGCGATCGTCTCGGACGGGTCGCCCGCGACGTAGTCGACCGCGATCGTCAGGTCGCTCACGCCGGCCTGCGCGAGCAGGTCCTTCGCGGCCTGCGGGTCGTACGCGTGCACGTCGGCCTGGTCGACGAACCACGGGTCGGTCGGGGGGACCATCGAGCCGATGACCTGGCCGTAGCCGTCCCACACGGCGTCGAGCACCTTCTCGCGGTCGATCGCCTTGTACAGCGCCTGGCGGACGCGGACGTCGTCGAACGGCGCGACGCGGTCGTTGAAGGCCCAGATCTGCTTGGTCGTCGACGTGCCCTCGGTGATGGTGAACGCGTCGTTCCCCTCGAACTGCACGAGCTGGTCCGGGGAGTCCTCCGCGATGACCAGGTCGAGGTCGCCGGTCAGCAGCGCGTTGTTGAGCGCGGTCGTGTCCTTGAAGAAGCGGAACGTGACACCCGAGTTCTTGGCGGGGGTGCCCCAGTAGTCGTCGTTGCGCTCGATCGTCAGGTGGTCGCCCTGCGTCCACTCGACGAACCGGTACGGGCCCGTGCCGTTCTCGCTCGACAGCTCGGTGTCACCGTCCTGCACGATCGTCACGGACGCGAGGTAGAACGGCAGCGACTGGCTGCGGCGCGACAGGTCGAGCTGGACCGTGGCGTCGTCGGGCGCCGTGATCGAGGAGATGACCGACAGGTCGTTCTTGCGTGCGCTCT
Source organism: Oerskovia sp. NPDC060338 (assembly GCF_042726295.1). Taxonomy (NCBI): domain Bacteria; kingdom Bacillati; phylum Actinomycetota; class Actinomycetes; order Micrococcales; family Cellulomonadaceae; genus Oerskovia; species Oerskovia sp. NPDC060338. Next base: position 54,682 of record NZ_JBHXCQ010000016.1, read on the forward strand.
TGGACTCGGGCGCGATGGTCTGCGAGATGCTCCAGACGACGTCCTGCGCCGTGAGGTCCGACCCGTCGTGGAAGTGGACGCCCGGCTGCAGGTGGAACGTGTAGACCAGGCCGTCCTCGGACACGTCCCAGTCCTTCGCGAGGGTCGGGACCACCTGACCGTCGACGTCGACCGAGGTCAGGCCCTCGAAGACGTTGCGGGTCATGGTCTGCGAGACGCCCGAGCTGCCGCCGACGTTGCGGACGAGGCCCGTGGGCTCGTTGGTCGAGCCGATGACGATCTCGGCGTCGGCTCCGGCCGCGGAGCTGCTGCTCGCGCCACCGGACCCGCCCGAGCCGCACGCGGCGAGCAGGAGGGTCGTCGCCAGGACCGCGGCGGCTGCCTTGAGGGTTCTCATGGGGGTTCTTCCGTTCCAGGAGGTGCAGCACGGCTGCACGGGGACCACCCCGGACGCGGCCGGTGGCCGACGGACGGTGTGGTGAAGGGGTTCGTGGAGCGTCGGCGGGGCTGTGGCGAGAGATACGCGGGGAGCCGGTGGCCGAGGAGGCCCGGGGACGTCGCTCGTTGGGGGACCGTGCGGGGGCACGGTCGGCACGAGGGGTCGACGACCGAAGGGCCGGGGAAGGATCAGACCTGTGCGAGAGGGGCGGTCACGTCGGGATGGTCCCGCGACGGACGCCGCCTGTCAGCGGCTGTTCAGAGACAGCGACAACAGCGGGCGGCGCTCGTCGAGCCGTGCCGTCCGGTGCTGGGGGTGCGCGTGGAAGCGCTCAGGTCGAGAAACATGATGCGACAACTATCTCACCTACCGTGCGGTCTGGATATGCACCGACGGTGTGGTGGTGGTCACGTCGACCGCCACCACACCGGAGACGGCTACCGCTTCGTCGTCCCCACCTTCGCCGCCGCGCTGACGTCTCCCGTGATGACCGCGTCGATGAGCTGGCGCGCCCAGGCGAGCACCTCCATGCCCCGCAGCGGACGGCCACCGATGCGCGCCGTCGTCGGGAAGGGCACGAGGAACGCGCGGATCGCGGGCTTGAGCATGGTGCCCGGGTAGAGCCGCTTGAGGCGCAGCTCCGCGGACTCCGGGAGGTCGACCGGCGCGAAGCGCACGAACTTGCCCTGCGCCGTGACGTCCGCGAGCCCCGCGCGGCGCGCGTGGTTGCGGAAGTCGGCGACGGCGAACAGCGCCTCGACGACCTCCGGGAGCGCGCCGTAGCGGTCGACGAGCTCGGCCCGCACCTCGGCGAGCGCGGGCTCGTCCTGGGCCGCCGCGATCTTGCGGTACGCCTCGAGGCGCAGGCGCTCGTGCGCGATGTAGTCGTGAGGGATGTGCGCGTCGACCGGGAGCTCGATCGACACCTCGGGAGCTTCTTCCTCGACCTCGCCCTTGAACGACGCCACGGCCTCCCCGACCATGCGCACGTACAGGTCGAAACCGACGCCCGCGATGTGCCCCGACTGCTCGCCGCCCAGGAGGTTGCCCGCGCCGCGGATCTCGAGGTCCTTCATGGCGATCTGCATGCCCGCGCCCAGGTCCGTGTTGGCGGCCATGGTCGCGAGGCGGTCGTGCGCGGTGTCCGTCAGGGGGCGCTCGGGCGGGTACAGGAAGTACGCGTAGGCGCGCTCGCGCCCACGACCCACGCGACCACGGAGCTGGTGGAGCTGGGACAGGCCCAGCATGTCGGCGCGCTCCAGGATGAGCGTGTTGGCGTTGGAGATGTCGAGGCCGGTCTCGATGATCGTGGTGCAGACCAGGACGTCGAGCTCCTTCTCCCAGAACGCCGTGATCGTCTGGTCGAGCTGGGACTCGCTCATCTTGCCGTGCGCGACGCCGATACGGGCCTCGGGGACCAGCTCCCGCAGACGCTGGGCCGTGCGGTCGATCGTCTCGACCTTGTTGTGCACGTAGAAGACCTGGCCCTCGCGGAGCAGCTCGCGCCGGATCGACGCGGAAATCTGCTTCTCCTCGTACGCGCCCACGTACGTGAGCACGGGGTGGCGCTCCTCGGGCGGGGTCGCGAGCGTCGACATCTCGCGGATACCCGTGACGGCCATCTCGAGCGTGCGCGGGATGGGGGTCGCGCTCATCGCGAGCACGTCGACGTTGGTGCGCAACTGCTTGAGCGTCTCCTTGTGCTCGACGCCGAACCGCTGCTCCTCGTCGATGATGACCAGGCCCAGGTCCTTGAACTTGATGGACCCGGAGATGATGCGGTGCGTGCCGATGACGACGTCGACCGAGCCGTCCTTGAGCCCTTCTACCGTCTCCTTGGACTCGGCCTCGGTCTGGAAGCGTGACAGTGCCTTGACCGTCACGGGGAACGCCGAGTAGCGCTCGGCGAACGTCTGGAAGTGCTGCTGGACCAGGAGCGTCGTGGGGACCAGGACTGCGACCTGCTTGCCGTCCTGCACGGCCTTGAACGCCGCGCGGACCGCGATCTCGGTCTTGCCGTACCCGACGTCGCCGCACACGAGCCGGTCCATGGGGACGGGCTTCTCCATGTCGGCCTTGACCTCGTCGATCGTGACGAGCTGGTCGGGCGTCTCGACGTACGCGAACGCGTCCTCGAGCTCGCGCTGCCACGGGGTGTCGGGGCCGAACGCGTGCCCCTGCGTGGCCATGCGGGCGCTGTAGAGGCGGATGAGCTCGCCCGCGATCTCCTTGACGTGCTTGCGCGCCTGGCTCTTGGTCTTGGCCCAGTCCGAACCGCCCATCTTGTTCAGGCTGGGTGACTCGCCGCCCGTGTACTTGGTGACCTGGTCGAGCTGGTCGGACGGCACGAACAGGCGGTCGCCCGGCTGGCCGCGCTTGCTGCTCGCGTACTCGATCACGAGGTACTCGCGCGTCGCGGCGTTGCCGCCCGTGCCGAGCGTGCGCTGCACGAGCTCGACGAACTTCCCCACGCCGTGCTGCTCGTGCACCACATAGTCGCCCGCGCGCAGCGCGAGGGGGTCGACGACGTTGCGCCGCCGCGAGGGCATCTTGCGCATGTCGCGCGTGCTCGACCCCTGGCGTCCCGTGAGGTCCGACTCGCTGAAGACCGCCAGCTTGAGCTCGGGCGCGACGAACCCCGGCCCCACGGGCGCGGGCGTCACGAGCACCACGCCGCCCTCGGGCTCGGTGTCGATCGACGCGACCAGGCGGGCCGCGGTGTCGACCGCGGAGAGCTGCTCGGTCATGCGGCGTGCGGGGCCGTGGCCCTCGGTCGTCAGGACCAGGCGCCAGCCGGCGTGCTGGAGCGAGCGCAGGTCGTCGAGCGCGCGCTCGACGTCCCCGCGGTAGGACTCGACGTTGCGCGCGGGCACGGTGAAGGTGGTCACGCCGTCCGTGCCCATGCCCGACGTCGGGCCCTCGCCTCCGGGGAGCTCGTCACCCGGGTGCGAATCGCCGTCGGGGGTCGCGCCCTCGTCGAGGCCGAACGGGCTGAGCGTCCACCACCCGAGGCCGCGACGCTCGGCGACGTCGTGGACGTCGGCGAACGTCTCGAACGACGCGGCCGAGAGGTTGATCGGGGTCGAGCCGCCTGCGGCCGCACCGGTCCAGGCGGCGGCAAGGAACTCCTCGGTCGTCGCGACGAGGTCGTGCGCGCGGCGGCGCACGCGCTCGGGGTCGTTGATGATCAGCAGCGCGTCGTCGGGGACGAGCTCCAGGACGGGCAGCATGCGGTCCACGAGGACGGGCGCGAGGGACTCCATGCCCTCCACGGCGATGCCGGCGGCGAGCTTGTCGAGCATGTCGGTCGCTCCGGGGAGCGTCTCGATCAGCTCCGCCGCGCGGGCGCGGACCGCGTCCGTGAGGAGGATCTCGCGGCACGGCGGCGCCCACACGCCGTGGTCCGCGATCTCCAGGCTGCGCTGGTCCGCGACCGCGAACCAGCGGATCTCGGTGACCTCGTCGCCCCAGAACTCGACGCGCAGCGGGTGGTCCTCGGTGGGCGGGAACACGTCGAGGATGCCGCCGCGCACCGCGAACTCGCCGCGCCGCTCGACCATGTCCACGCGCTGGTACGCGGCCGCGCTCAGGCGCTCGGCGACGTCCGTGAGGTCGGCCGTCTCGCCCGTGCTCAGCTCGACCGGCTCGAGGTCACCCAGGCCCTCGACGACCGGCTGGAGCAGCGCGCGGACCGGCATGACCAGGACGCGCACCGGGCCCGACTGGCTGATCTCGCTGGTCGGGTGAGCGAGGCGCCGGAACACCGCGAGCCGCTTGGCGACCGTGTCGCTGCGCGGCGACAGACGCTCGTGCGGCAGCGTCTCCCACGCGGGCAGGACCGCGACCAGGTCGCCCAGCTCGTCGGGCAGGTAGGCGCGCACGCTCGCGGCGAGCTCGTCGGCCTCACGACCCGTCGCGGTCACGACGACGAGGGGCCGGGAGCCCTGGGCGGGGGCGCCCTTCTCGGCCCCGGCGGCATCACCGGTCGCGGTCGCACCCGCCATCGCCGCGAGCAACGGCGGGCGCACGCCGACCGGTCCGACGACGTCGACGGCGCCCCGCAGGCGCACGTGCTCGACGACCGCGCGCGCGGTCGGGTCGGCCAGGAGGGCGGGCAGGATTCCGGTGAGGTTCATGAGTTCCTTCGAGCAGGTCACCGACGGCGTGGCAGGGCGCCCACGGGCAAGCGCCCGGGCAGGTGTGGACACCGTTCGACGCGACCCGCAGCGAGAGGCGGGCGCGCCGGAACAGCACGAGCGGCCCGGACCGAGGTGGAGACGGTCCGGGCTGGGGGTGCGAGCACCAGGTTACGCCGAGGGACCGACACCTTGCCGTGTCCGGTCGCGGCGGACCATCCATCGATGACACGTGTCGTTTCACCCCGCGTCGACGTTGACGCCGACGTCGGGCCGACCACTAGCCTCGATACTGACGGCGGAACGGTCACGCCGAGCGACCGAGAGCACCGAGAGCACCGACGGGGAGGGGGCCGGGCGATGAAGCCGCCACCCGCCACGCACCTCGTCGAGATCACCGCGTCACGCGCTGCCCCGCGGAACTTGACGTGCACGGGGGCCAGAGCATGACCGCCTCCGTACCGGGATCCCTCCTGTTCGGCCCCCGCGCACTGCTGGTCAGGTGGGCCGTCGCTCTCGCGGTCGGTTTCGTGGCGCTCTACTGGTGGGCGGTCCGGACCTCGGCGGGGCAGCGCCAGGACATCCTGGTCTTCGCGGACGCCCAGGCACTCAACCAGGCCCTCGCCCCGGTCGCGGGGGCTCTGCGTCCCGGTCTGCCGGCAGCGGTCGGGCTGTTGGTTCTCGGGCTCGGGGCGATCTCCGCCTACCGTCGCCGCTGGCGCCCGCTCGCCGCGGCGGCGGTCGTCGTCCTCGTGTCGGTCGTCCTGTCGGAGACACTCAAGGAAGACGTGCTCGAGCGTCCCTATCTCGGTGACCTCGGCTACACGGTCAACAGCTTCCCTTCCGGTCATGTCACCGCGGCCACGGCCCTCGTGGTGGCGACGCTCCTGCTCTGGCCGCCGGCGCTTCCTCGCGGCGCCCCCTGGGTCGCGGGTGGCGTCGTGCTGGCCGCATGCGTGGCATCGGTCGTCGGCCACGCGCACAGACCGAGCGACGCCCTCGCATCGGTCCTGCTCGTCGGCTCGGTGACCTGCCTGACCTGCGCGCTCCTGCGCGTCCCGAGAAAGGCGCCGGCGTGACCGGTGCACAATCGGACCGTGTGCGCCGTCCTCTGGGAGGGCGCCGACCGAAAGAGGTAGGACATGACACGCTTCATCGTGGTCGGGGCAGGGATCATCGGGCTCGCGACAGCGGCCCGGCTCGCGGCCCGCGGGGACGAGGTGACGGTCCTCGAGAAAGAGGCGGACGTCGCCGAGCACCAGACCGGCCGCAACTCCGGAGTGATCCACTCGGGTCTGTACTACCCGCCCGGCAGCCTCAAGGCGACGCTCGGTACCGCGGGGGCGCGGTCCATGACGGAGTTCGCCGAGGAGCACGGGATCGCGGTCGAGACGTGCGGCAAGCTGGTCGTCGCCGTCGAGGAGGACGAGGTCGCACGGCTCGCGGTGCTGGCTGAGCGTGGACGGGCGAACGGCGTGCCCGTGCGTGAGATCTCCGCGGCCGAGGCACGCGAGTACGAGCCCCACGTGGTCTGTCGTGCGGCGCTGCACGTCGAGAGCACCGGCATCGTCGACTATCGCGGCGTGTGCCGAGCGCTGGCGGACCAGGTGCGCGCCGGCGGCGGCGAGATCCTGTTCGGACGGGCCTTCCGCGGCGCCCGGACCGAGGGCGACCGCGTTCGGGCATGGGTGGATGTCCTCGACGGAGGGCAGCGCGAGGAGATCGTCGCCGATGCCCTGGTCGTCTGCGGCGGCCTGCACGCGGACCGGCTCGCTCGGGCATGCGGTCTCGAGCCCGAGGCGCGCATCGTCCCGTTCCGCGGTGAGTACTTCGAGCTGGCACCCCAGGCGGCCGAGCTCGTGAACGGACTCATCTACCCTGTGCCGGATCCCCGCTTCCCGTTCCTCGGTGTGCACCTGACCAAGATGGTGGGGGGCGGAGTCCACGCCGGGCCGAACGCGGTTCTCGCCCTGGCACGCGAGGGCTACAGGTGGCGTGACGTGTCGCCCGCGGACGTCGCAGACGCCCTGACCTGGCCCGGCCTGTGGCGTCTCGGGGCACGCAACTGGGTTCCAGGTGCCCGTGAGGTGGCACGTTCGATGTCACGCTCTCTCTTCGCATCGTCGCTCGCCCGCCTCGTCCCCGAGATCGGTCGCGACGACCTCACTCCCTCGCCCGCCGGCGTCCGTGCCCAAGCACTTCGACGTGACGGCGGGCTCGTCGACGACTTCCTGATCCAGACGGTCCCCCGGCAGGTCCACGTGCTCAACGCTCCGTCCCCTGCGGCCACGGCCTCGCTCGAGATCGCCAAGCACATCGAGCGTGAGCTCGATGCGGGTATCGCGGCATGAACGCGCAGAGCGGCACCTCACGGCGCGTGCTTCCGCTCCCGGCAGACGTCCAGGATCTCTGGCTCCGACTGCAGACCCGCGTCGTCGAGGCGGTGCGGTGGCGGGTCGGCTACTACACCGAGCTCATGCTTCCGCCGTTCCCGGCCGGCGGCATCGCCGGACCGGTCGCCACGCTGCGCCAGCACGTGGTGTCCGACGGCGAGGGACGCATCGAGCTCGAAGGATCCGCCGGCATCCTGTTCTGGAACCCGTTGCTCGAACCAATGACCACGACGGCGGAGTACGCGCGCTGGCTCGCGGTGCGCAACCGGATGTTCAAGGAGAGCAGGGGGCCGTACTCGATCGCGATCGCGACGACGGACGACGACCAGTACGTCGGCGAGCTGACGATCTTCCCCCTGCGAGACGTCCCGCAGACGGTCGAGCTGGCCATCGCGCTTCGTCCCGCGTTCCGCGGGAAGGCGTTCGGCCGGGAACCGGTCGAACTCGTCCTGACCTGGCTCCGAGAGACCCAGCAGGTCCACCGCGTCGTCTCGCGCCACAACGTGCTCAACAGACCGGCCTGCTTCATGAGCACCTCGCTCGGTCTCGAGAAGGAAGGCGTCATGCGCAGCGCCTACCACGCGACCCCCGAGGACGACGTCCGGTGGCAGGACGCCTGCCACCACGGGCTGGTCCTCGACATGCCGTCTCCGTAGGCACCGGGAAGCCTGCAGGCGCTCAGCCGCGATCGAGGAGCAGGAGCCAGTCGCCGTCCCCCGCGGCGTTGGCGCCGGGGGTCGTCATGTCCGCCGTCAGGGCGACCTCCACGAGTGCACCCGACGTCGGGTCGAACCACCGCGCACGGGTCACCTCCGGGACGAGCGAGAGGTCCAGGGAGAGCCTGCGCGCGGTGGGGACGTAGACGACGGCGAGGTCCCCCGCCGCGCTACGGGCCGACGTCGCCCGGTCGGACTCGAGAACGTCGGCGAACCCGCCGTCCTGCGTCCCTCGGGTGGTCGCCTCGCCGCCGCCCTCGACCAGGAGCGCGTCGTCAGCGTCGGGGACGAGGTCCCACCACCGGATCGACGAGAACTGCGCGTGGATCAGCTGGAGCTGCTCGACGGCGGGAGTGTCCGTCACCGACTCCCAGTCGTCGCTGAACTGCCACACCGAGCGGTGACCGTACGCGGCGCCGGTCCCACCCGACGTGTAGGTCCAGAGCATCTGACGGCGGAGCGTCTCGTCCGTCGTCGGCGGGCCGCCCTCGTTGTTCTCGGACTCGAAGTTCGCCTCGATGAGCATGACCGGCGCGATGCCGCGCTCGTAGGCGGTCAGGACCGGGCCGTAGGAAGGTCGGTAGGTGTAGGCGGCCTCGAGCTGGTAGACACCACGCCAGGCAGGGTTGTCGTAGGACGTCGAGTCGGTGTTGTAGTACTGGACCGTCACCAGGTGCCGGTCGCCACCCGCCCGAAGCCCGTCGACGAAGGCGAGCATCTCGGCGTCATACCGTTCCCAGTCCTCCGGGCGGTAGTCGACCCCCATGAGCCACACGATCCCCGGGGTGGCCGCGTAGCGCTCCCCGATCGCCCGGCCCATCGCGCTCGCCTGGTCCGCACCCCACGCGTGCCCCTGCTGCTCGGCCGCGACGCCGGCCCCCGAGGCCGCGAGGAAGACCGTGATCCCGTTCTCCCGTGCCACGGCAAGACGACGGTCCAGCTCTGCCCAGTACTCCTCGACGAACGTGACGCCGTCGTCCTCGAACGGGCGCAGCCCGTCCACCGTGGCCATGGACTCACCATCGAGGCCGATCCAGGGCACCGGAGTCATGAGCACCGCGTTGAAGCCCTGGGCGTGCCGACGGGCCATGTGCGCGGCGAACTCGTCGCCGTCGAGACTCTGCATCGCTGCCCAGATGGTCTCTGCGTGGACCAGGAGGGGATCGCCCCGCTGGTCGACCAGGTGCTGCCCGTCGGCTCCCGCGACGACCGGCAGGCCCTCCGTGGACCAGGTGCCCGTCGGCGCCGACGGCGGAGCGCTCTCGGAGCGTGCCGGTGCCGACGACTGCGGTCCGGCGGTGCTCGGTCCCGTGGTGAGGCTCGGCTCGCGCTCCTGGGGCCCGCCGGTGCACGCTCCGAGCAGCAGGGCGAGGAGGAGCGCGCCGACCGCTCGCGTGCGCATCGTCATCGTCTCACCGCCGCACGGGCGCGCTCGAGCGTCCGGGCGATCCGCAGGGCAGCCCGTCCAGCAGCGTTCGCCCCGTACACGATCTTGCCCACGGGCAGTCGGCCGGGGTAGAGCGCAGAGGCTTGTGGATAGGTCTGCGGGTTGGCGCTGGAGTCGAACTGCAAGCCGCTCTGCTCCATGTGCCGGATCTCGGAGAGCCGCCCCAGGTTGCCGACACCGAACCTCGAGAACCGCTCGTCGTAGGCGTCGCGCATCCCGAACCACCGGTCCCCCGCACGGAGATCGATGGTCGAGAACACGGTGACGTCCCCGGCGCGCAGCTCACCGACGAAGAGCTCGCCGGCGTCCCGCAGACCGTCGGTCACCTCGGCGAGCCAGCGTGCGCCGTCCGGACGCGTCGCCACTCCTTCGCCTCCGCGCGCGACGTCGCCCTTCCATCCCCGCTGCTCGAGCGCGATGAAGTCGACGATCGCCTGCGGGTCGTCAGAACGGTCCGACCAGGTGACGCGGCCGACATCCCGGGCCAGGCCGGACAGCGACCGGTTGAGCGACTTGCGACGACTGCCCGACAGGTGCCCGAGCATCGTGGCGTCGATGGCCACCGGCGGGCCCGACGCCGGCCGGTCGACCGGACCCGAGTCCGCAGAACCGTGCGCAGGCAGGACCGCCCCCCGTTCGCCCCGGTGTCTGACCAGCACGTTCGAGCCCCCGACGGCAGCGACGAGGCCGTCCCACGCCGGACCGTCGAGCCGCTGCTGCTCGACGATGACGACGACGGGCGCACCGTGCACCCCACGACCGACCTCCGCCAGGATCTCTCGAGACGCCTCGAGATGCCGTCCTCGCCGCAGCAACGGCGTCTGGAGGTCCACCACGGTGGAGCCGAGCGGGGGCCCGGTGCTGCGCACCACCACCCCCGTCCGCGAGCGCCTCTGGACGTACGGGAGGACGCCGCACAGCCCGTCGTCGTCCCGGACGAGGACGACCCAGGGGTCGACGTCAGGACGAAGCCGACGGTGCGTGGTGCGCAGGAAGTCGACGTCGAAGTAGGGGTTCGGTTCGACGGCGTCTGACGAAAGCCCTCGCCATGCCTGAGCGTCCTGCGCACCGACGTCCGACAACCGGACGGTCTCCGACCTCACGATCGGCTCCTCACCCCGGAGCGGCGGTACTGCTCGACGTAGTCTCCCGCGACCCGCTTCCAGCTGTAGCCTGCCGCCCGGACCCGGCCCGCGTCTCCCAGGCGGTGGGCCAGGACGGGATCGCCCACCACCGCGGTGATCGCGGCGGAGAGGCGCGCAGTGTCCTCCGGGTCGACGAGCAGGCCGTCGACCCCTGACGTCACGAACTCCGGCGGTCCACCGTGCGTCGTCGCGATGACGGGGAGGCCTGCACGCCAGCCCTCGAGGATCGCGATGCCGAAAGCCTCGGCACGGCTGGCGACCACGAGCAGCTCCGCGCGGGACATGCACTCGACGACCTGGGGCCGTTCGAGCGCACCGGTGAACAGTGTCCGGTCGTCGATGCCCAGGTCGCCGACCAGCCGCTCCAGACTGCGCCGGGCAGGGCCGTCCCCTGCGACGACGAGTCCCACGTCGTCGGGGAGCGACGCCGCGGCAAAGGCCTCCACGAGAAGATCCATGCCCTTGTTGTCGACGAGCCGACCGATACCCAGGACGTACCGGCCCGGGAGTCCCGCCGGCGCAGCCCCCCCGGGCTCGTGCAGGTCGATGCCGTTGGGGATCACGACCACGTCGGCCGGCTCGATGCCGTACGACGTGAGGTCGTCGGCGGCATACCTGGAACAGGCGGTCACTGCCGCAGCTCGGCGCAGGGACCGCCGGAGCGCGGCAGGAAGCAGCCTGGACGACTGGAAGACCTCGTCGGCGTCACCGAAGGTCTCACCGTGCGTGGTGACGACGAACGGGATCCGGTACGCGCTCGCCACGGCCGATGCCCAGACACCGTTGGGGCCGAAGCAGTGCACGTGGAGCAGTCGCGGCGAATCCGCGCGCATCGCCCGACGCCACTCGGCGAGTGCCTGCGGGGCTCTCCGGGCGAAGGACAGGACGGCGCGCGGGGAACGAGCGGGCAGCGGGCACGGCAGGTAGCGCACGACGATCCCGTCGACCTCGGAGGGAGCCCCCACGTCGCTCTGGTCGACGGCCCAGATCGCGACGGAGACCCCTTGCGCTCGCAGCTCCCGCGCGACGTTGAGCACGTGCTCCTCGACACCGCCGAAGCGAGGGAGGAACGAGCTCGTCACCAGCACGACGTCGGTCATCGGTCAGGTCTCCACCTCGTCGTCCCGTGTCTCGTTCGGCTGCCGATCGCCAAGCCACCCCAGGCCAGGAGCATACGTCGTCGGTCTGCGGCTGTGACCTCGACGGGCAAGATTCACCCGTGCCACCCGACCCCGATGAGAGAGAATCGTGACCATGGCGTTGCACCGTCGAGCGCCCTGTGTCAAGAACCTCGAGGAGCACCGTGCCGACACGGCTGACCATAGCCACTCTCGCTTCTGCTGCCCCGATGGGGGCACAGGTCTACGAGGAGGAGATAGCGCGGCGAGCGCCGCAGGTGGCCCCCGAGCTCGACGTCCGCCGGACCGTCGTGCGGAGCCTCCGGTCCGATCTGCCCGGGACTGATCGGCTGCCGGCGTGGGTCCTCGGCGCCGCTCCCTCCTCGGTGCGACGCGCGGCCGGGAGGCTCGTCTATCCGCGGAGCGGGCTCGTCCATCGGATGGGTCTCTCGCTCCCGCCCGCCCCAGGGCCAGAGGTCGTCACCATCCACGACACGGTCGCCTGGCGATTCCCGGACGAAGGTACCCCCGAGCCGCACGCGGCCGTCGAGGCGCGACGCGCCGCCGCCGTCGTGTCCGTCTCTCGGTTCTCCGCCGACGACGTGGCCGAGCGCCTCGGGCTCGAGCACGTCGACGTCGTCCACAACGGCGTCGACGACGCGTTCTTCCACGCCGAGCCCCTGTCGAAGGACGACCTGGCGCGCCTCGGAGTCGAGCGCCCCTATGTGCTGCACGCGGGAGGCTCCTCGCAGCGCAAGAACCTCGACGGTCTCGCTGCGGCCTGGCGCCTCGTGGAACGCGCGGTCCCCGACGCCCTGCTCGTGCTCTCCGGCCCGCCGTCGACGCGACGCGACGCGCTGTTCGGCCCCTCGCGGACGGCGACGCGCGTCGGAAGGGTGCCCTCACGGCTCGTTCCGGGCCTGGTCGCCGGTGCGCGCGCCGTCGTGGTGCCGTCGCTGTACGAGGGCTTCGGGCTGCCTGCGATCGAGGCCATGGCCTGCGGGGTCCCGGTCGTCGCCGCCGACCGGTCGTCGTTGCCGGAGGTCTGCGGGGACGCCGCACTGCTCGTCGAGCCCGACGCCGACGGGATCGCCGAAGCACTGATCGCGGTGCTCCGGGGCGAGGTGCCGCTCTCGGACATGATCGAGCGTGGTCGCGCCCGAGCGCGCAGCTTCACGTGGGAGGCGAGCGCGACCAAGCACGCCGAGATCTGGCGGCGCGTGCTGGCCGCCGCCTGACTCGGGAGCGCAATTCACCCCGTCCGCGGTGCTACGAACCCCGTCACTTGGCTATCGTTCCCTGTGTGTCCTCCTCCACTCCTGCGGTGCGTGTCGCCGGCCTCGGCAAGACCTATCGCATCGGTCTCTCGGGCGACCGTCCGACGACCGCCGTCGAAGCAGCGCTTCGCTGGGCACGCAATCCGGTCCGTCGCGGGTCGCACGAGCTGTTCGACGCGCTCGACGATCTGACGTTCGACATCCCGTGGGGCGAGGCGACCGGCATCATCGGACGCAACGGCGCCGGGAAGTCGACACTGCTCAAGGTCCTGACCAGGATCACTGCCCCGACACGCGGCCGGATCGAGCTCAACGGACGCATCGGGTCGCTCCTCGAGGTCGGGACGGGCTTCCACCCGGAGCTGACCGGCCGCGAGAACATCTACCTCAACGGCGCTCTGCTCGGGATGACGCGTGGAGAGATCCGGCGACACTTCGACGAGATCGTCGACTTCTCGGGAGTCGCGCAGTTCCTCGACACGCCCGTCAAGCGGTACTCCTCCGGGATGTACGTCCGCCTCGCCTTCTCCGTCGCGGCACACCTCGAGACGGAGATCCTGGCGATCGACGAGGTCCTGGCCGTGGGAGACGCCGAGTTCCAGGCGAAGTCGCTCGCGAAGATGCGCGACGTCGCGAAGGACGGACGAACCGTCCTGTTCGTGAGCCACCAGGTGCAGACGGTCACCGCACTGTGCACGTCGGCGATCTATCTCGACAAAGGACGCCTGGCGTACGAGGGAGACGTCGCGGGCGCGCTCGACCTGTACCGGCGCAGCTTCGAGAAGTTCGCCCTCGAACAACGGGACGCCGGCACCCGGCCTGGATCGGGAGAGCTCCGGGCGATCGACGTGGAGATCGGCGAAGACCAGCTCGAGCCCGACGGGGAGAAGACGATCCTCGTCCGGGTCGGTGCCAACCCGAAGCTCATCGGGAGCTACTTCGTGTCCTGCCACATCAACGACGTCAACGGCAGCGTCCTCGTGCAGTGCGACTCGCGCGTGGTCGGCGGGTGGTACGACGCCGCGACGGAACACACCATCCGGCTGACCGTCCGGACGCCCTGGCTCAAGCCCGGCCGCTACACCGTGGACGTCTTCGTCTGCAAGACCGGTGTCCTCGACGCCTGGGAGGGCGCAGCCGGCTTCGAGGTGCTCCCGCACAACCCGTACCCCGAGCTGGCCGGCGACGAAGCGCTGACCAAGGGGCTCGTCCTCGCCGACTTCGACTACAAGGAGGACTGACCGTGGTTCAGACCGTCATCACGCCGCCCGGCCGGTTCGCCGCGCCGAACCTGCGGGAGATGTGGAACGCCCGGGAAGTCCTCTATCGGTTCGGCATGCGAGACATCGTCCTGCGCTACCGCCAGACCGCCGTCGGCGTCGTGTGGGTCCTGCTGCAGCCGCTCGTCTCGGCGGGCATCTTCTCGATCGTCTTCGGCCAGGTCGCGGGGCTGTCGAGCGACGGCAAGCCCTACTTCATCTTCAGCTTCGTTGGGATGCTCGCCTGGAACCTGTTCTCCCAGGTGCTGAACCGTTCAGCCGGCTCCATGGTCGGTAGCCAGGCGCTGATCTCCAAGGTGTACTTCCCGCGCATCCTCGTCCCCCTGTCGGGGATCCTCTCCGTCTTCGTCGACTTCGTCATCGCGCTCGGGCTCTGCATCGTGCTGCTGTTCGTCTACGGCATCAATCCTGGCTGGCCTGTGCTGCTCCTCCCCCTCTGGGCAGTCCTGATCGCGTTCCTGGGCGCGGGACTAGGGCTGGCGGCATCGGCGATCATGGTCCGATACCGTGACGTGGCCTACGTGCTGCCCTGGCTCGTCCAGACCCTCATGTTCGCGTCGCCCGTCGCGTACTCGGTCAGCGACGTCCCGTCGAACCTCACCACGCTGTTCAACCTCAACCCGCTCGCATGGTTCCTCGACCTGTTCCGCTGGTCGCTGCTGGGCACCCCCGCACCCGAGCCGTGGAAGTTCGTCGGCGCCGTCGTCGTCTCGCTCCTGGTGCTCACGTGGGGCATGTTCGTGTTCCAGAAGTTCGAGCGCGAGTTCGCGGACGTGATCTGAGTGCGCCTCCACGCGTACGTGCTGGCTGCCGACCCGGCGTTCCTCGCCCAGAGCGTGCAGTCCTACTACGACGTGGTGGACCGGATCGTCGTGTCGTACGACGCGGAGGGTCTGTCGTGGACGGGTACCCCGATCCCCGTCGAACGGTGCCTAGAGATACTGCGAGCCATCGACACCGAGGACAAGTGCGTGTTCGTCCCCGGGGCGTTCGCCCGCCTCGACCACGAACCCCTCGAGAACGACACGTACCAGCGCCAGACCGCGCTCGACCTCGCGTCCGAGGGCGCGGACTGGGTGCTCCAGCTCGACACCGACGAGGTGCTCCCGTCGTCGGCCCCGCTGGTGTCGGCCATCCGGTCGGCCGAGGCGTCGGGCCACGGTGGCGTCGACTACCCTGCGCGTTGGCTCTACGCCCGCGTCGGCCCTGGTACCTACCTCGAGGCCAGCACCCGATCAGGCCGCCCGGCCGCGAGCTTCCCCGGACCGCTCGCTGTACGGTCAGGGACCACGCTCAGACACTGCCGGCAGGCAGACGTACCGCTCTTCCGCGTCGACCTGCGGCCGTGGAACACCGACCCTTTCCACCCGCGGACGGCCACGGTCCACGAGGTCGTGGGCCATGAGGATGCGGTGATCCACTACAGCTGGGTCCGCTCCGACGAGACCATGCGTCGCAAGTTCGGCTGGTCGGGACACACGGCCGTGTACTCGCGGCCCGATGTCTACGACGCCTGGGTCCGTCGTGCACGACACCCTCGACTCACCGCCCTCACGAGCCCCCTCCGCTCCCGAGACTGGTACCGCGTCACGCACGCTCCTGACCACCTGGAGGGCGAATGGTGAACCCCACGGTGTCGGTCGTCATCATCACCTACGCTCGCCCGCACTTCGTGGGTGAGTGCCTGCGCCACCTTGCCGCCCTGCGGACGGCGCCCCACGAGGTGCTCGTGGTCGACGCCTCCCCGGACCCTCGCACCCGCACCCTCGTGAGCGAGGACTTCCCGGACGTGCGATACCTGCGCAACGACCTCGGACCGGGCACGATGCCCGAGTCACGGCAGATCGGGTTGGTGAACGCGACCGGTGACGTCGTCGCGTTCATCGACGACGACGCGTACGTCGACCCCGACTGGCTCGACGAGCTCGTGCGGCCCTATGCCGATCCGAGCGTCGGCGGTGTCGGTGGGCGCGCCTCGAACGGGATCGACGGCGAGGAGTCGCGAGGGCTCGACCTGATCGGTCGCTTCCTGCCGGACGGGCGGCTCACCGGGTACTTCGGGGCCGATCCGGGACGTTCGATCGACGTCGATCACCTCCTGGGCGCGAACATGTCGTTCCGTCGGTCCACGCTCCTCGCCCTGGGCGGCATTCGTGGCAACTATCCCGGCACCTGCCTGTGCGAGGAGTCGGACATCTCGCTGCGCGTTCGACAGTCGGGCCACCGCCTGGTGTTCATGCCGACAGCCGTGGTGCGGCACGTCGCAGCCCCGTACCAGACCGGTGGACAGCGGTTCGACCGGAGATACCTCTACTACGCCCGGCGCAACCACGTGGTGCTCCTTGCTCGCGTGTTCGGCTTCCGCGCCCCGGTGCTGCGACGATACGTCCTGACCGCTCTCCGAGAGCAGCGTGACTACCTGCGGACGACCTACCGGTTGGTCCGCGGGCGGCCCGACCACGAGGGGGTCGTCCCCTCGAGACGGCGCCGGCTGACCGCCCCGGTCGTGCTCACCCGCTCGCTCGCGGAGATCATCGGACTGGGCGCCGGGTTCCCCGCCGCGCTCGTCGCCCGACGGCGGGACCGCGCCGAGGGGGTGTCGACGCCGTGAGCCGAGGGGGTGCGGTTCTCGGACACACGCATCTCCTCACTCCGGGGGACCACTACTCCCCCCGGACCGGCAGTGCCGTGCCCACCGTGGTGCACGGCCTGTGCGGTGCGACACCCACCACCGCACCCCGCCCACGCGTCCTCGTCGCCCGTGGCACCTACTCCGAACGCTACGACAGTGCCGAGAGCGTCGAGTACCCCCTGCGCCCCGGCCGACGGACCGACCGGTACCTCGACCTCGCGCTCGCGCGTACCCTGGCCGTGCGCCCGGCGGCGCGCGCCACCCTGCGACCGGCGCTCACGGCGCAGTCGGACTGGGATCCCACGGTGTTCTTCGCCCACAACCTGCCGCAAGCCGTCCCCTTGATCGACGCCGACCGGCACGCGCCCGTCCTCTACGCTCACAACCAGCTGCTGCGCACGTACGACCGGCGCGAGGCCCGTCGCACGCTCGGCCCCGCCGCCGCGATCGTCGCGGTGAGCGACTATCTGGCCGAGGCGCTGGCCTCGCACCTGCCTCCCGAGCTTCGTGACCGGGTCGTCGTGGTGCGCAACGGGGTCGACGCGGAGGCGTTCGCGCCCCGGACGCGGACCGACGACGGTGTGCTGCGGGTCGTCTTCGTCGGGCGGACGATCCCCGAGAAGGGTCCCGACGTCCTCGTCGATGCGGTGGTACGGCTCGGACGTCCCGACGTCCACCTCCTCGTCGTCGGGAGCGCGGGCTTCGACCCCGAGGCCCCCCTCACCGACTTCGAGACCCAGCTGAGACGTGCCGCCACCCCGGCAGGAGGACGAGTCGTCTTCCGTCGCTTCGTTGACCGCCCTGGTGTCGTCGACGTCCTGCAGGAGGCAGACGTCGCGGTCGTCCCGTCGCGATGGCCCGACCCCTGCCCGCTCACCGTGCTCGAAGGCATGGCTGCGGGCGCGGCCGTCGTCGGCTCCGCGACTGGCGGGATCCCCGAGACCGTCCGTGGCGCGGGGGTCCTGGTCCCGCCGGGAAGCGTCGACGCCCTGGCACAGGTGATCGAAGGGCTCGCCGACTCGCCCGAGGAGGTCGCTCGTTGGAGCGACGCAGGCATCTCCCGTGCACGCTCCAGGACGTGGTCGGCCGTTCGCGACGAGCTCGACGACCGGATCGCGCCATTCGTCGGACAGGGACCGGTCGACAGGAGAACGAGATGAACAGCAGGATCATCGACGTCTCGGCCCTCTCGTCTGACGACCTCGAGCGATGGCGCGCGCTCGCAGAGGACGTCGTGGAACCCAACGTCTTCTACGAACCCGAGTTCCTCCTTCCGACGCACCGGCACTTCGGCGAGGGGCGAGGCATCCGAATCGTGGTGGCTCTGTCACCGGGCGGATCGTGGTTGGCCGCGCTGCCGTTCGAGTCGGTCCCGGGAGATACGCAGTGGCCGTTCGCCCACGCGAGCAACGCGGGTCCGAGCCTCTACGAATACACCTCGCTCGGCACGCCTCTCCTGCGCGGTGACCCGGCGGAGTCTGCGCGTGCGCTCCTGGAAGCCTTGGTCGCGCACCGATCGGCTCTCGGCCGCGTCTTCACGTTCCACCTCGTCACGACGACCAGACCGGGGGGCCGTGCCCTCCTCGACGAGATCGCGCGCCGGCGTTGCGCCGTCCACGTGTGGGGCACCTCGGAACGCGCCGCGGTGGTCGCGGCGGACCGCCGTCCGACCAGCTGGCAGGACCTCGTCTCGACCAAGCGTGCCCAGGTACTCCGGCGACGCCTGCGCCAGCTCCGGGACGCCCTGGG
Organism: Oerskovia sp. NPDC060338; assembly: GCF_042726295.1. NCBI lineage: Bacteria > Bacillati > Actinomycetota > Actinomycetes > Micrococcales > Cellulomonadaceae > Oerskovia > Oerskovia sp. NPDC060338. Next base: position 73,014 of record NZ_JBHXCQ010000016.1, read on the forward strand.
CGGTGACGAGCAGCACCCGGTCGCACTCGTCCGCTCGTCGCAGGACGTCGACACGTACCTCGCCTTCGAGCTGGGATCCTGGAAGGGCGGCGACGACGGGCCAGCATTCGCACGACGCGACGGAGGTGCGGAGTGGTGGCGAACCGTGTTCGAGGGCTTCAGCGCACGGGGCGACGGGCATCTCCTCGAGCTCGCCGTCGACGGCGGGCAGACTGCCTACATGGGAACGTTCCTCAGCTCGGGTCGGAGCGTCTTCTGCATGTACGACGCATACGCCCCGGCTTTTAGCTCGTTCTCGCCTGGCTCGCTCGGGCGCTTGCTGGTCAACGAGCACTTCTCGGTCTCGGGGGCCTACGACCTCCTCGACACCTGCATGGATCCCTCCCGCTATCCCGACCAGACACGGCACTTTCCCGACCGGGTCAGCACCGTGTCATTGACGGTCGCACTTGGCCCATGGCCCGTCCACGAAGCGCTCAGGCTGCGGACCACGGCTGGGCGTGCGGTGCATCGCCTCCGTGACCGGCTGCGCCAGGACTGAGCTCGCGGCCGGAGAACGTCAGGACGTGAGCGACTCGACCAACCGTGCCAGCGAGCCGATGGTCAGGAACGCATCCCCGGTCACGAAGTCGTCGTCGATCGTGATCTCGAACCGATCCTCGAGGGAAGCGATGAGGTCCAGGACCGCGAGCGAGTCCAGCTCGGGCATCGCGCCGAAGAGCTCGGTCTCGGCGTCCAGGCTCGCTGCCCGGTCGGCGATGCCCAACGTCGAGACGATCACTTCGACGACACCGTCCAGAGTCGAACCCGCACCCGAATCACTCATGACGTCTCCTTTGCTGGTGCATCTCCGACGAGGACCTCGACGGCCTCGGGGTGGCTGAGGAAAGCTGTGGGACTCGCTGTCAGGCCGTAGGCCCCGGCCTGGAAGACAACCACGAGGTCGCCTTCCGTCGCAAGCGGGAGCTCGACCCGATCCCCGAGCAGGTCGAGCGGGGTGCAGGACTTGCCCACGACGTTGATCGGCTCCGTGGGTGCTTCGCCCATCCTGTTGCCGATCGCCAGGGGATAGTTCCTCCGGATCACCTGACCGAAGTTGCCTGACGCGGCGAGCTGGTGGTGCAGCCCGCCGTCCACGACCAGGAAGACCTGTCCGCGAGACTCCTTCCGATCGATCACGCGGGTCACGTAGACCCCCGCCTCGCCCACCAGGTAGCGGCCCAGCTCGATGACCGGCTGTGCCTCGGGCAGGGCCCGCCCCAGTCGGTCGACGGCAGCGGCGAGCCCCGCGCCGACCGCCTCGAGGTCGAGCGGCGAGTCCTTCTCGAAGTAGGGGATCCCGAAGCCGCCGCCCAGGTTGACGTAGCGGACGGGGTCGACGCAGTCGGCCGCGAGCTCGACCACGAGATCGACGGTCCGTCGCTGGGCGTCGGCGAGCACCTCGGCGCTGAGGTTCTGAGACCCGGCGAAGACGTGGAACCCGAGCAGGTCGACGTCGGCCTCCCCGAGCCACCGCAACAGGTCGGGCACCGCCTCTGCGTCGACACCGAACTGCTGCGCACCACCACCCATGCGCATGCCTGACCCCTTGACCACGAAGTCCGGGTTGACCCGCACAGCGACGCGAGGACGGATCCCCAGGGCGTTCCCGGTCTCGGCGACGCGCACCGCCTCACCTCGCGACTCGAGCTCGATCGTCGCGCCCGCGGCCACGGCCTGCGCGAGCTCCTGGCGAGACTTGCCCGGTCCCGCAAAGCTGACGCGTGAAGCGGGGACGGTCGTGTCGAGCGCCGTGCGCAGCTCGCGCCCTGACGCGACGTCGAAGCGGTCCACCACCTGCGCCAAGGCCTGGACGACCGGGACGAACGGGTTGGCTTTCACCGCATAGCTGAGCTGTACCGAGGGGGGAATCGCGCCGCGAACCCGCGAGACACGCTCGAGGAGGCGCCCCCGGTCGTACGCGAAGTACGGGGTGGTCCCCACGCGCTGCGTCAGCCGCGCAAGGGGAACACCCCCGACGAGGAGCTCTCCGCCCTGAGTCCTGTAGGAGCCGATCACCTGTTCGTGGCCGTTCATGAAGCATGCACCTCTCGCAGCGTCGCGCGGTCGAACTTTCCGTTCGGGCCTCGTGGCACCTCGTCGACCACGACGACCTCCGACGGCACCATGTAGCGAGGAACTTCCCGGCGCACGGCCGTGAGGAGCCGCTCGACGTCGACGACTGATCCGTCGGGAGCCGTCACCACGAGCAGGATCGACTGGCCGAGATCGTCGTCGGGGACACCCAGGGCAACGGCGTCGCCGACCAACCGTGTCGCGTAGACCACCTCCTCGATCTCGGTGGGGCTCACGCGGTAGCCAGAGGTCTTGATCATCTCGTCCGCGCGTCCCACGAAGTAGAGGAACCCGTCGTCGTCGGTGCGCACCAGGTCGCCCGACCAGACGGCGATCTCGGGTGCTCCCCACCCGGCGCCGCTGCCCGGGACCGGCCTGAACCTCTCAGCGGTGCGCACGGGGTCGTTCCAGTAGCCCAGCGCGACCAGGGCACCACGATGGACGAGCTCACCGACTTCTCCCGGGCCGGCGCGGGAGCCGTCCGGCGCCACCACCAGGATCTCTGCGTTGGGGATGGCCCTGCCGATCGAGTCCGGGCGCCTGTCGACCTCGTCGGGTTCGAGATAGGTCGAACGGAACGCCTCGGTCAACCCGTACATGAGGAACGGCGCTGCCGACGGGAAGGCCGAGCGCAGCCGGTCCAGGACGGTTCGCGGCAGGCGCCCTCCTGTGTTCGCGAAGTAGCGAAGCGTCCGCCCTGCCTCTTCCCACTCCTGATCGGCGATCTGCCGCCACAGCGGAGGCACGCAGGTCAGTCCCGTGACCCCATGCTGTGCACACAGCTTCACGACGTCCCGCGGGAGGAGGTAGTTCGTCAGGACGACGTGAGCCCCCGCTGCCAGGCCTGTCGTGAGCTGGCTGAGCCCCGCGTCGAAGCTGAAGGGGAGAACGGCCAGGAGGACGTCGTCCGGACCGTTGTGCAGGTAGGCGTTCACGCTGTCGGCCCCGGCCAGCAGGTTGCGATGAGTGAGGGCGACCCCCTTGGGCCCACCCGTACTCCCCGAGGTGTAGAGGATCGCTCCGAGGTCGAGGTCGATCGACCGTACCGCCGTCGCGCTCTCGTCGTCCGGACCACAAGGGGCGGTCAAGACGTCCCACGGGACGATGTTCGCCACCGATCCCTCCTCGTGCGTGGCGGCACCCACGAGCACGACATGACGCAGGGACGAGGCCTCCGCGCGTGTCGCCGTCAGAGCCCTCCACCGGTCCGCGGAGGTCACGAGGATCGTCGCACCGCTGTCCCGGAGGATGTGCTCGACCTGGCGAACCTTGAGAACAGGGTTGATCGGTACGAAGGCAAGGCCCGCGGCCGAGGCACCGAGAATCGTCGTGACCAGCTCGTGGCGCTTCTCCAGGAACACGGCCACGCGGGCACCCCGCTCGGCTCCGAGGCGAGCGAACCCGCGCGACACGTCCAGCGCTGCGCGGCGGAGCTCGCCGTAGGTCGACGTCGACTCGCGGTACGTGATCGCAGGCGCATCCGGGTCCCGCTCCGTCGCGAGCTCGACGAGGTCGAAGAGTGTCGTGAGCACGCGGTGCGCTCCCTTCCTGGGCTGCTCAGCCATTCGACTCGGGAGAGCCGACGGTACGCTCGATGAACATCAGCTCGCTGTAGAGGTAGTCGATCGCTTCGTCGGGGAATCCCTCGCCGCGGTACATCCGGTCCAGCCTGATTCCTGCGGGCTTGGAGAACCTCGGGCGGAATCCCGCAACTCGTTCCTCGATCAGGGTGAAGAGTCGCCCGTAGCGGAACAGGAACCAGCTGAAGACCCGCGGACCCACGGTCCTGAAGACGTCCCGGTCGCTCACGTGCAGGATCGCGACGACCCCGCGCTGCCTCAGCGCGACCATGACCCGGCCGAGCGCCAGGTCCGGGTAGGCCCGGTACGCGACGTAGCACGGCTTGCCGTCGGCGACGACGACGAGATGCTCGAGCTTGTCGATCTCTCGATGATCGAGATACTGCTGGAGCACGGCCCCCGTGAGCAGGCTCTCGATCTCCGCGGGGCGGGTGACGACGCGGATCCTGCGTCGAAGCGACATCCGCGGCACGTTCGGGACACGCTGCCCGACCTGGCTCAGCGACTCGAACCCGATGCGTTCGTTGATCCGGACCACCTTGGGGCTCGGCGAGACGTCGGTGAACAGGTCATGGTCCTGCGCCAGGAGCGCACGGAGCAGCCTGAGGCTCGCGATCCGGTGGTCCTCGTGGACCACCCACGTCGCCAGGTTGCAGACGCTCAGGTCTCGCCCTTCCACCGACCGGGTGGAGTAGTAGGCGAGATAGACGCCGACGACGTGCCCCGCGCTTCGAAGCAGGAACCCGTGGTTCGGCGCAGCACTGGTCCAGGACGGAGCGATGGTCCTCTGCCAGTCCTCGGCGGTGAGGCCCTCATGGGTGTTCTCCTGGAGGAACCGGGCGACCTCGGTGACGCTCTCCGCTCCGATCGGTTCGACGTCAGCACGAGACTGGCCACTCATCGGGCATCCCGTTCTGCCGACCCCGGCCGTCCACCGCGAACACCTGCGAGGACCAGCGCTGAGAACTCGTCCGTCCCCATTTCATGTGCGCCGTACCGTGCGAAGTTCGCCGTGAGGCTTCCACAGTCGATGACGTCCCACTCATCTCCCAGGGCGTCGACCAGCGTCGCCATCACCACTGCCCCCGCCCCGCTCTCGTGGTGGAACATGCTCACGATCCCGAAGGTCCGTCCGACCTCGATCCCCCAGATGCCGGCTACCAGCTCACCATCGCGGTACGCGGCGAGGTTCCGCACGTAGCCAGCATCTTCGACACGACTCCACGCTTCGACGACCGGAGCGACGATCCATGTGCGGGAACGGTCGGCGCACCCCGCGATCACGGGCGACAGCGGCGCGTCCATGTCCACGACGTACTCCCCTCGGCGCTGGTAGGTCCGCACCCGCTTCGGCACGTGAGCCGTGTCGACGTCGATGATCGCTCGCGGTGACACATAGCGGAAGACAGGCTCCGGCTGGGCGTCGCCGCCACGTCCCATGAGGACGAAGCCACGAACGTACTGTGCGACGACGTCCGAGGCAGTGACGGGTGCCAGCGGCGTGAGCTCCTCGGTCACATAGGCGACGGCCGCGCGTCGATCCCTCGTCGACTCCACTGCCCAGGCCGCGAGCCGGGGAGCCCCGAGCAGCTTGGTGAGAACACCGACCACCGCACGGCCGACATGCCCACCCAGTCCTCGTCCGATGTCACGGAGTCGCTGATGCTGCTCCCAGGACAGCGCCCTCACAGCTCGGCCTCGCTCGTGGTGGACGGATGGAACGCCCCCACGTAGCGCCCCTTGGCGAGTCGGATCACATTCCTCTTCACGTCGAAAGGGAAAAAGCGCCAGTTCGGGACGGTCCATCGGCGGACCACGACACCCACCGCACGTGCGCGCTGGGTGACGGAGGCCGGCGCAGTGGCGGCCTCGACGATCATCCGATGATTGAGGTACCACTGGGGAAAGGCGACCGGTCTGCGCCAACCGGGCGCATACGTCCGGACCTGGTCGAGCACGTCGCCGCCCTGAACCTTGTTGGTCTGCGCGTCGTGGCGTCGTGAGACGAAGAGCTGCTCGGGGACCTGGATCCACGGTGCACGCATCGCCATCTTGACGCCCAGGGCCACGTCGCCACCGTAGTAGCCGGGCAGCCCGCCCATCGCCCGGAGGACGTCCGTGCGGATCACCCCGCCGAAGCCGATCACCTGGTACACGTGCCGTGCCAGGAAGAGGTCGACGCGTGAGGACGGCGAGCCGTGCACGAAGTCCAGCCCCAGGTCGTCCATCTCGCCGACCGGGACGTCGTCGACGTCCACGAGGAGCACACGGGAGAACGCGATGCTCGCGTCACGGTGCTCGACGAGTGCGTCGCGGCACCTGCGCAGGTGGTCCGGTCGAACCACGTCGTCGGCACCGTTCCACATGAAGTAGGGGGCTCGGGCCTTCGCGAGCACCCGGTTCCAGTTCCAGGGGACTCCACGGTTCTCGGTGCTGCGCAGGACGACGAAACGTGGGTCGTCCTGCGCGAACTTCTCGGCGATCGTCAGAGTGCCGTCGGTCGAGCCGTTGTCGGACACGATGACCTCGATGTCAGCGAGGTCCTGCTCCTGCAACGCGACGAGAGTCCGCTCCAGGAAGCGTTCGCCGTTGTAGACGGGGACTCCCACGGAGACGGACGGCACAGCGTGCAGCCGGGGGGACTCGGGATCCACGGAGAGCTCCATCGGTCGCGGGCAGGTGGTCGACACTCACGAGCCTAGGGCAGCGACCTCCTCCGGACACCACCGTGACCGGGCGAAATACCGTCCGTCCCATGTCCTTCCCGAGCTCGCTCCGGCAGAATCGACAGGTGAACCGTCGTCGCCACCCTCACGTTGGAGAGAGAGTGATCGAACATCCTCCCGGCGCATCCGTGACACCGCGCGTGAGCGTGGTCGTCGCGACGGACCGAGGAGGTCCCTACCTCGCCGAGGCGCTCGAGTCCATCGATCGGCAGACCTTTCGCGAGGTGGAGACGATCCTGGTGGACGACGGCTCGAAGGCACCTGACGCACTCCGGGCCATCACGGACCAGTTCCCCGACGTGCGCGTGCTCCGCCAGCAGAACGCCGGAGTCTCGGTCGCACGCAACTACGGGGTCTCCGTGTCCAAGGGCGACCTCCTCGTCTTCCTCGACGACGACGACCGCTGGGAACCCGAACGCCTCGCGCGCCAGGTCACCGCCCTCGATGCCGATCCTGGAGCAGTGCTGTCGTACTGCGGGATGCGGACGATCGACGCGGACGGTCACGAGCTCCTCGCTGCCGACCAGCGCCAGGTCCGCGACGTCCACGAGGTGCTTCGTCGGACGACGGGGATCATCCTCCCGAACGTCATGATCCGCCGGGAGACGTTCCTGCGAATCGGTGGATTCCATCCATCGTTCCGTCGCGCCCAGGACCTCGACCTGGTCCTCAAGGCCGCGCTCGAGGGCGACTTCCTGTTCATCGACGAGACGCTCGTGGACTACCGGTTCCACGGAGCGAATAACACTCGGCGTCACCGGGAGCTGTGCCGCAGCATCGATCATGTCGTCCGGCTGCACCTGTGGAACGCTCGGGAGCGCGGACGCGGCGACCTCGTCCCGGACTACGAGGCGAGCCTCGCGGCGAACGACCGGTTCGCAGCGTGGAGCTCGGCCCGGGCGGCCAGACGGCTCCTCGCCGAGCGCCGACCTGGTCCAGCTCTCGGCGAGCTCGCCTGGGCGGCCCGGTTCGCACCGGGCGCACCCGTGTCGTGGGTTCGTCAGAGGCTCGGGCGAGCCGGAAGTCGTTCGACGACAGACTGATGTGCTCGGCCCCCGTGCCGACCCTTGTTCCATCTCTCGAGAAGGTCATCCAGCTCGCGGAGCTGGGCCTCGGCACTCAGCGCGAACTGGCGCGTAGTCGACGAGACGGCCGCGCGGACGTCGTCGAGGTGCGCCACCACGTGCTCGATCCGTTCGACAAGGTCCTGCCCGTCGAGGCCCCGTGCCTCGACGACGAGGTCTGACACCCCAGCCTCCCTCATCAGGCTGCGGACCTTGACGCGGTCCGCCACCGCGATGACGCCCGTCCCGCGGAGGAACGCGGCGACGAGGTTGTGGTACCGGGAGCAGACGACGACGTCGACATCGCAGAGACGTTCGACCGTGTCATGAAAGGCGGGCGAGCCCCAGACCTCGACGCGATGCAGTACCACCTCGTGACCGACCCGCCCTTCGACGACACGGACGAGCGCTTCGATCACCGGAGCGTCGGCCTTGTCTCCACCGAACACCGCGACCGTGCTCGTCGGGAGCAAGTGCTCAACGACGTCCGCGAGCGCCTGCACATATGCCGTCCGAGCAAGCTCGTCGGCCCAGCCCTCGCCGAGCCACGGGAAGCGCATCACGCCGATCGCCACCCGCTTCGGCCCTGACTGGGCGCGAGAAGCCCTCGAGATCATGGGTGTGGCGAATACCAGGTCGCTGCTGACCCGGTCGTCGTCCTGCGCACCGTGCATGCCGACCAGGGCGTCCTTGCTCGCCGCGTCACGGAAAGACCGATACTCCGCGTAGCGCATCGAGCGGACCAGAAGGAACCGCTCGAGCGACCGACGCATCGACGTCCCACCGATAGAGAGCGTCGCGAAGTGATGGTGCCGATGACTGCTGACGAGTGCCAAGAGGAAGAAGCCCACCGCTCCCACCAACCCCCCGGCGGCCGCGGTGGACTCCGCCTCGAACACCCCCCCACCGGTGATCACCATGGCGTCGAACTGCCGGGTGATCGTCCAGTCGCGTCCGAGCTGACGGACCGACTGCCAGCGTCGATGGACCGCGCGGCCGACCCGTGTCCGACCACGCTCCTCGACCGGTTCACCGAGCGTCATGAGCGGCAGGTGATCGATCGAGGTCGACGGCGTCGTCTCGTCGGCATAGGACACGAGCACGACCTCGACGTCGTCGTGATGGCCGCGTACATGCTCCGCCACGACCCGTGCCGTCGCGTCGTTCCCGATGTTCCCGGTGCCGAAGCCTCCATAGAGCCCGACCTTCAGCGGTTCGTTCCCGCCGACCTTCGACCGTCGTGCCATCGCATCACTCTCCGAGGGTGAGAACTGCCTTCCGGATGACGAAGCCCTCCGCGTACTGCCGGCGACACTCGACGCCACGCAGACGCATCAGGCCGAGGAAGGTCTCGGCGTCCCACCAGTCGCGGTCCACCTGAGACGGGTACGACGTGGTGAGGAGGGAGACCTTGCGCCGTGCGTTCTCCGCACTGACGGGCACGTAGTGGGTGACACGGCCGAGGTCGCCGTCCCACTTGGGGATCTCGTACTCGAGGACGAGCGCGTCGCGCCACGCGGTAGGGACGAGCTCGGCCACGAGCCGATGGTCCTGGTGCGAGTCGGTCTTGCTGGGACACAGGACGAGGTCCGGCCGCAGCGACGACGCGAGCTCCTCGATCGCTGCCTTCACCTCGCCCCAGTGCGCGGGCAGGCGGCCGTCCGGCAGGTCCCAGAACCTGACCTCGGAACCGGGGACGAACGCCTCGGCGGCCGCTGCGGCCTCGAGTCGGCGTTCGGGCGATCCGGTGAGCATCACGAAGGTCGCACGGACGTCCCGGGCGGCGGCGAGCTCGAGGAGCGTGCCTCCGCACGCGATCTCGATGTCGTCCGGGTGCGCCCCGACGCACAGGACCTCCAGCGGGCCCGCGGGGAGCGAGAGCTCGATCAACGCCGCCTCCCCGACCCGATCGTCGTGACGTCCCCGACCTCGACCACGGGCACGACTCGACCGGGCTCGCGGTCCGTCCCGTCCCACACGGCCCAGGGACTCTCGCCCGTCCGGTAGAGCTCTTCCAGGTGCGACCGTTCCTTGAGCGTGTCCATGGGGGCCCAGAAGCCGTCGTAGCGCACGGCACGGAAGCGACCGTCCTTGGCGGCGCGCACACAGCCGTCCATGACCAGGTCCTCGCCCTCGTTCAGGTAGTCGAAGATCCCCTGACGCAGCACGAAGAAACCACCGTTGATCCGCATCTCCATGTCGGCGACCGGCTCGATCCCGGTGAGGTTCCCCGTCGGGTCGATCTTCACGACGTGGAACGAGTCCTGGGGGTCGACCGCGAGGAGCGTCCCGACGGCGTCGGTCGTGAGGAAGTCGTCGACGATCTGGTCCATGGGGGCGTCCGTCAGGACGTCCCCGTAGTTGGCCAGGAACACCTCGTCGTCGTCGAGGTACCTGCGCACGCGCCGCAGGCGCTCTCCGATCGCGGTGTCCATCCCGGTGTCCACGAACGTGATCCGCCAGTCGCTGATGTCGCTCGACAGCAGCTCGATCTCCTGCCCACCCTTCGAGAGCACGAAGTCGTTGGAGTGAGTCTCCTGGTAGTTGAGGAAGTAGTCCTTGACGGCCCGGGCGCCGTAGCCGAGACAGAGGATGAACTCGGTGTGCCCGAAGTGCGCGTAGTACCGCATGATGTGCCAGAGCACCGGGCGCGAGCCGATGGGCATCATCGGCTTGGGCAGGGAGTCGGTCCCGGAACGCATGCGCATCCCGAGCCCTCCGCAGAACAGCACGACCTTCATGGCGTCACCCCTCCTGTCGGTCCGCGTCGCCCGCGGACGTGTCCGGCAGGCGCCGCGGTGCGGCGTACTCGCGCATCGCGGGCGCCACGGGACGTCCCCGCAGCAACCCGTCCGTCGTGCCGGCGTCGACGGCTCGTGCGTAGACGGCGAGCGCCCCGCGCGCCGCGTCGACCGTCAGGTCGAGGTCCTCGTCGGTGTGGGCCGCGGAGATGACGAGCGACTGTCCCAGCACGCCCCGCTCGAGCATCTCCTGGATGAAGAGGGTGCGGAACGCCTGCGAGGGGTTGCCCTCGTGGTCCCTGGTACCGAAGACGAGGCACGACGGGCGTCCCATGATCGTCACGTGGTCGGCGAGGCCCGCCTCCGAGGCAGCCGACACGAGCGCGTCGCGAAGCTTGGCTCCTTGCGACTCCATGAGCCCGACGACGTCACGCTCGGCATAGGCGTCCGCAACGGCGAGATAGGCGGCGAGACCTGTCGTCTCGGCGCCGTGGGTCGTGGACAGGAGGAAGGGACGGGACCCGTCGGTGTTGAGGCCACCCTGATCCATGAGGTCTCGACGGCCGGCGAGGGCCGACACCGAGAAGCCGTTGCCGAGCGCCTTGCCCCAGGTCGACAGGTCCGGACGGACGCCGTAGACGGACTGGGCGCCCCCGGCAGCCCATCGCATCCCCGTGATCATCTCGTCGAACACGAGCACGAACCCGTGGAGGTCGGCGAGCTCGCGCAGCCCCTCGAGGAATCCTGGTGCAGGTTCCGCGGTGGCGGTCGCCTGCTCGAGGATCAGTGCGGCGATCTGCCCGGGATGGGCGTCGAGCAGCGCACGGACCGAGTCGAGGTCGTTGTACCGGAAGGACACCGTGAGGTCGCGCTGGGCCTGCGGGATACCGGCCGTCATCTGGGTGGTGCCGATGAACCAGTCGTCGGTCGAGAAGAACGGCTGGGTGCCGCAGACCGCGACGAGGTCGCGCCCGGTCGCGGACCGTGCGAGCTTGATGGCCGCGGTCGTGACGTCGGAGCCGTTCTTCGCGAACTTGACCATGTCGGCGCCCGGCACCTGCTCGAGGAAGCGTTCGGCGGCCCGCAGCTCCCACACCGTGGGCCGCGAGAAGTTCACGCCGTCGCGCGCTGCTGCGGAGACCGCCTCGACGACGGGAGCGAAGCCGTACCCCAGCGTCACCGCACGCAGGCCCATGCCGTACTCGACGAACCAGTTCCCGTCGAGGTCCTCGACCCGGGCCCCCACGCCCCGGGCGATGACGGGTGCCATGTTCTCGGGGTACTGGTCAGACCCCCGCGCGTAGGTGTGCGCCCCGCCGGGAACGAGCTCGTGGAGCCTTCGCTGGGCCTCTGCGGACCGGACGAACGATCGACGAGATGCGGCACCGGACGGGGCGAGCGCGGCGTGGGCGGGGTAGGACATCTTTGGCTCTTCCTGAGGTTGCGGTCGTGCGGGCGTCTTCGGTGGAGGACCAGCTGACGGCGGTTGCGGCTCCGCTCTCCGGTGGAGGGCCGTCCTGCGTGATGCGCCACGGCGTCGACGGTCCAAGTGTCCCCGCCCTGCGGCAGGCAGGGAAGCCGACCGGGCCGTTTTCATCCGCGCCCGATTCATCCGCTCCCCCTGTGCCGCACGGGACGCAGCAGCCCTACGCTGAGCGGATGGAGATCATCGAGACGTCAATCCCCGGCCTCATCGTGTTCCAACCGACCCCCCACCGCGATGCCCGCGGCTACTTCTCCCGGACCCTCGACGTGAACATCCTGGCCGACGCCGGGATCGACCCGGCAGGTTTCAAGCAGGAGAACCAGTCGCGCTCCTACCAGGGAGTCGTCCGTGGACTGCACGGTCGCACGAACAAGGGGGAGGCAAAGCTCGTCCGGTGCGCCCACGGCGCGGTCCTGGACATCGCGATCGACGCCCGGCCCGGGTCGCCGACGTTCGGCCGCATGGAGACGTTTCTGCTCGACGACCAGGTCTGCCGCCAGGTCTACATCCCGCGCGGGTTCCTGCACGGGTACCAGGCGCTCACCTCGGTGACCGACTTCGTCTACCGGATCGACGACTTCTACGGTCCCGACGAGGACGTCACGGTGAACTACCTCGACCCCGAGCTCGCCGTCCCGTGGCCCGCGCCGATCACCGTGGTGAGCGACCGGGACAAGGAGGGCATGTCCTGGGCCGCCTTCCAAGAGACGCTCGGCGTCTGAGGCACGTGCCCAGGCACGACGAGAGGGACTCGACCCCGTTCCGGGTCGAGCCCCTCTCGTCGAAGGGATCGGACGTCACGCCACGGGTTCGACCTCACGCGGCATCGGGTCGAGGACGACCCATCGCCCGCCGTTCGCCTCGATCTCGGGGAGCGCCTTGCGGACCTCGTCGAGCAGGTCCGGCACGAAGAGCAGGACGCGATCGGGGCGCAGCCCGACCAGGTCGGCGGGCGAGACGATCGGGATGCGGTTGCCAGGCATGGTCCGCCCGTGCTTGGCGACCGACGCGTCGGCCACGGCCACGACCTGCTCCTTCTCGATGTGCGCCGAGCGGAGCAGCGCCGAGGTGCGCGAGGCCGCGCCGTACCCCGCGACGACCAGACCCTCGGCCGTCGTCCCGCGCAGGTACTCCTCGATCGCGGCGACCGACTCCGACAGTGCGGTCCCGAGCGTCGCGACGTACGCCGGGTCGGTGATCCCCTCCGCAAGCTCACGCTCGACCATCGCCGTCACGTCGGCCGTCTGGGCTCCGAAGCGGGACCCCTCCTTGGCGAAGGCGAGCATCACGGTCCCGCCGTAGAGCGGGTACTCCCACGCGCCCACGGCGACGAGGCCGACCTCCTTGCCCATCTCGACGAGGGCAGGCGTCGAATAGTACGCGAAGTGCCCGTGCCGCAACGCGTTCCAGATCCCGGAGCGGACGATCGCCGCGACCGTGTGGTACTGCATGAGCAGCACCCCGTCGTCGGTCAGGTGCCCGGCGCGCTCGAGCAGCGCGGCCTTCTGGTCGGCGTCGTGCATCATGCCGAAGATGTCGACGAGCAGCTCGGCCTCACCCTCCGAGACCTCGACCATGTCGCGGGCCGCGAGCTGGTCCACCCAGGAGCCGCCGTGCGGGCTCGGGTACTCCAGGACGCGGGTCCCCGGCCGGACGAACCCCGCCGCCTCGGCCTGCGCCACCGCCGCCTCGGCCTGCGCCACGAGGGCTGCCGGCTCGACGCCGCGCGGCTCCTGCGGGGTCGTGGGGTCGGTCTCGAGCTGGACGAGGCCGGTGCCGGTCCCGATCACCATCCGCAGCGGGTGCTCGGGGTCCGGCGTGGGGTCGTCGGGCAGGGGGAAGAGGTCGGCAGGCGGCTGGTCACCCAGGTCGAGGACGACGTAGCCCCCCTCGGCCCCCGACCAACGGTCGCGCCAGGAAGGGTCGGGCAAGGGGAGGTTGATGGCCTCTGCGGTGCGGGTCGCGTCACTCATGCGGGCTCCTCGATGGGTCGTCGTGTGCGGGATGTCAGGGGGTGCGCAGTGTCGCGAGGTCGAGGCGTCCCGCGGATGCGAGCTCCTGGATCTTGCGCAGGCGGACGAAACGCGGCCCCTCGAAGTCGTCGGTCGTCAGCCCCCGCTCGCCGGCGTCGCGCCAGATCTCCCGGATGCCGTCGGGCACCGTCCACTGCGGGGCGAAGGCGGGCAGCACCGAGCGGATCTTCGTGAAGTCGACCTGATAGTTGCGGGCGTCCGGACCGGCCCCGTCGGCGAACGACACCGGCGCCCCGGTGATCTCGCTGACCTGCTCGGCGATGGTGCGGATCTGGACGACGTCCTCGTCGCGCCCGACGTTGAACGCCTGGTCGTGGACGGCCTCGCGCGGCGCCTCGAGCACCGCGAGGAAGGCTCGCGAGATGTCCTCGACGTGCACGAGCGGACGCCACGGCGACCCGTCGGACTGGAGCCGGACCTGGCCCTGGGTGAACGCCGTCCCGGTGAGGTTGTTCACCACGATGTCGGCCCGCAGGCGCGGCGACGAGCCGTAGGCCGTCGCGTTGCGCAGGTAGCTCGGGGAGAACGAGGCGTCCGCGAGCGGGGAGATCCCCTGCTCCGCCATGACCTTGCTCTCACCGTAAGGGGTGACCGGGTTGAAGTCGCCGTCCTCGGCGACGGGGGCGTCGCCGCCCGCCCCGTACAGGGAGCACGACGACGAGAAGAGGAACCGCTCGACACCGGCGGCCTTGGCCGTGCGTGCCATGTGCAGCGCACCCTCGGCGTTGACCGAGTACGTCGCCCCGGGGTTGAGGTGACCTATCGGGTCGTTGGAGATCGCCGCGAGGTGGACCACCGCGTCGAAGCCCTCGAGGTCGGCCGGGACCACGTCGCGGATGTCGCCGGTGCGCTGCTCGTACCCACCGGGCTGGGGGCCGAAGTCGCACCCGTCGTACCACCCGGCATCGAGGCCGACGACCTCGTGCCCCGCCTCCTGGAGGAACGGGACGAGGACCGCTCCGATGTATCCACGGTCTCCGTCAACCAGTACGCGCATGATGGTCCTTCTCAGCCAGGGGCAGGGTGGGTAGGTTCGCTGTCGAAGATACTCGCTCCCCCGACGCCTCAGCACTGCAGGAGCGGGTGGAATCCGCCCCGGGTGATCTTCCGGCGATCGGTGCATCAACCAGCAGACCGTGCGGGAGAATCGCACGCATGAAGGTCCTCCGTGTCTCCCACAGCGCCGTCGTCGACGCCTGGCGCGGGCGGGAGCGTGGCCTGCGGGCCCGCGGGGTCGACGTCCGCCTCCTGAGCGCCCGGACCTGGGACGAGGGCGGTGTGGCGGTCGACCTGGTGCGCCGTCCCGGCGAGAAGGTCCTGGGCGTGCGCACGATCGGCAGCCACCCGGCGCTCTTCCTCTACGACCCGCTGCCGCTGTGGCGCGCGCTCGGCGAGACCTGGGACGTCGTCGACGTCCATGAGGAACCCTTCGCGCTCGCCACGGCCGAGGTGCTCCTCCTTCGCGCGCTGCGGCGGATGACGGGGACGCGTCCTGCACCCTACGTCCTGTACTCGGCGCAGAACATCACGAAGCGCTATCCCTGGCCGTTCCGGTGGCTCGAGGCTCGCGCCCTGCGCTGGGCCTCCGCGATCTCGGTGTGCAACGAGGCGGCCGGGCGTGTCGCCCGCGCCAAGGGCATCCGTGGAGCCGTCGAGGTGATCCCTCTCGGAGTCGACGTCGAGCACTTCTCGCCCGTGTCGGCGGACGAGCACGCACCCGGGCATACCGACCACAGGACGCACGCACCGTCGTCGGGCCGTGTCGTGGTCGGGTACGCCGGGCGGCTCGCCTCGCACAAGGGCGTCGACGTCCTCCTGCGCGCCGTCGCCGACGACGACCGCCTGGCGCTGCGCATCGCCGGAGCGGGACCCGACGCCGACGCGCTCCGTGCGACGGCCGGCCAGCTGGGCGACCGGGTCACGTTCCTCGGGCCGCTCGACGACGCCGCGCTGCCCGACTTCTACCGCGGGCTCGACGTGCTCGCGGTGCCCTCGCGCAACACGCCGGGGTGGATCGAGCAGTTCGGTCGCGTGGCCGTCGAGGCGATGGCGTGCGGCACCCCGGTCGTGGCGAGCGACTCCGGCGCGCTGCCGGACGTCGTCGGCGGCGCGGGGCTGCTCGTCCCCCCGGGCGACCCCGACGCCCTGCGGCGAGCCCTGCTCCGCGTGGGGACCGACCCGGACCTCGCCGCGACGCTCCGGCGCGAGGGGCTCGAGCGGGCCGCGACCTGCAGCTGGGCAGAGGTCGCCCACCGCTACCACCGGATGTACACCGACGTCCTGGCCGAGGCCGTGCGGCCCGGCGCGACACCGGCTCGACCAGCAGGCGACCTCACCGCACCTGAGGTCGTGGTCGTGGCCTACGGCTCCCCCGAGCTGCTGGCCGACGCCCTGGCACCGCTCGCCGGAAAGTTCGAGCTGACCGTCGTCGACAACTCCTCGATGCCGGAGATCCGCGAGGTCGCGGCACTCGCGGGGGCGATCTACCTCGACCCGGGACGCAACGGCGGCTTCGCAGCGGGAGTCAACCACGCACTCGCTCACCGGCGGACTCCCGGGTCCGACGTGCTGCTCCTGAACCCTGACGCCGTGGTCACGCCCGAGGACGTCGTCGCGCTCCAGCTCGGCCTGCACGCCGACCCGCGGGCCGCGAGCGCCGGACCACGACAGGTCGACGGGGAGGGGACTGCTGCTCGTGTCACGTGGCCCTACCCCTCGCCGCTCGCCACCTGGGTCGAGGCAGCGGGCCTCGGCAGGCTGCGGTCGACTCCCCCCGACCGTTCGTTCGTGATCGGGTCCGTGCTCCTGCTCCGTGCACAGGCGCTCGCAGAGGTGGGTGGCTTCGACGAGCGGTTCTTCCTGTACGCCGAGGAGACGGACTGGGCGTACCGGGCCACGCTCGCCGGCTGGCGCCACGTCCTCGTCCCTGAAGCTCGCGCACTGCACCTGGGAGGCGCGACGAGCAGCGACCCGGCCCGACGCGAGACCCACTTCCACGCGTCCCAGGAACGCTACCTGCGCAAGCACTTCGGAGTACTCGGCTGGCAGACGGCCCGGGTCGCGGCGCTGCTCGGGTCGGCCGCGCGAGCCGTCGCCCTCCGTGGCCCCGCACAGCACGCCGCGCGTCGGCGGGTCGGCCTCTACGCACGCGGTCCGGTGCGCTCCGAGGCGGCGCTCCCGGTGGTCGCACGATGAGGCTCCGGCAGCTCCGGCACGGGTCGGCGGTCCTCGTCGGAGGGGTGGCGCTCGTCGCGGTGCTGGCCCTCGTCGGCGTCCTGGTCCCGGCCACCGGTCCGGTCGCGCTCGGCGCGGCCGTGGTCCTGCTCGCGATCGGGCTCACGGTGTACGAGCCCGTGGCCGTCCCCATCCTCGCGATGCCCGCGCTGGTGGTCGTCCAGCGGGTCGGTGGCGGTGGGGTCGACCTGTCGCTCAGCGACTTCGCCCTCTTCGGCGCCTTCTGGTTCGCCCTGTTCTTCGCCCCGCGCCCGTTCTCCGGCCCCATGCGTTCGTTGCTCTGGCTGTCGGCGCTCTACCAGGTCGCGACCCTCTTCACGGTCATCGCGAACCCCTACGTCGCCAACACCGTGGAGTGGTTCCACGCGTGGCTCTCCGTGGGCGGCGCCCTCGTGGTCGGCTGGGCCGTCGGACGCGCCGGCAGGGCCCGTGTCGGCCTGACGCTGTTCCTCGTCCCGTGCCTGGGGATCGCCGTCCTCACGTGCGTCACCGCGCTGCAGCAGCTCGCCGCGGGCAACACGGGAGCCGTCTATCTCGAGTGGCCCTTCGGGATGCACAAGAACTTCATCGGGTGCGTGCTCGCGTTCGCCGCCCTCGTCGCGTACGCCCGGCCGTGGTGGGTGGGCTGGCCCCGTTGGTTCGCGCTCGCATCGTTCTGGCTGTGCAGCCTCGCGGTCCTCGCTTCCCAGGCGCGCCAGGCCCTGGTCGGGCTCGCCATCGGGCTCATCCTCGTGACCCTGCGCGCCGACCCGGACCGCAAGCGGTCCAAGCTGATCCTGCTCGCCGTGATCCCGGCGATCTACTTCGTCGTGCTCGTGGTGCGCGAGCAGCTCTCCGAGAACAACCAGTTCAACTCCGCCTACCAGAGGCTCGCCTGGTACCAGCAGGCGCTCGAGGTGTGGCGCCAGAACGAGGCCTTCGGCGTGGGCCTGCGGTGGTGGACGGCCGGACGGACCGAGTACTTCTTCCAGCCGCCGAACGCCGAGCTCGAGGTGCTCTCCTCGGCGGGCGTCGTGGGGCTCATCGGCTTCCTGGTGCTGTTCTTCGGGGCCTTCGTCGTCCTGTGGCGGATGAACCCCCGCTTCGGCACGTTGGCCTTCTCCATCCTTCTCATGCGTTTCATCCAGGGCCAGTTCGACCTCTTCTGGTCCTCCGTGGTGGTCTCGGTCCCTTTCATGATCGTCGGCCTGTGCGTCGGCGCGGAGGCCTACGCCCGAAGACAGCAGGAGGCGCGAGACCTCACCGGGGACGTCCTCCCCAACCCCGACCACCTGCGGTCGGTCGAAGAGATGAGAAGCGTGTGAGGATCCTGCAGATCGCCCCGGTGATCGGGCCGGGCACCGGCGTCGGGGCCGTTGCTCACCACCTGGAGCAGGAGTGGCGCGCGGCCGGGCACCAGGTGGGACGGTTCACCATGGACGACGCCCGGGGCTCGTGGCTCCCCGAGCCCGGTCCTGGCATGCGCGGGAAGCTCGCACTCATGGCACGGGTCGTCTGGTTCTCGACGGTGGGCAGCCTCCTCGCACGCAGGGAGCTGCGGCGGCACCCCGACGTCGTCGCGCTCTGCCACAACGACGTCCTGGCAGGCGACGTCTACGTCAACCACGGCATCCTGCAGGCCGCGATGCGCTCACGAGGCAGCTACGGGCTCCGCATGCTCCGCAACCCCATGCACCTCTTCGTCGCGGCACGTGACACCTTGCGGTACGGGTCGGCGATCCACCAGGCCGTGGTCAACCTCGTCGACGAGGAGGACTCGGCGCTCCGGGCCACCTACCCGCGGCTGCGACCACGGACCGTCACGATCGGCAACGGGGTCGACGTCGGGCGGTACCGGCCGCCCACGACGTCGGAGCGCACCGCAGCACGTCGTCGCCTGGGTCTGACCGACGACGACGTCGCCCTGCTCTTCGTCGGGCACGAGTTCGAGCGCAAGGGACTCCCGGCGGTGATGCACGCCCTAGCCCTGCTGCCGGCCCGTTTTCGCCTGATCGTCGTCGGGGGGACACCGGACATGGTGCAGGACGCCGGTCGTGCCGCCGACCGCCTGGGCCTGTCCGACCGCGTCATCCTTCTCGGACAGGTCCCCGACCCTCGTGAGGCCTTTCACGCGAGCGACGTCTTCACGTTCCCGAGCGCGTACGAGTCCTACGGGCTCGTGGTCCTCGAGGCGCTCGCGTGCGGGGTACCGGTCGTCGCGACGCCCGTCGGCTGCGTGCCCGAGGTCCTGCACGACGGCATCGAGGGCTACATGACGTCGGCCGACCCCGGAGCACTCGCACGAGCGGTCCGTGACCTCGCCGGCCTGGACCGCAGCGCGCTCGCCACCGCGGCGCGAGCCGTGGCCGAGGAGCACTCCTGGCACGAGGTGTCGCAGTCGTACCTCCGTCTGTTCGAGTCCCTCCACCACCCAGGCTCGACGGGGCCGACCACGAGCATCAACCCCGCGCCGCTGCGCACGAAGGGAGAGACCGCGTGAGGATCGTCCACGCCATCCGGTCCGACGGGTTCGCCGGGGTCGAGAGGCACGTGGCCCGCCTCGCCGCCGAGCAGGCTCGGAGGGGCGACACGGTGCTCGTCGTCGGAGGCAGACAGGATGCCATGGCCTCCGCGCTGGCGAACACGGGGGTCCGCAGGGCCGCGGCCGCGCGAACGATGGACGTGGCCCGGGCGATCCGTTCCTCGTCCCGCAACGCCGACGTGGTCCACACCCACATGACCGCGGCCGAGGTCGGCACGACCCTCGCAGGGGCATCCGGCCGGAGGCTGCCCCCCGTCGTCACGACACGTCACTTCGCCGGCCCGCGCGGCAGCGGTCCCGGCTCTGCTCTCGTGGCCGCGGTCGGACGGCACCGGGTCGACGTGCAGATCGCCATCAGCCGCTACGTCGCGGAGTCGGTCGACGGCCCGAGCGTCGTCGTCCACCCCGGAGTCCTCGACCAGCCCGCGGGGCTGAGCGTGTCCGACCGGCGCCGCACGATCGTGATGCTCCAACGGCTCGAACCCGAGAAGCGGACCGGTGCAGGAATGCACGCATTCGCCGCGTCCGGGCTCGCTGCGCACGGCTGGTCCCTCGAGATCGCGGGCGACGGCTCGGAGCGTGGGGAGCTCGAGGTCCTGGCGGGCCAGCTGGGGATCGCGACGGCTGTCACGTTCCTCGGCCATCAGCGCGACACCGAGCCGCTTCTCAGGACGGCCTCGATCCTGCTCGCTCCCTGCGACGTGGAAGGCCTCGGGCTGAGCGTCCTGGAGGCGATGTCCTACGGGCTCCCCGTCGTGGCCTCTGCGGCCGGTGGCCACCTCGAGACCCTCGAGGGTCTCGACCCGCTCGCGCTCTTCCCGCCCGAGGACGTGGAGTCCGCGGGGACACGGCTGCGGTCGCTCGCGCGGGACCCGAGCCGTCGCGAGGCCTACGCGAGCGCCGCCCGATCCGCCCAGCGCACCCGTTTCACCGTCGAGGCACAAGCCTCGGCGACCGCTGCTGTCTATCGGAGCGTCCTGTGAGTCGGTACCTGTCCCTCCGGCCGCACCGACCACGTGACCCGGACGGCAACGAGATCGTGGTGGTCTCGCTCGAGGCGTGGGACGACCACTGGCGGCGCAACCAGTACCTCGTCGCCGGTCTGCTCCGCGCGGACCCCACGCTCCGGGTGCTCTTCGTCGAGCCGGCCACGGACCCCCTGCACGAGCTCCGACGGGGGTTCCTCCCTCGCCCGGGCAAGGGCCTGCGCCGGGCCACGGATCTCGAGGGCGTGGACCCCGACCGCCTGTGGCTCTATCAGCCGACCAAGATCCTGCCTCGCAGGATCGACCCGGTGGTCGACGGCAGGCTCGCAGCGCTCACGCGTCGTGCCGCACGTCGCGCCGGCCTCACGCACCCTGTGCTGTGGATCAACGACCCGGCGGCGGCGAACCTGCTCGACCTGACCTCCTGGCCCGCGCTCTACGACGTGACGGACGACTGGTTGGCGGCGAACCGGACGTCCGAGGAACTTCGGCGGCTCGCAGCCGACGAGCGGACGCTGCTCGTCGGCTGCGGTGAGGTCGTCGTGTGCTCCGAGCACCTCGCACGGTCCAAGGGAGCAGATCGCGCGGTCACGCTCATCACCAACGCGGTGGACCTCGACCGCTACCGTCGCCCGGTCCCTCGACCGCCCGACCTGCCTGCCGGCCCCGTGGCCCTCTACCTCGGCACGGTCCACCACGACAGGTTCGACGTCCCGACGCTGCTGAGGACCGCACGAGAGCTCGACGGCACGGGGACGGTCGTCCTGGTCGGCCCGCTCGTCGACCTCAGCACGGAGGAGGTCCGTGCCCTGCGGGCTGCCGGGGTCCGGCTGCTCGGTTCACGGCCCTGGTCTGCCGTTCCCGGTTACCTGCAGCACGCGACGGTGCTCCTGGTCCCGCACCTCGTCAACGACTTCACCGACAGCCTGGACCCGATCAAGCTCTACGAGTACCGTGCCGTCGGGCGACCCGTCGTCGCGACGCCGGTCGCAGGTTTCCGGGACACGACCGATCCGCAGGTGACGGTCGCGGCTGCCGCCGACTTCGCCTCCGCCGTACGAGAGATCCTCTCGGCCCCGCGGACCGGGGCCGAGGACCGGCTTGCGGACGTCGCAGAGGACGTCCCGACGTGGGAGGGACAGACCCGCCGCATGGCGGAAGTCATCGACCGCCTGCGGTCACCCGTTCCCACACGTCGCTGAGCGTGCCGGCCGTCGATGCCACGGAGAACCTGGTGGTCGCGGACAGGTGGGCTCGGTCAGCCCGACGTCCCGCAGCGACCGGGTCGTCGAGGACCGCGACGACGGCTGCCGCGAGTCCTGCGACGTCGCCCGGGGCCACGAGGAGGCCCAGATCGGACTCGTGGACCGTCCCGGGTGCCGGTACGTCCGTCACCGCGCCGTCCGGGTCGAGGATCTCAGGGACGCCGCCCGCAGCGGTGGCCACCACCGGCACACCCCGGACCATCGCCTCGACGACGACCTGTCCGAAGGGCTCGGGGACAGGAGACGCGTGCACGAGGACGGTCAGCCCGTCGATCTCGGCGCGAGGATCCTCCGCGAAGCCCGTCCAGGTCACTGCCTCGTCGACCCCGAGACGTCGTGCCTCGGCACGCACGCTCTCCACATAGCCCTCGGCCCCGAAGAACGGTGCTCCGACGAACCTGAACCGCGCCTCGGGGTGCCGCTCGAGGACGGTCGCTGCGGCGCGGACGAGCTCGAGCTGCCCCTTGGTCGGCGCGTACCGGCCGACCAGGCCGACCACCGGGGGGCGCGGGGCGCGGTGCACCGCCTCGCCGGTCGCCTGGTCGGGCGTGAACCCCGGGTACGCGATCGTCACCGGACCCGGCAGCGTCGCCGCGGTGGCGTGCGAGTTCACCACGACGGCGTCCGCGAGGCGTGAGAGCGCCCGGACCGCTGTCACGAGGTGCCGGGCGAGGTAGTCGTCGCTGATGCGGTCGTGCACGTGCCAGACGAGGGGGCGTCGGGCCACGCGGGCAGGCACGATCCCGAGCAGG
Organism: Oerskovia sp. NPDC060338; assembly: GCF_042726295.1. Lineage (NCBI taxonomy): Bacteria > Bacillati > Actinomycetota > Actinomycetes > Micrococcales > Cellulomonadaceae > Oerskovia > Oerskovia sp. NPDC060338. The sequence goes on from NZ_JBHXCQ010000016.1 coordinate 95,517, forward strand.
TCCGCCTTGAGCGACGTGGTGTGCACGACGTCGGGCCGCAGCTCCCGCACCCTGCGCGCCAGCCGCACCTCGAAGGCTAGGAGCCGCGCGACGCTCTTCGCGTGGGCCGGTGCGGCCCTCGCCACCGTGGCCCGGTCGAGCTCGTTGAGGTCCGGGTCGAGCGGCAGGACCTCAACACGTACCCCGAGGCTCTCGAGCCTGTCCCGCAGCGGACCGTCGGCGAAGAGGAGGACGCGGACGTCGACGTCGGGCCCGAGCGCCTCGCACGTCCGGACGAGAGCGAGCTCGGCTCCCCCCAGCGCCCCGGTGTGGTCGAGGACGAGGACTCTCAACGGCCTGGCCGGGGTCCCGGGAACGTCGGAGCGACGGCCCCTCGTCACCAGCGGAAAGGCAGCCGGCGGGTACCGCTCTGCTGCTCCTCGTCGGTCGCCGGGCGGTGCTCGGTCTGGTCGGCGACGACGGTCGGCACCTTGCTCCACTCGGGTGAGAGGAGCGGACGGCCCTGCCCTGGTGCCTGTCCTTGCCCGCCCGAGTGACTCGTCGGGGGGCTCGCCGGAGCCCCGGCGTCGACCGTGGGCGCGGCTCGCCGTGCACGTCGGTCGTCGGTGCCCGGCGCCGTGGCCTGAGCGTGGCTACCGATCGTCGGGGGGACCGGCTCGGTCGTGTCCGGGCCGGTCGAGGTGCGCGCGACGTCGATGGCAGCGGCGCGCTCTGCCGGACCTCGCAGCCCGGTGCGTGCCGCGTCGTCCTGCGTCGAGGTGGCGACGGGGTGACCGTCGTCCGTCGCCCCGGTCGAGGTCGGTTCCGCGGGGACCGGGTCCTCGATCGATCCAGGGGCTCGCTCCGGGACCTCCGGGGACGCCTCCGGAAGGGCGGTCGTCCCCTCGGCGGTCGGGTCGGAGGTCTCGGGTGCCGCCCCGGTCACGGGAGGGCTCGCCGGCTCCTGAGGAGCGGCCGCCTTGTGCCCGCCGGGGGACGCCTCGGGTCCCCGTGCTGCCGCCGCAGACGCATCGGCACCGTAGGTCGACGCGTACAGCATCCGGCGATCGCCCTTGACGCCTGCCAGGGCGAGGCCTGCAAGGGGAACGTTGTTGATCCGGAGCCTCTCCGCGGCCTCGGTGAGCACCGCGCGGTCGGTCTGGCCCGCGGCCGCCAGCAGGACGACGCCGTGCGCGTACCCTCCCAGGATCGTCGCGTCGGCCGCGGCGAGCACGGGCGGCGCGTCGATGACGACCACGTCGGCCTGACCACGGAGGTCGTCGACGAGCCGCCGCGCCTCGGCCGTGGCCAGGTAGTCGGCCGGGTCGAGCTCCTCGACCGGCACCGGGAAGACGCTCAGGTTGTGGACCGCCGTGGGGCGCAGCTCGTTGTCGCCGCCGCTCCAGCCCTCCGGTGGCGGGAGGATCCGGTCGAGCTGCGGCCGGCGCAGGTCGCCGGAGACCGCGATGGTCCGACGACCGCTGAGCGCGAACGACGCAGCCAGGTTGGCCGCGATGAACGAGCGCGGCGCATGAGGGTCCACGGCCGTGACGACCACGACGATCCGCTCCGTGTCGCCGAGCGAGACCTGGACCGCCGTGCGGAGCTCTCTGATGGACTCGGTGAACGGCGTCGCGACCCGGCTGGAGATGGGCAGGGTGCGCGAGCGGTGGAACTCCTTGTCCGCGGCGCGCACCTCGTACAGCTCGGCGAGGACGGGGGCGTCGGCGAGACGCGAGGCCTCGGCCGCCGTCCGGACATGGAGGTCGAGGCCGCGACGGGCGAACGCGATGCCGATCCCGGCCACGAGACCGGCCAGCAGGGCGATCGCCAGCACGAGCGGGGTCCCGAGCCCGAGCGGTTCGGCCGAGGTCGCGGGGGTCGCCACGACCCCTGGCGTCGTGATCGAGCTCAGGGTGTTGTTCTGGGTGATGAGGCTCTTGTACTCGGTGACGATCGCGTCCTGCTCGGCGAGGACGAGCGGGTTGGTCGGGTCCGGCCCCAGCCGAGCGGTGACGCTCGCGAGCTTCTCGCTGAGGGCCTGCATGCGGGCCGTGATGTCAGCGCTCTGCGCGTCCCGGAGGACCGACAGCTGGGCCACGTAGGCGGTGGCCACGGCGTTGGCCGTGTCGACCGACTCGTCGGGGTCCAGGCTCTCGGCGTTGACCGCGATGAGTGCCCCGTCCTCGGATGCCACCTCTGCCGTCACGGAGCTCGCGACGCTCTCCGGCGTGGCGGGGGACCCGAGCTCGTCCGCTGCCTGCGTCACGACCGGCTCGGAGGTGACGTCGTCGAGCCCCGTCGTGACCGTGACCTGGACCGGGGTGTCCCCGCCCTGCGAGGACTGCACGGACGTGATCTGGACCGTCGCCGTCGCCCGGTAGACGGTCTCCTGGTTCTGCACGTAGAACGTCGCGCCGGCGACGACCACGAGCACGGCCGCCAGCACGTACCACTTGCCGGCCCACACGGTACGGATGAACTCCCGGACGGTCATGGGTTCCTCTCCCCTGGCGTGCTGAGCTCCGTGTGCACGAGCCCTCGTTGCGCGTCTACCACCTCGCGGAGCCGAGCGACGAAGCGCGGGAGCGCGAAGGTCTCGACGTGCGACGTCAGAGCGCCATCATCCCACGAGACGCCCAGGGCTTCCTGGACGGCCTGCGCGACGAGTCCGGGCTCGGGGGCGTCGAAGAACGTCCCCGTCACCCCGTCGACCACGGTGTCGAGGTAGCCGCCGTCGCGCAGGACGACCGACGGGCGTCCGAACGCCCCCGCCTCGAGCGGCGAGAGACCGTAGTCCTCGTACGAGGCCGCGACGAGCATCGAGCAGTGGCGGTAGAGCCACCGCAGCTCGGGATCGTCGACGCGACCCAGGAGCGTCGTCCGGCCGCCCGTGCGCCCCGTGCCCGACGGCGTGCCCCAGCGTCCGGTGGTCGCTCGCCCGCGCGCGGCGAGCCCCTCGAGGCGTGCACGGTCGGGACCGTCGCCGACGATCACGAGCTGTCTGCCGGCCAGGCGGGCAGCCTCGATCAGGACGTCGACGTTCTTGTACGGGAGCAGCCGGGCAACGCACAGCAGGAAGCCCGGTTCGAGCCCCGGCACCTCGCGCTCGGCCCCCGCGGGCATCATCGCGGGTGGCGGCGGCAGGATCTCCGCCTCGATGCCGTAGGCGTCGCGGATCGCCCGCTGCGTGACGGTCGAGTTGGCGAGGTAGACGTCGGCGCGCTCGGCGGCTCGCCGGTCCCAGCCCCGCAGGGCAGGGGTGAGCGCGGACAGCGCGGTCGAGGCGACCCCGCCGCGCAGGCGGTCGAGCGCGCTCGCGCCGTCCCGGCCGCCCAGGTAGCGGTCACGCTGGTAGAGCCACCGGGCCGGGGCGTGGCAGTAGACGACGGTGCGCCCGGCCCCCCGGTAGCCGTGGGCCCAGCCCGTCGAGCTCGCGAGCAGGACGTCGGCCTCGACCCGCTGCGCCGAGACGGCGGGGGCGAGGAACGGCAGCGCAAGCCGGTGGTGACGGCGCAGGGGGCCGACACGGTCGAGGGCCGAGGTGCGCAGGTCGAGATCCGCGAACTCCGGGAACGTCCCGTCGGCGTCGTACAAGGTGGTGTACATCGGCGCGCCCGGGAACGCCTCGGCGAGCCAGAGCGCCACCCGTTCGGCGCCGCCGCGCTGCGTCGCGTAGTCGTGCGCCAGTGCCACACCGTCGGTCATCGTGCCTCCGTCGTGGGGCAGGACGTCGGAGACCCGCCCAGGAATGGATATCGATCCAGCCTAGGTGCGGGGTCGGGGCGAAACGGGGCGACAAGGACACCTCACCCGGGTGAAACGCCATCCGTCCGCGCCCTCGGGGCGCGGAGCGACGGCCTCACGCCTTGGTGTGGAACTTCCCCTGGGCCGCGAGCAGCCCCTCGGTGAGGACCATCTCGACCGCGTCGGCGGCGTCGTCGAGCAGGAAGGGCAGCTCCTTGGCCTCGGCGCCCGAGAAGTTCTTGAGGACGAAGTCGGCCGTGTCCATGCGCCCCGGGGGGCGGCCGACGCCCACGCGCACGCGCAGGTAGTCGCGGGTCCCGAGCGCCTTGGTGATGTCGCGCAGCCCGTTGTGGCCGCCCTCGCCACCGCCCGACTTGAGCTTGACGTCGCCGAACGGGATGTCGACCTCGTCGTGCACGACGACCACGTGGTCGGGGTCGATCCCGAAGTACTGGGCGAGGCCCGCGACCGGGCCGCCCGACGTGTTCATGTACGTCGAGGGCTTGGCCAGGATGACGCGCGGCCCCGGCGCTCCGCCGGGCAGCACGCCGAGACGGGCCTCGGCGACGGCCGCGCGGGCCTTGTGCGCGCTGAAGGTCGAGCCGGAGCGGCCGGCCAGGACGTCGAGCACCATGTGCCCGACGTTGTGGCGGTTGCCCGCATAGGTGGGGCCGGGGTTCCCCAGCCCGACGACGAGCCACGGCTGGTCGGTCATGTCACCTGTGTCCTTGGTCGAGGTCGGGGGAACGTACCGAGGCGTCCGGTGCAGTGCTGCACCGGACGCCTCGGGTCGTCAGGGTCCTGCCGCTCGAGGACCGGGTCCAGAACGGTGGATCGGACCGTCAGGTCGATCAGACGAGCGGAGCGGCCTCTGCCTCGGCGGCGACCTCGGCGGCCGTCGCCTCGACGCGCGGCTCGGTGATGAGCACGACGTCGGCGGTCGGCTCGGTCACGAGGACGCTGCCCTCGGGCAGCGCGATGTCGCCGGCGAAGACGACCGTGCCGGCGGTGAGGCCGGTGATGTCGACCGAGATGACCTCGGGCAGGTTGGTCGCCAGGGCCTGGATCGAGAGCGTGAGCTGCTCGACGATGTGGATGGTGCCGGGAGCGGCCTCACCGATGACGTGGACGGGAACGTCGACGTCGACCTTCTCGCCCTTCTTCACGATGAGGAGGTCGATGTGCTCGACGACGTCCTTGACCGGGTCACGCTGGACGTCCTTGGCCAGGGCCAGGACCTCGGTGCCGTCGAGAGCGATCGTGAAGAGCGCGTTCGAGTGCTTGAGGGCGAGCGTGGTCTGGTGCGCGGGGAGCGCGACGTGGACCGGGTCCGTGCCGTGCCCGTACAGGACGGCGGGGATCTGGTTGTTGCGGCGGGTACGGCGGGCGGCACCCTTGCCGAACTCGGTGCGGGCCTCTGCGACAAGCTTGATATCGGACACGTGAGCTCCTGAAGAACGTTTGCGGGCCGACCACCAGTGGGAAGCAGTCGGCTGTCCGGCCGGCTGGTTGGTCACCGGAGGACGGGCGGCTGCGTCGGCGCGGGACACATGACGGGCGCACGAGGACGACCGCCCAGTCGATTACGGGGATCCTTCAGGATCCTGCTGACCTTCCGGTGACTCACCGGCCGTCAGACGTCCCTCGCCGAGGCAACCGGACTACTGTACCTGGGCGCACGACGTCAAGGGAAACCCGCTCGTGTCGCGACACGAGCGGGAAGCGGGTGGGAAGCGGGCAGGGCGTGCGGGTCAGGCGGTCGCCCCGGCGATGACCACGGTCGTCGTGATCGCCGCGGTCGTGGCCGCGGTGATCTCCTCGACGTACTTCCGGGTCGCCCCGGCCGCCCAGCTCCCCTCGGCGAGCGCCGTGGCCCGATGGTCCACGGCCCGACGCTCGGAGGCCGTGAGCGGTGCACCGGCAGCCATGACACGCCCTGCCTGCCGGGTGGCGGCGAGGATCGCGACGAGCGCCCCGGTCCGCTCGTCGGGCACCCCGCCGTCGAGCAGGACGCGCGCGAGCGTGCCCCGCAGCTCGCCCTCGTGACGCGAGTCCGCCGCGGGCCAGCGCGTCGTGGGGAAGATGCCGAGGATCCGACCGTCCTCGCGGCGCAGCAGGCCACGCGCGACGAGGTCGTCGAGCGCGGCGTCGGCCGGCTTGGTCCGCGAGAGGGCCTCGACGAGGCTCTTGGGCTTGGACCCCTCCCTCGACTTCACCACGGTGAGCGCGTCGTCGAGCAGCGACCGCCCGGTCGGCGACTGGTCGCGGACCACGACGCGTCCCGAGCGCCAGCCCGAGCCGTCGCCCGCGAGGTCGACCCGTCCTCGGAGGGCGAGCTCGACGAGGAGCGCACCGCCGGCGATCTGCTGGAGGTACGAGCTGTCACCGACGGGCTTGCCCGTGACGTCGTCCAGCACGAGCAGGAGGTAGTCCTCGATGATCAGCATGCCGACAAACGTAGCGCGCCCGGGCTCACCGAAGCCCTGAGATTTGTCACGCTCCTCGGCGGAACCGGCCAGCGGCCCGACCTCACCGCGCTCGACGACAAGTTCACCCGCCCCCGGCAGAACCTTCATCCACACCGCACGGTCGATGTGTTCGGTCCCGGTAGTAGCGTGAGCGATCTCTGCTTCCTTCGGGTCGCCCACCGTCAAGAGCCTCCGAGGAGTTCACCGTGAGACTGTCGGTCATCGGCTGCGGGTACCTGGGCGCGGTGCACGCTGCGAGCATGGCCGTGCTCGGCCACGAGGTGGTGGGTGTCGACCTCGACGCGGACAAGGTCGACGCCCTCAACCGTGCCCAGGCGCCGTTCTTCGAGCCCGGTCTCCCGGACGTCCTCGCCCAGGGCATCGCCTCGGGCAGACTGACCTTCACGACCGACGTGACGCTCGCCCACGGCTCCCGCGTGCACTTCCTGTGCGTCGGGACCCCTCAGAAGCGCGGGGAGTACGCCGCCGACCTGGCCTACGTGAACGCCGCCGTCGAGGCGCTGCTCCCTTCGCTCGAGCCGGGCGACCTGGTCGTCGGCAAGTCCACGGTCCCGGTCGGCACCGCGGGACGGCTCGCCGAGCGCGTCCGCGAGGTGAGCCCGGGCGCTCACCTCGTCTGGAACCCGGAGTTCCTCCGCGAGGGCCACGCGGTCGACGACACGCTGCATCCGGACCGCCTGGTCTACGGTCTGCCACCCGAGGACGTCGACCGCCACAGCGAGTCCGTGCTCGACGAGGTCTACGCCTCGCTCCTGGCCGAAGGCGTCCCCAAGGTCGCCACCGACTACGCGACGGCCGAGCTGGTGAAGGTCGCCGCGAACTCGTTCCTCGCGACCAAGATCTCGTTCATCAACGCCATGGCGGAGATGTGCGAGGCCACGGGCGGTGACGTGACCGTCCTCGCGGACGCGATCGGTCACGACGCGCGGATCGGGCGCCGGTTCCTCAATGCGGGGCTCGGCTTCGGTGGAGGCTGCCTCCCCAAGGACATCCGCGCCTTCATGGCACGTGCAGGCGAGCTCGGGGTGGACCAGGCGCTGTCGTTCCTCCGGGAGGTCGACTCGATCAACATGCGCCGACGGGTACGGATGGTCGACCTGGCCCGCGAGGTCTGCGGAGGTTCCATCGTCGGACGCAACATCGCGGTGCTCGGCGCGGCGTTCAAGCCCGACAGCGACGACACGCGCGACTCCCCGGCGCTCAACGTCGCGACCCAGATGCACCTCCAGGGCGCTCGCGTCGTCCTGACCGATCCGCAGGCCATCGAGAACGCCCGCCGGATGGTGCCCGACCTCAAGTTCGCGGACACGGCCGAGGAGGCCGCCGCGGACGCCGACGTCGTGGTGCTGCTCACCGAGTGGGAGGAGTACCGGACGCTCGATCCCGCGGCGTTCGGCGAGCTCGTCGCGCACCGACGCATCCTCGACGGGCGCAATGCCCTGGACCCTGCGGCATGGCGGGCCGCCGGCTGGACGTACCGCGCCCTCGGACGGCCCTGAGCCCGCCCCAGAAGAACATGCTCAGTCCGCCCACGCCCAGCGCACGGTCACGCTCGCGTCGACCTGCTCGTGCCCAGGGTCCACGGCCAGCGCGTCGTGAGCGCCGGCGGCCTTGGCGGACATCATGCGGGGCACCGGGGCGAACCCGCTGCCCTGCTCGCTGACCTCGACGACCGCGCCGAGCGTCCGGCCCGCGAGGGCCGCGTACTGCTCGGCCCTGGTCCGGGCGTCGGCGAACGCCTCCTCGCGGGCCGCGACCGCGAGGGGTCCGGGGGCGCTCACGGCGAAGCGCATCGAGTCGAGCCGGGCGACGGGTCCGGCGGCGCCCAGCGCGGCGCGCACGAGCTCTCCTGACGCCCCGACGTCGCGCACCGTGACCCGCAGCGTGAGGCGGGCCGTGACGCGCAGGATCGTGGCGCCGTCGGGCTGCTGGGACTGCTGCGTCCACGTGGACGTCTGCGCGGTGCGCAGGTCCTCGTCCGCGACCCCGCCCGCGAGCAGCGCCTCGCGCGCGGCACGGACCCCCTCGTTGGCGGAGTCGAGCGCGACCTGGACGTCGTCGCCGCTCGCCTCGGCACCGAGCTCGACCACGACGACGTCGGGCACCGCCGTGGCGGCCCCCTGCCCCGTGGTGGTCACGCCGGCGGACAGGTCCTGGGTCTGCGTCTGGCTCACAGCAGGCATCTTGCCAGCCCGACGACGGAGCCGCCCGTCCCACCTGCCGCACGTGCCGCTCGGTCCCCTCGGGAGGACGACGACGGCCCGGCTCCTCGAACGAGTCGAGGGACCGGGCCGTCGGACGGAGCCGGACTCAGCTGTTGCCGTCGAACAGCGACGTGACCGAGCCGTCGTCGAAGACCTCGCGGATCGCGCGGGCGAGGAGCGGCGCGATCGAGAGCACCGTGAGCTGCGGGAAGCGCTTCTCCGCGGCGATCGGGAGCGTGTCGGTCACGACGACCTCGCTCGCACCGCACTCGGACAGGCGCTGGGCCGCCGGGTCGGAGAGCACGCCGTGCGTCGCCGCGACGATGACCGACTTGGCCCCGGCCGCGAGGCACACCTTGACGGCCTCTGCGATGGTGCCGCCCGTGTCGATCAGGTCGTCGACCAGGACGCAGTCGCGCCCCTCGACGTCACCCACGACGCGGTTGGCGACGGACTGGTTGGGGCGCGTGATGTCGCGCGTCTTGTGGACGAACGCGAGCGGCCCCCCGCCGAGCTTCGCGGCCCACTGCTCGGCCACGCGGATACGGCCCGCGTCGGGCGAGACGACCGTGACGTTCGTCGTGTCGACGCGCGTGCGGACGTAGTCCGTGAGGATCGGCATGGCCCACAGGTGGTCCACCGGGCCGTCGAAGAAGCCCTGGGTCTGTGCGGCGTGCAGGTCGACGCTCATGAGGCGGTCGGCGCCGGCGGTCCGGAAGAGGTCCGCCATGAGGCGGGCCGAGATGGGCTCGCGCCCACGGTGCTTCTTGTCCTGGCGGCCGTAGCCGTAGAAGGGCTGGACGACCGTGATGGTCTTGGCCGAGGCGCGCTTGGCCGCGTCGACCATGAGCAGCTGCTCCATGATCCACTGGTTGATCGGCGCGGTGTGGCTCTGCAGGAGGAAGATGTCCGCGCCGCGGACGCTCTCCCCGAAGCGCACGTAGATCTCGCCGTTGGCGAAGTCGTACGCGGTCGTGGGGAGCAGGTCGATGCCCAGCTCCCGCGCGACGTCCTTGGCGAGCTCGGGGTGCGCGCGCCCGGAGGCGAGGACGAGGGACTTGTCCCCGGTGCCGGCGATCGTGCTGCTCATCGTGGGGAAGACCCTTCGTTCGTGCTGCTGGTCGTGGTGCTGGATCCGTCGGGGACGGTGGGGACACCCGGGCTGGCAGGCACGGGGGTCGGTCGGGGGGTCGGGGGCGTCGCGGAGGCCTCGGCGAGCTGTGCCTGGGCCTGGGCGCCCAGCGGCGGGGGCGTCTCGTCGTCGGTCTCGTGCGCACGGGCTGCGGCCTCTGCCGCGGCCGTGCCGGGACGACGGCGGGCGACCCAGCCGTCGACGTTGCGCTGCGGTGCACCGCTCACGCCGAGCGCGCCGGCCGGCACGTCGCGACGGATCACGGAGCCGGCGGCCGTGTAGGCCCCGTCGCCCACCGTCACCGGGGCGACGAACATGTTGTCCGCGCCGGTCCGGGCGTGCGAACCGATGACCGTGCGGTGCTTGGAGACACCGTCGTAGTTGACCGTGATGCTCGCGGCGCCAATGTTGGTGTGCTCACCGATCGTCGCGTCGCCCACGTAGGACAGGTGCGGCACCTTGGAGCCGGTCCCGATCGTCGAGTTCTTGGTCTCGACGAACGTGCCGATCTTGCCCTTCTCGCCCAGGACCGTGCCGGGGCGCAGGTAGGCGAAGGGGCCGACGCTCGCGCCGTCACCGATGACCGACAGGCTGCCGTGCGTGCGGACCACGGTGGCCCCCGCGCCGATCTCCATGTCGGTGAGCGTCGTGTCGGGGCCGATCGTCGAGCCCGCTCCGACCGTGGTCGCGCCGTGCAGCTGGGTGCCCGGCAGCAACGTCACGTCGTGGCCGAGGTCCACGTCGACGTCGACCCAGGTCGTGGCCGGGTCGATCACGGTCACGCCGTCGAGCATCCAGCGCGTGAGGATGCGGCGGTTGAGCTCGGCGCGCAGCGTCGCGAGCTGCGCGCGGTCGTTGGCACCCTCGACGAGCAGCGGGTCGGCCACGCGCAGCGCGCCGACGCGTCCGCCGCCCTCGCGGGCGATCTGCAGGACGTCGGTCAGGTAGACCTCGCCCTGCGAGTTGTCCTGCGTGACCTGGCGCAGCGCGCCGCGCAGGATCCCGGCGTCGAACACGTAGACCGACGAGTTGATCTCGCGGATGGCGCGCTGCTCGGGGGTCGCGTCCTTGTGCTCGACGATGCTCAGCACGCCGCCCTGCGCGTCACGCACGATCCGGCCGTAGCCCGTGGCGTCGTCGACCTCGGTCGTCAGGACCGTGATCGCGTTGCCGCCCGAGTGGTGCACGGCGAGCAGCTCGGAGAGCGTCGCGGCGTCCAGGAGCGGGATGTCGCCCGCGAGGACGACGACCGACCCCTCGAGCCCCTCGACCGGTCCGCGTCCCTCGTGCCCGATCGGCACGCCGTGGACCGCTGCCTCGGCCTGCGCCCGGACGTCGAGCGCCTCGACCGCGCACTGGACGGCTCGCCCGGTCCCGGGCACGTCGTCCTGGTCGACCACGAGGGCCGACGGGACGACCTCGAGCGCGGCGGCGGCCACGAGGTCGCGCTCGTGGCGGACCACGACGGCGATCCGCTGCGGTGACAGGTCGCGCGCTGCGACCAACGCGTGGCCGAGCATGCTGCGCCCGGCGAGCGGGTGGAGCACCTTGGGGGTTGCGGACTTCATCCGCGTCCCCGCACCAGCGGCGAGGACGATGACTGCGGCTGGCACTGGCGGTGCGTCGGGCACAGCGTCGGTCACTGGGGCTCCCATCGGGTTGGTTGCACGAGCTCCGCCCCCAGGACTCGAACCTGGACTAAAGGCACCAAAAACCCTTGTGCTGCCGATTACACCAAGGCGGAACGGACCAGACACACGCGCACACCCGCGGGGCGACCCCCGACCGCGCGCGCCATCGCTCGTCCGGAGAACAGTCTGCCAGGTCCGGCGCCGTGCTCCACGCCCGAACGGGTCCTGGACGTGGGGAGAACGTGTGAGGAGCACGTCACTCGCGGGCCCTGCACCCCGTCCCAGCACAGCGCGCGCCCCGACCCCGCGAGCACCGGCACGGCATGATGGACCCGTGGCAGCAGACTCCAGACGACCTCCCAGATCCCGCATGACGGCGAGCCAGCGCCGCGAACAGCTTCTGCAGGTGAGCCGCGTCCTGTTCGCCGAGAAGGGCTTCGAGGGCACGAGCGTCGAGGAGATCGCCGCACGCGCCGAGGTGTCCAAGCCCGTCGTCTACGAGCACTTCGGGGGCAAGGAGGGCATCTACGCGGTCATCGTCGACCGCGAGATCCAGGGCCTGACCTCGGCGCTCACGGGCGCACTGTCGTCCGGCGGGCATCCCAAGGTCCTGCTCGAGCGCACGGCGCTGGCCCTCCTGACGTACATCGAGACGTCGGAGGACGGCTTCCGCATCCTCGTGCGCGACTCGCCCGTCGCCCAGGCGACCGGGACGTTCTCGAGCCTCATCGGTGACGTCGCGACGCAGGTCGAGCACCTGCTCGCGGACCAGTTCAAGCGGCGCGGCCTGGACCCCCGGGTCTCCCCCATCTACGCGCAGATGCTCGTGGGCATGGTCGCCCTGACGGGCCAGTACTGGCTCGACGTCCGCAGCCCCAAGAAGGCCGACGTCGCGGCGCACCTGGTGAACCTCGCGTGGAACGGCCTGTCCGGCATGGAGAAGAAGCCCGCGCTCACGAGCAAGCCGCGCCCCGAGGCCTGAGCGCGTCCGCACGCTCCCGGGCCTCTGCCCGGCCCCGCCACGAGGCGAAACCCGTGACATTCCGCCCGTGACGGCTCGTGCCGTCCGTGGTTTCGTTGGTTCATGGCGACTCTCGAGATCGACAGGTTGAACAAGACCTACGGGACCGTGCGCGCCCTGCGCGACATGTCCTTCACGGTGGGGGCCGGGGAGATCTTCGGCTTCGTCGGTTCGAACGGGGCGGGCAAGACGACGACCATGCGCATCGCGCTCGGCGTGCTCGCGCCCGACTCGGGCGAGGTCCGGTGGGACGGCCGCGCGCTCGACCTGGCCATGCGCCGTCGGATCGGCTACATGCCCGAGGAACGCGGGCTCTACCCCAAGATGAAGGTCGGCGACCAGCTCGTCTACCTGGCCCGGCTGCACGGGCTGGGCACCGCCGCGGCCCGCTCCGCGATGGAGCACTGGACGCAGGTCCTGGGGATCGACGCGCGCCGCGGCGACGAGGTCCAGAAGCTCTCGCTCGGCAACCAGCAGCGCGTGCAGCTCGCCGCCGCGCTCGTGCACGACCCCGACATCCTGGTGCTCGACGAGCCCTTCTCCGGCCTGGACCCCGTCGCGGTCGACGTCATGAGCGGCGTCCTGCGCGACCGCGCCGCCGCAGGCGTCCCCGTCGTCTTCTCGTCGCACCAGCTCGACCTGGTCGAGCGGCTGTGCGACCGCGTGGGGATCGTCAAGGCGGGCGAGATGGTCGAGGTCGGTGGGATCGAGGAGCTGCGCGCGACGCAGCGCCCGCAGTGGGTCGTCGACGCCCCGGAGGCGCCGCCCGGCTGGGCGTCCGAGCTCCCGGGCGTCCGCGTCCTGCGGTACGACGGCGTCAGGACCTTCCTCGAGGTCGACTCGCCGCAGGACGGGGCCGAGCAGACGGTGCTGCGCGCGGCCCTGGCCACAGGGCCCGTGCGCGAGTTCACGCCGCAGCGCCCGTCGCTGACCGAGCTGTTCCGCCACGTCGTGAGCAGCGACGAGGCCCCCTCGCCCGACAGCACGGCCGGCTCCCCCTCGACCCCCTCGACCCGACAGGAGGCCTCGGCATGAGCGCCGTGCGACAGCCGACGACGACCCGCCACTCGCCCGTGAGCACGTGGGGCGCGGTCTCGCTCGTGGCCGGCCGGGAGATCTCGACACGCATCCGGTCCAAGGCGTTCGTCTGGACCACGGTCGCCCTGCTCGTGGGCGTGGTGCTCGGCGGGTTCCTGCTGAGCGTCGTGGGCGACCAGGGTCCCGCGGCCCAGAAGGTCGGCGTCACGTCGGGCGCCGAGGCCCTGGGGCCGCAGCTCGAGGCCGCCGGGGGCGCGGTCGGCACCGAGATCCAGGTCAGCGAGGTCTCGGAGACCGACGGCCGGGAGCAGGTCGCCGACGGCAGCCTCGACGCGCTCGTGACCGGCACCGCCGGGTCCTTCACGGTCGTGGTCAAGGAGGAGCTGGGCTCCACCCTGACCCCCGTCTTCACGGGGCTGGCCCAGCAGGCCGCGCTGTCCGGCGCCATCACCGACCTGGGCGGCGACCCGTCCGCGGTCGCGCAGGAGATCGCGTCCGCGGCCCCCACGGTCGAGTCGCTCGAGCCCGCCGAGGAGCGCGACCCCGCCCAGATCGTCACGGGCATGGTCGGCGGCATCCTCATCTTCATCGCCCTCATGACGTGCGGCCAGCTCGTGGCGCAGGGCGTCGTCGAGGAGAAGACGAGCCGCGTGGTCGAGCTGCTGCTCGCGACGATCCGCCCGTGGCAGCTCATGGCGGGCAAGGTCCTGGGCATCGGAGCGATCGGGCTGATCCAGCTCGTCGTGGTCGTCGGGGGCGGTGTCGGGACGGCGTTCGCGCTGGGGCTCGTCGACGCGAGCAGCGTGAACCTGGGCGCGACCGCGGCCTGGGTGCTCGTGTGGTTCGTGATCGGGTTCGTCATGTACTCGCTCGCGCTGGCGGCGCTCGCGGCCCTGGTCTCGCGCCAGGAGGACGTGGGATCGGTCATCACCCCGGTCCTGATGCTCATGATGATCCCGTACATCATCGGGATCTCGATCGGCCCGTGGGACCCCGAGAACCCGCTGGTCGTGTGGCTCTCGTACATCCCGTTCTGCTCGCCGCTGCTCATGCCCATCCGCATCGCGCTGGGCACGGTCGAGACGTGGGAGATCCTGCTCGCGGTCGGCCTGTCGCTGGCCCTCGTGCCGGTCCTGGTGTGGCTCGCGGGCAAGATCTACTCGAACGCGGTGCTCCGCACCGGGGGCCGGATCAAGCTCAAGGACGCCCTGCGCGCGAGCTGACAGGGGCCCGTCCGGGGGCGGGAGGCCCGTCAAGACTCTTGATGTCGAGGAATGTCGAGTAGCCTCACGTCATGCAGCACCCGCACCCGGACGAGGTCGACCGCATCGTCGACGCCTGGCAGCGCGAGCGTCCGGACCTGGACGTCGAGCCGCTCACCGTGTTCTCCCGCGTCAGCCGGCTGGCCCGGCACCTGGATCTCGCGCGCCGCAGCGCGTTCGCGCGCGGCCATCTGGAGACCTGGGAGTTCGACGTGCTGTCCGCGCTGCGCCGGGCGGGCGAGCCGTACCGCCTCTCGCCCGGCGCCCTCATCACGCAGACGCTCGTCACGAGCGGCACCATGACCAACCGGATCGACCGGCTCGAGGCCCGCGGCCTGGTGCAGCGTCACCGCTCCCCCGACGACCGCCGCGGCGTGCTCGTCGAGCTCACGCCCGAGGGCCTCGAGCGCGTCGACGCCGCCATGACGGACCTGCTGGCCGTCGAGCGCGAGGTCCTCGCGGCGCTCGAGCCCGCGGACCGGCTGGGCCTCGCGAACCTGCTGCGCACGGTCGTGGGCCAGTTCGAGGCGTGACCGCTTCCCGCTGAACGATGGGCGAGGGGCGGGGCAGGCGTCAGTCGAGCAGCTCGGCCGCTTCCATCCACTCGGTCTCGAGCGCCTCCTTCTCGTCCGCGAGCTCCCGGAGCTGCTTGTCGAGGTCGAGGACCGCCGCGTGGTCGGTCGCCTGGGCCGCCATCTTGTCGTGCAGGCGCGCCTCGAGCTCGGCGATCTTGGACAGGCGACGCTCGATGCGACCGATCTCCTTCTTCGCTGCGCGCACGTCCGCTCCCGAGGGGGCCGGCTGGGCGTCCGTCGCGTCGCCCGTGCTCCCCGTGCCCGACGACGACGCACCGGTCTCGGAGGCGGTCGCCCCCGCACGGGTCCCGCCCGCACGCGACGACCCCGCTGACGCGGCGATCGCGGCCTTGCGCAGCGCGAGGTACTCCTCGACCCCGCCCGGCAGGTCGCGGATGGTCCCGTCGCCCAGGAGCGCGACCTCGCGGTCGCAGACCCGCTCGAGCAGGTAGCGGTCGTGCGAGACCACGATCAACGTCCCGGGCCAGCCGTCGAGGAGGTCCTCGATGGCTGCCAGGGTGTCGGTGTCGAGGTCGTTGGTGGGCTCGTCGAGCAGCAGCACGTTGGGCTCGCCGACGAGCAGGCGCAGGAGCTGCAGGCGGCGGCGCTCGCCGCCCGACAGGTCACGGACCAAGGTCTGCGAACGCTCGCGCGTGAACCCGAGGCGCTCGACGAGCTGGGCCGCCGTGAGCTCCTTGCCGTCGACCGCGACCGTGCGCTTCTCCTGCTCGATGACCTCCACGACCCGCAGGCCGCCGATCTCGTCGAGCTCGTCGACGTCCTGGGTCAGCTCGGCGACGTGGATCGTCTTGCCGCGCTTGACCGTGCCCGCGGTCGGCGCCAGCCGCCCGGCCAGCAGGCGCAGGAGCGTCGTCTTGCCCGCGCCGTTGACCCCGACCACGCCGTAGCGGTCGCCCGGGCCGAGGCGCCACGTGACGTCGTCGAACAGGACCTTCTCCGCGGCATCGGGGTCCCCGTCGCGAGCCGGCATGCGGACCGTGACGTCCTCGAGGTCCAGCACGTCCTTGCCGAGGCGGCGCGTGGCCATGCGCGTGAGCTCGAGCGTGTCGCGCGGGTTCGGCTCGTCGGCGATGAGCGCCGCGGCCGCGTCGAGCCGGAACTTGGGCTTGGACGTGCGGGCGGGGGCCCCGCGGCGCAGCCAGGCCAGCTCCTTGCGGAGCAGGTTGTTGCGCTTCTCGGCCGTGACGGCGGCGGTCCGGGCCCGCTCGGCACGGGCCAGGACGTAGGCCGCGTACCCGCCCTCGTACCCCTCGACCGCTCCCGTCCCGTCGCCCGTGACCTCCCACATGCGCGTGCACACCGCGTCGAGGAACCAGCGGTCGTGCGTCACGACCACGAGCGCTCCTCGGGCACCGGGGCGCGCGTACCGCGCCTGCAGGTGCTCGGCGAGCCACGCGACGCCCTCGACGTCGAGGTGGTTGGTGGGCTCGTCGAGGAACAGCACGTCGTGGTCGGCGACGAGCAGGGCGGCCAACGCCACGCGCCGACGCTGCCCACCCGAGAGGGTGTTCGCCGGGGCGTCGAGGTCCAGGTCGCCGAGCAGGCCCGCGTGGACCGCGCGGATGCCCGCGTCGCCCGCCCACGTGTGCTCGGCGGACTCGCCGTGGACCAGGTCGCGGATGCTCGTGCCCGCGGGCGACTCGTCGCGCTGGTCGAGCATGCCGATCCGGAGCCCGCCCACCCGGGTGACACGTCCGGCGTCGGGCACGGCGGTCCCCGCGAGGAGGCGCAGCAGCGTCGACTTCCCGGCCCCGTTGGGGCCGACGACGCCCACGCGGTCGCCGTCGTCGAGGCCCAGGCTCACGCCGTCGAGCAGGGTGCGGGTGCCGACGACGAGACGGATGTCGTCGGCGCCGAGGAGGTGTGCCATGAGTTCCTTCGAGAGGGAGAAGTGCCTTAGCGAGGATACGCGCCGGGCATCGTGTGCCGGGACCCCGGGGAGGGCTGCCCCGCACCGGCCCCCGCGAGCAGCGAGCCGCGGGCTCGGCGTGCACGTGCCGTCGACCGAGGTCCGCCTCCGGCCACGCGCCGCGCCCGGTCCGGCCGAGCGCGGACGGTCAGGAGGCCAGGACGCGCGCGCCCGACGTCGGGCCCGTGGCGCAGTGCACCGAGTCGGCGACGCCTGCGGCCGTCCAGGAGGCCGCGATCGCGAGCGCGTGCTGCCTGCTGCGGGCGAGCGCCGCGACCGTGGGGCCAGAGCCCGAGACGATCACGCCGAGCGCGCCCACCTCGTGAGCGACCTCGAGCGTCCGGCCGAGCTCGGGGGCCATGGCGAGCGCCGCCGGCTCCAGGTCGTTGTGCAGGGCGCGGCCCAGGCCCACGGGGTCGCCCGCGCGCAGGGCCTGCATGAGCTCGGTGTCGTCCGACAGCTCGACGTCGGGGGTCCCACCCACGACCTCGTCGAACGTCTGGAACACCTTGGCGGTCGACAGGCCCTCGTCCCGGACCGCGAACGCCCAGTGGAACTCCCCCCGGGCCATCGCGGGCGTCAGCAGGTGCCCCCGCCCGGTCCCGACGGCCGTGTGACCCACGAGCCCGAACGGGACGTCCGAGCCGAGCCCGGCCGCGAGGTCGGACAGCTCGGCCCGCGACAGACCCGTCTCCCACAGCAGGTCGCACGCCACGAGCGCGGCCGCGGCGTCGGCCGAGCCGCCCGCCATGCCGCCCGCGACGGGCACGCCCTTGTGGATGTGCAGCCGGACGTCGGCGTCCACGCCCGTGTAGCGCGCCAGGGACTCCGCGGCCCGCCACGCCAGGTTCGTCTCGTCGACCGGCACGCGCTCGGCCTGCGCCCCCGAGACCGTCAACGACAGGCCGGCGCCGGGGGTCTCGAGCGTCGCCGTGACCTCCTCGACGAGCGAGACCGCCTGGAAGATCGTCACGAGAGGGTGATACCCGTCCTCCTGGCGTGCCCCGACGCGCAGCGACAGGTTGACCTTCCCGGGCGCCCGGACCCGGACGGAGACCGGAGGCGCGGCGGACAGGTGGGGGCTCACGCGTCCACTGTGCCAGGTCGTTCCGGGTGCTCGCCTGCGGAAGCGGCCGCCTCGGCCTGCACGAGCGGGAGCTGCTCCGCGATGCGCGCGAACTCCTCGACCGTGAGCCGCTCGCCGCGCGCCGTCGGGTCGACGCCCGCACGCTCGAGGGCCTCGACCGCAGCAGCCGACGAGCCCGCGATCCCCGCGAGGGCCGAACGGAGCATCTTGCGGCGCTGGGCGAAGGCCGCGTCGACGACCGCGAAGACCTCCTCGCGCGTCGCCGTCGTGGCCGGGGGCTCGCGGCGGTCGAGCGCCACGAGCGCGGAGTCCACGTTCGGCACGGGCCAGAACACGCTGCGCCCCACGGTCCCGGCACGGTGGGCCGAGGCGTACCAGGCGGCCTTGACCGACGGCACGCCGTACGTGCGGCTCCCGGGCGGGGCGGCGAGCCGGTCCGCGACCTCGGCCTGGACCATGACCAGGACACGCTCGAGCGAGTCGAAGCGCTCGAGGAAGGTCAGCAGGACGGGGACGGCCACGTTGTAGGGCAGGTTCGCGACGAGCGCCGTGGGCGCCTCGCCCGGGAGCTCGGTGACCTCGAGCGCGTCCGCGGCCACGACCGTCAGGCGGTCTGCGGCGTCGGGCTGGTGCACGGCCACGGTCGCGGCGAGCTGCTGCGCGAGGGGCGGGTCGATCTCGACCGCGACGACGCTCGCGCCCACCTCGAGCAGGCCCAGGGTGAGCGAGCCCAGGCCCGGCCCGACCTCGACCACCCGGTCCCCCGCGCCGATCCCGGCGGTCCGGACGATCTTGCGGACCGTCCCGCCGTCGTGCACGAAGTTCTGTCCGAGCGTCTTGGTGGGCCGCACGCCCAGACGCCCTGCCAGGTCGCGGATCTGTGCCGGACCGAGCAGGGCGTTGGGGGTGTCGTTCATGCGGGGAAGCCTACCGGTTGGACCGGTGCAGGCCGCCGCGAGCGGTGCTCGACGGCCTGCACCGGTCCCGCCGCGAGCCGTGCTCGACAGCTCGATACCGACGTCCGCCTGCGCGAGCTCAGTACCAGTTGCTCGCCTGCGAGTGGGACCACGCGGCGCACGGGGTGCCGTAGCTGCCCGCGATGTAGTTGAGGCCCCAGGTGATCTGGGTCGCGGGGTTGGTCCGCCAGTCGGCCCCGGCGCTCGCCATCTTGGAGGCGGGCAGGGACTGCGGGATCCCGTACGCGCCCGACGACGGGTTGGTCGCCGACGAGTTCCAGTTGCTCTCCTTGGTCCAGAGCTTGTCGAGGCACGCGAACTGCTCGCCGCCCCAGCCGCGGGCCGCGACGAGCTGGCGCCCGATCTCGCGTGCCGACCCGGCCGCAGCCGGGCCGCTCGGCCGCTCCTTGGTGCCCTGCACCACGATCTTGGCGACGGGCTCGGACGTGACGCCGTCCGAGACGACCTCGCGGGACTCCTCGACACCGTCGACCGTGGTCACGCGCTCGACGAGCGTGTGCACGCCCTCGACGCCCTCCTGGGCGACCGTCGGGGCCTCGTCCTTGTAGACGTTCCCGTCCTCCTGGACGGTGGTCTCGAACGGGATCGGGGTCGTGGTCGGCAGGTCCGTGACGACCACGCGGTGGACGACGAGGGACACCGCGGGGTCTGCCGACGCGTCGCGGGCCACCGAGACGCGGTCGTGCTCGCCCAGGACGATGCCCTGCTGCTCGAGGATCGCGTCCACGCCGATGGACCCGTCCGGGGCCGTCCGGGTCACGCCGTCGGCGACGACGTTGACGGGCCCGTCCGCGTCGAGGCGCACCGGGAGCTCGGCGCGGCCGTCGGCCGCCGAGCGCGAGGCCACGAGGCGCACGTCGCCGCCGCGCGCCGCGAGCGTCTCGAGCGCCTCGTCGGCGTCGAGCGCGGTGAGCCACACGTCGCTCTGGGCGCCGTCGGTCTGCACGGTCACCTGCCGTCCGTAGCGCACGACGACGTCGGCACCGTTCTTCAGGGGCGCGTCGGCCCCGGGAGCGACCAGGTCGCGGTCGGTCACGCGCACACCCTCCTCGGCGAGGAGGCCCTCGACCGAGCCCGCGTACGTGCTGACCGAGGTGATCTGGCCGTCGACGTCGAGCTCGACGGTCTTCTTGGCACTGCCGTAGGCGACCGCTCCGGTCGCGACGAGCGCGACGGCCGTCGCACCGGCGATCAGGGGCCAGCGGCGGCGCTTGGTGGCTGTGGAGGCGGAGGCCTGTGCCTCGACGCCGGCAGGGAAGGTGTCCTCGGGGGCCGTGGTGTCGGAAGGCGTGAGAGGAGTGGGGTGCGCGCTGCGCGCGCCGGCGGTGCGGAAGGGATTCTTCACTCGGGTCCAGTCGTCGTGCTGTCCGGGCACGGGGGGGTCGAGGCGCGCGCTGCGGCGCTGCCCTGGTCCGCGCACGGCGCGAGGCGACGGGGTCGCTCCAGGGGCTCGACCAGCCGATCCGGCGGTCCAGGGTGTCGGGTCCTGGGCTGTGCAGCCTGCCGACACGGCGCCCGCGCTCGATCACACCAAGGCGACTTCTGCACGCGGGACACTCGACCGTAACCGACTCGTTATCGATCACCAAGTCGGTCCCGTTCGCCCGCGATCCACGTCACAGGACGATCCGGTCGGACCCGGACAGACCCTGACGTCGCACCCGGGGCAGGTCTCTCGCCCCCACGAACCTCACGCACGGGCACCGTGCCGGCACGGGAGAGGGGTGTGGCCCACGGCTCGCGCCGTGGGCCACACCCCTCGTTCGTCCGACCCCGGCGTATCGCCGTGATCAGGCACCAGGTCCGCTCAGAGCAGGCCGAGCTTCCGGGCGCACGCCGGCCACTGTCCCCAGCCCGAACGGGCCTGGAGGGCCTGCGCACGCTGGGTCTGCTCGGCGGCCGACGCGTCGGACGGGAGGCCGGAGCCGCCCATCGCACGCCAGGTGCTGGCCGAGAACTGGTAGAGGCCGTAGTAGCCGTTGCCCGTGTTCGTCGCGGGGTTACCGCCCGACTCGCACTTGGCCAGCGCGGCCCAGACGTCGCCGCCGACCGAGCTCGCCGCGGGAGCGGGCGCCGCTGCCGGCGCGCTCGCCTTGGGTGCAGCAGCAGCGGCCTGGGGGGCCGCAGCGGCCTTGGGTGCAGCCTTGGGCCGCTCCTTGGTGCCCTGCACCACGATCTTGGCGACCGGCTCGGACGTGACGCCGTCCGAGACGACCTCGCGGGACTCCTCGACACCGTCGACCGTGGTCACGTTCTCGACCTTGGTCGAGGCGCCCTCGACGCCCTCCTGCTTGACGACCGGGGCGAGGTCCGCGAAACGGTTCGCGTCCTGCTCGGTGACCGTCTCGAACGGGATGGGCGTGACGGTCGGGGTCTCGGTCACGGCGACGCGCTGGACGACGAGCGAGACCGCGGGCTGGGTCGTCGTCTCGTCGGCCGAGGTCGCCTCTGCCGTGGTCCCGTCGGTCGTGGGCTCGACCGTGCGAGCGACCGACACGCGGTCGAGCTCGCCCAGGACCACGCCCTGCTGGTCGAGGATCGCGTTGACGCCGATGCTGCCGTCGGGCGCCGTCTTGGTCTGGCCGTCGGCCACGACGTTGACGGGTCCGTCCGCGTCGAGGCGCAGGGAGAGGGCAGCACGGCCGTCGGCTCCCGAGCGCGAGGCCACGAGGCGCACGTCGCTGCCACGGGCCGCGAGGGTGTCGAGCGCCTCGTCGGCGTCGAGCGCGGTGAGCCACACGTCGCTCTGGGCGCCGTCGGTCTGCACGGTCACCTGGCGCCCGTAGCGCACGACGACGTCGGCACCGTTCCTCAGGGGCGCGTCGGCCCCGGGAGCGATCAGGTCGCGGTCGGTCACGCGTACGTCCTGCTCGTCGAGGAAACCCTCGACCGAGCCCGCGAACGTCGAGACCGTGGTGATGTTGCCGTCGACGTCGAGCTGGACGGTCTTCTTGGCGCTGCCGTAGGCAACTGCTCCGGTCGCGACGAGCGCGATGGCCGTCGCACCGGCGATCAGGGGCCAGCGGCGGCGCTTGGTGGCTGTGGGGGCGGAGGCCTGTGCCTCGACGCCGTCGAGAGAAGAAGGGGTCTGGGGGGTGTTGGCTGCGCTGTCGGCGCTGGCCGCGTGAGCGGTCCGGTCAATGGGGTTGTTCACTCGAGTCCAGTCGTCGAGCCTCCCGGGCACGGGCTTCGGGCGACGCAGCGCGCCACCGACGGACCCTGCGCTCCGAGGAGCATCGGGACGGGCGTCCGAGGACGTCCTACCGCTGGTTCCGAACGACCGATCCGGCTGTCGTCTACCACCGACGGACCAGTTCTCCGGCCGACAGCAGGACGCGCACCCTCCGTCCGTCTCGCCCCCGGTGATGAGCGGGTGGCGGCAGGGCGGGCTGCAGTGCGCGACAGTTGACCGTAACCGATCCGTTATCGAGTGCCAACCCCGTCCGGACGCGACGCCACCGTCCTGTCCGGTTTTCTCCACCTATGTCGGGGCGTGGAGCGTCCCTACCGAGAGAACCCTCACAGGGTCTCCGCACGGCCCTCGCTCAGTACCAGCCCTTGGCCTGCGAGTGGCTCCACGCGCCGCAGGGCGTGCCGTAGCGGCCCTCGATGTACCCCAGACCCCAGGTGATCTGGGTCGCCGGGTTGGTCCGCCAGTCGGCTCCGGCACTGGCCATCTTGGAGCCCGGGAGCGCCTGCGGGATCCCGTACGCACCGCTCGACCTGTTCTCCGCGGTCGCGTTCCACCGACTCTCCTTCATCCAGAGCAGGTCGAGGCACGCGAACTGGTCGTCGCCCCAGCCGCGCTGGGCCGCGAGGGACTTGGCGATCGCCTTGGACGAGCCCGGGTCGACCTTGATGGTCGACGGATCGAGCGAACCGACCACGACGACCTCGGTACGAGGCTCGCGCGTGACCGAACGGTCGACCACGGTCCGCGAGACCTCGGTGCCGCCGACCGTCTGGATCGCGTACGTCGTCACGGCCTCGCCGACCTTGCCCGACGTGCGGACCTTGCGCTGCCCCTGCGGGAGGTAGGGGTCCTTGACCTCCTCGGTCTCGAACGGGAGGGTCTCCGTGACCGTCGCCGCGCCGCTCGCAGCGCGGGTGACGAGGACGAGCATCCCGTCGACCGCTGCGGCACCGAGCGGGACCGACGCCGCGTCGCCCACCGACAGCGTGATCCCCGCGTGCTCCAGGACCCCCTCGACCGACGCCTCGGAGGTCGTGGCGGTCACGACCGCCCCGTCCACGGCGACGTGGACGGTCTTGAGGGTCGAGACCCGGATCTGCTCGCGGCCGAGCGACTGCGACCGGGACGCCGAGGTCATGGCTCCTTCGGCGCGCGGCCCCAGGGCGGTGAGCAGCTCCCCGACCGTGCGGGCCGTCGTGACGAACGTCTGCGACTTCCCGTCGAGCTCGAGCGAGATCTCCTGGCTGGTCCGGACGACGATGGTGCCCCCGTCGGTCGCGGGCTCGTCCACGGCGGGCTCCACGAGGTCGGTGTCCTTGAGCGCGACGTCCTGGAAGGCGAGCAGGTCCCCGACGGTCGAGCCGTACGCGCTGACCGTGCTGACCTCGCCGTCCAGGTCGAGAGTCACGGACTTGTGGGCCACCGCGAAGACTCCGGTCGCCCCGACCACGGTCGCCAGGATCGCGGCCTGCGCTGCGAGGCGCCACCTACCCGTCAGGGAGCTCCTGCGCACCCCGTCGCCACCGACCACGTGACCTTCCGTTCCTGTCTCGACCCGCGTACGCGACGCTCCGGGCATCACGGACAAGCAGACCGTAGTGGAAACGTGACCTCCGGGGAAAGCCCGTCCGGCGCGCCGCCCGGGACTCACCGGTCGGGCGAGGACTCACCAGGGGCCGTAGACCTGCTCGGCCGTGCCGCTCAGCCGGGCGCAGACCTCCTCGAGCGAGGTCCCCGTCACCTCGGCCACCTTCCGCACGGTGTGGGGCAGGAGGTACGGCGCGTTGGGCCGTCCGCGGTAGGGGTGCGGCGTGAGATAGGGCGCGTCCGTCTCGACCAGGACCTGTCCCAGCGGCACGGCCGCGAGGGCCGCGCGCAGCTCGTCGTTGGCGCCGAACGTCACCGGCCCGGCGAACGACAGGTACCAACCCTGCGCGGCACACAGCCTCGCCATCTCGGCGTCGCCCGAGAAGCAGTGGAACACGGTCCGCTCGGGGGCGCCGTCGGCGAGGAGGACCTCGATGACCTCGGCGTGCGCGTCACGGTCGTGGATCTGGAGCGGTAGGCCGAGCTCCTTGGCGAGCGCGACGTGCGCGCGGAACGACTCCCGCTGGACGGCCGCGCCCTGCGGGCCGGTGCGGAAGAGGTCCATGCCGGTCTCGCCGATCGCCCGGATGCGGTCGTTGCCGCGTGCGATCGCGGCGATCTCCGCGATGGCGTCGTCGAGCCCGACGGCGTGGCGAGGCTCGGGGGTCGGGGTCAGCCCGTCGGGGCCCACCTCGGTCACGCCCGCGTGCAGGGTCGCCTCGTTGGGGTGGATCGCGATCGCGCCGACGAGCGCCCGGTGCTCGCGCACCAGGGCGTCCGTCAGGCGGGCCGAGGGCAGGTCGCAGCCGACCTGGACCATGCGGTCCACGCCGACCCGGGCCGCGTCCTCGACGTGCTGCGCGACCGTCGGTACGGGGACGGGGTGCCCCTCCTCGTCGACGTCGGGCAGGACACCCGCGATCGACTCGAGGTGGGTGTGGTCGTCGACCACGGGCAGCGGCAGCGCCTCGGGGGCGGGCGGCCACCCGCGCTCACGCTTGCGGGCCACCGTCAGGCGCCCTCGACGACCGGGTCCTCGAGCCGCGGGAACAGCGACGCACCCTTGGTGACCGTGGTCCCTGCGGGAAGCGCGCCGAAGCGAGCGGCACCGTCGACCGGCTGGACCGCGAGCGCACCCAGCGGCGCCTCGGCGCCGAGGGACTCCCAGAGCGCCTGGGCGGCCTTCGGGGTGATCGGGTGCAGCAGGACGGCGAGCGAGCGCAGGGCCTCGGCGGCCGTGACGAGGATCGTGGCGAGGCGGCCCTCCTGGACCGAGACGGCGTCGGACCCCGTGCCGTCACGTTCCTCGTCGAGCTTGGCGACCTTCCACGGCTCCTGCTCCGTGAGGTACAGGTTCGTGGCGTCGACGAGCGTCCACACCGCGTTGATCGCCTCGTGGATCGCGAGCGCGTCGATCGCCTTCTCGGCTGCCTGGACCGCCTGCGCGGCGACCTGCTCGAGCGCCTGCTCGGCCGGCCCGGCGGGGCCCGTCTGCGGGAGAACGCCCCCGTAGTACTTGCCGACCATGGCCGCGACGCGCGAGGCCAGGTTGCCGAACCCGTTCGCGAGCTCGGCGTTGTAGCGCGCCGAGAGGTCCTCCCACGAGAACGACCCGTCCTGGCCGAACGCGATGGCGCGCATGAAGTAGTAGCGGAACGCGTCGGAACCGAAGTGGTCGATGATCTGGCTCGGCGCGATGCCCGTGAGCTTCGACTTGCTCATCTTCTCGCCGCCGACCAGGAGCCAGCCGTGCGCGAACACGGTCCCCGGCAGGGGCAGGCCCGCGGCCATGAGCATCGCGGGCCAGATCACCGCGTGGAAGCGCAGGATGTCCTTGCCGACCAGGTGCACGCTCGCAGGCCACGTGGCCGCGAACTTGGCCTGCTGCTCGGGGTCGTCGCTGTCCAGCCCGACGGCGGTCGCGTAGTTGAGCAGCGCGTCGAACCACACGTAGAGCACGTGCGTGGTGTCCCACGGGATGGGGATGCCCCAGTCGAACGTGTTGCGCGAGATCGAGAGGTCCTGCAGACCACCCTTGACGAACGCGAGCACCTCGTTGCGTGCGCTGGCGGGCTGGACGAACTCGGGGTGCGCCTCGTAGAGCGCGAGCAGGCGGTCCTGGTACGCGCTCATCTTGAAGAAGTAGTTCTGCTCGGAGAGCATCTCTACGGGCTTGCTGTGGATGGGGCAGAGCTTCTGGCCCTCGTGCTCGCCCGTGCCGTCGATCAGGTCGCCCGGGAGCTTGTACTCCTCGCACCCCACGCAGTACGGGCCCTCGTACGAGCCCGCGTAGATCTCACCCTTGTTGTACAGGTCCTGGATGAAGGCCTGTACGCGCTCGGTGTGACGGGGCTGGGTGGTGCGGATGAAGTCGTCGTTGAGCGCGTCGAGCGTGTGCAGCACGGGCTTCCACGAGCTCTCGACCAGGCGGTCCGCCCACTCCTGGGGGGTCACGCCGTTGGCCTCTGCCGTGCGCATGACCTTCTGCCCGTGCTCGTCCGTCCCCGTCAGGAACCACACCGGCTCCTGGCGCTGGCGGTGCCAGCGGGTGACGACGTCGGCCGCGACCGTCGTGTACGCGTGCCCGATGTGCGGGGCGTCGTTCACGTAGTAGATCGGGGTGGTGAGGTAGAAGGTCTCCGGGGCTGCGTCAGGCATGGTCCTCATGGTAGTTGTCCGGACCCGGCCGGTGCGCCGCGATGTCAGGTTTCGCCGACGACGACCACACCGCCCAGCGAGGGTGACCGGAACCGTCGACCGGAGTCACCGTCGCGACCGCCGACGACGACGAACTCAGCCCGTCGAGAGCTCGACCCGCAGGAGGTGGTCGTCCCCCTGCGCGGGACTCCCCCGCCCGTCCGTCTCGTTCGTCAGGACGAGCAGCGACACCCCGCCCCCACCCGTCGCCCCGTCCCCGGCACCGCTCCCAGGGTCCACGACGACCGCCCGCAGGCGCCCCCACTCGCCCGTGAGCAAAGCCTGCGGTGCGCCGAACGCGGCGGGCGAGGCTCCGCCGTCGGGCGCCGGGCTCGCCTCACCCTCCGGGGCCGCCGCACCGCCCGCGAACGGGACGCGCCACAGGCGCTCGCCCCGCAGCCCCGCGACGTACACGCCGTCCGACGTGACCGCGAGGCCGCTCGGGCTCGCGTCGGACGTGGGCCACGTCGCGACCGGGTCGACGAACGCCGTACCGTCCGGGGCGGCCGCCTCCCCGAGCGTCCCCTCGCGCTCCGGCCAGCCGTAGTTGCCGCCCGGGACGATCACGTTGAGCTCGTCGAGCGTGTTCTGCCCGAACTCGGACGCGAACATCCGCCCCGAGGCGTCCCAGCCCAGGCCCTGGACGTTGCGGTGGCCCAGGCTCCACACGCGCGAGCCGTCGGGGTTGCCCGGCGCTGCCTCGCCGTCGAGCCCGACCCGCAGGATCTTGCCCGCGAGCGAGCCCGGGTCCTGCGCGGCGCCCGAATCGGTCGCGTCCCCCGTCGAGACGTAGAGGAAGCCGTCGGGACCGAACGCCACCTGCCCGCCGTTGTGGTTGCTCGCCTTCGGGATGCCGTCGAGCACGGTCGTGAGCGCTCCCAGGCGGGCCTCGTCCAGGTCGAGGCGCCCCCGCAGCACCTCGTTCCCGTCCTCGCCCGTCCGGTAGACCACGACGGTCCCGTCCTCGGAGAACGTCGGCGCCACCGCGATACCCAGCAAGCCCCCTTCGCCGCCGTGGTCGGTCCCCGACGCGAGCTCGGCGGCCCCTTCGCCCGTCACGGCCGTGACGGAGCCCGCGTCCGGATCCAGGACGCTGACCGTGCCCTCGTCGCGCGAGGTGCTCAGCAGACGGCCGTCGGGGAGCGCCGCGAGGCCCCACGGCGAGGTCAGGTCGTCGATCAGGGACGTCGCGCTCGCCCGGACCGTCGGGACGCCCGGGGCCGGCTCGACGACCTGGCCGTCGAGCCCGGGGCTCGGGACGGGGTCGGGCCCGCCCGAGCAGGCCCCCGCGACCAGCACCGTGAGCGCGACGAGGGCGCCGGGCAGGACGTGCGCTGCTCTCATGGCAACCTCTCTGCGTGGCGACGGTGCCCGCGACGCGTGCGCGCGAACCCGCGCGCTGTCACACTCGAAGGAGCACTCATGTTCCAGGGATCCGAGCGAAGGTGCCGATCATGAACCCGAAAGTGCTCAGCTTCATCGTCGCAGCGATCGCCTACGGCGTCACGCTGGTCGTCGCGAACCTCGTGCTCGAGGGCATGCACATCGGCTGGCTGTGGGGGCTCGTCGCGGTGGCCCTGTTCACGGTCACGATCACGCTCCTGCGCCCCCTCGTCACGAGGCTCCTGGGCAAGCACGTCCACGGCTGGACGTGGGTCCTGGGACTCGTGACGGTCCTGGGGTCGCTCGTCGTGACGACGCTGCTCTCGCCGTCGAGCGGGTTCGACATCGACGGCTTCTGGACCTGGGTGTGGGCGACGCTCATCGTGTGGGTCGGCACGATCGTCTACGACCTGGTCGACGAGAAGGCCGTCGCGACCGCCGCGTCGCACGTCGACCGGTACCAGCAGCGCCCGGGGGCCACGCCCCCGACCCCGGCCGCGCCGGCCTGAGCCGACGCGGCGTGAGCCGGGACGGCCGACCGCAGCGCGCACGCGTCGATCACTCCGCCGTCAGGTGCCACAGGACCCCGCGGTCCGGGTCGAGCGAGGTGGCCTCGATCCCGACCTGGGAGAGGACGACGCCCGGGAGCACGACGCCCTCCTCGACCGCGGTCCACGGCGGCAGCACCCCGGAACCTGACCTCTCGACCGGGCTGACCTGGCGGACCCGGTACCGGCGCTCCGGGTCGAGCCCCGGCACGGCGACCCGTCCCGGGGGCCAGGTGATCGGTCGGTCGACCACCGCGAGCTGGAAGATGGCCTCGCTGCGGTCGTTCGCGACGACCCCCTCCAGGCGCAGCGCGGGGTCCCCGAGGTCCGCGTGGACCACGTCGCCCGAGTGCAGCAGGGACCGGTGCGCCTGGTGGAACGCCACCCAGGCCCGGACCTCGTCGAGCTCGTCCGGTGAGGCCTCGAGGAGGTTCGTCTCGATCCCCAGGTGCCCCCACAGCGCGACCTGCGCGCGGAAGTCGAGCGGGTGGACCCGGTGCGTGGTGTGCGACTCGCGCGCTCCGATGTGCGTCCCCTGGAGCTCCGGCGGCACGAGCAGGCGGGTCCAGCGCTGGATCCCGAGCCGGTCGTGCGGGTCGTTGCAGTCCGAGGCCCACACCCGGTCGGTGAGCTGGAGCACGCCGAGGTCCACGCGGCCACCGCCGCTGGCGCACGACTCGATCTCGAGGCCAGGGTGCCGCTCCTTGAGCTCGGCCATGAGCGCGTAGGCGGCCAGGGTCTGCTCCCGGACCCCGGCCCTGCCCGTGGGCGTGTGCCCGGCGTCGAGCAGGTACCGGTTGTGGTCCCACTTCACGTACGCGACGCCCAGACGGTCGACGACCTCGGACATCGCGTCGCGGACGTGACGGTACGCCTCGGGGTGGGCCAGGTCGAGGACGTGCTGGTGGCGCGAGGCCATGCCCGGGCCGTGCCCGGCGTCGAAGACCCACTCGGGGTGGTTCCGTGCGAGGTCGGAATCGAGGTTGACCATCTCTGGCTCGAACCAGATCCCGAAGTCCATGCCCAGCTCGCGCACCCGGTCGGCGAGCGCGTCGATCCCGTCGGGCCAGACCGTCGAGTCCACGGTCCAGTCGCCGAGCGAGGTGGTGTCGTCCCGGCGACCGGTGAACCAGCCGTCGTCGAGGACGAAGCGTTCCACCCCGACCGCCGCGCCGGCCTCGGCGAGACGTTCGAGCGTCGCGAGGTCGTGCTGGAAGTAGACGGCCTCCCAGGTGTTGAGCAGCACGGGCCGCGGTGCGCGTGGGTGCGTCGGGCGCGACCTCATCCAGCGGTGCACCCGGTGCGAGAGATCGTCGAGGCCCTCGCCCCACGAGCCGTAGAGCCACGGCGTCGTGCTCGACGTCCCCGGCTCGAGGACCAGCTCGCCGGGCCACGGGAGCTCGCCGCCCGAGAGCCGGCGGCTCCCGGCCGGGGTGCGCTCCGCGACGAGCGCGTGGTTGCCGCTCCAGCCCAGGTGGACGCCCCACACCCGCCCCGAGCGGTTGGCGAACCCCTGCTCGCCCGCGAGCATCATGAACGCGTGCTCGAGCCCCGGCTTGCCGCCCCGGCTCTCGCGCACCCAGGTCCCGACGTCGAAGGGCCGCCGCTGAGGGACCCTCTCGAGGGCCCAGCGTCCGGCGAGGTCGCACAGCTCGGTCGCGGTCGGCGGGACGGGCAGGCCCAGCTCGAGCGCGCGGACCTCGTAGGGCGCGCCGCCCCGGTTCCCCACCTCGGCCCGGACCCGGACGAGCCCCGACGCGAGAACCTCGAGCTCGACGCCCAGCGTCAGGGCGTAGGCGTCGTCGGACGAGGCGACCCGCAGGCGCTGGACGTCGCTCGCACGCTCGACCACGACGTCGTCGACCACGAACCGAGGAGCCCAGTGGGCGCCGGAACGGTCGCCCACGACACCGGGCCGCCCGAGCCACCCCTCGGCGAGCTGCGCCACGACCGGCACCGGCTGGGGGTACGTCACGGCCGAGTCCCCGATCGCGGGCGACGCGGTGGTCTCCATGGTCGCGAGGTCGGCATCGGTCAGGTCGCCGAGGTCGGGCCCCCAGTGGAGGACGCGGGGCAGCCGCGCGCCGCTCGTCGTCACGACGAGGCTCGTCCCGCCCCCTCGGAGGTGGACGACTGGTGTCTCGACGGTCATCTGCACTTTCCCTTCACGCCGCTGGTCGAAGCCATCCTGCCCGACGCGGGCCGGGGCGCGGGAAGCGTCCACCGGAGGGCTCGGTCGTGCCCACGGCGCGCGTCGACCGCGCCCGGACGTCGGTCCACCTGCCCTGCCCGACGGCGGGGCGCACCCGGGCGTTCAGGTGCGCCCCGTCGTCGGGCGGCTCGCGCTACTGCAACCGCGTCAGGCCCTTCTTGAGGTTCCGGATCGCCTGCCCCGTCCGCTGCTCGTTCTCGATGAGCGCGAACCGCACGAACCCGTCGCCGCCCGGCCCGAACCCCACGCCCGGCGAGACCGCGACGTCGCAGCTCTCGATCACGTGCGTCGCGAACTCGATCGAGCCCATCTCGCGGTACGGCTCGGGGATGCGCGCCCACGCGAACATGGTGCCCTTGGGCCGGTGGATGTCCCAGCCGATGCGGTCCAGCCCGTCGCACAGCGTGTTGCGCCGCGACTCGTAGACCGCCGAGACCTCCGTGGGGAAGTCGAGGGCCTCGTTGAGCGTCACGGTCGCCGCGATCTGGATGGGCTGGAACGTGCCGTAGTCGAGGTACGACTTGAGCTTGGCGAGCGCCCCCACGACGTCCGGCCGGCCCACGAGGAACGCGACGCGCCACCCGGCCATCGAGTACGACTTGGTCATCGAGTAGAGCTCGACCGCGACCTCCTTGGCCCCGTCGCACTCCATGATCGAGGGCGGGCGCCAGCCGTCGAACGTCATGTCGGCGTACGCGAGGTCGTGCACCAGCACCACGTCGCGCTCGCGCGCCCAGTCGACCAGGCGCTGGAGGTCCTCCTTGGTCGCGATGGTCGTGGTCGGGTTGTGCGGGAAGGACAGCACGACGACGCGCGGCTTGGGCCACCCGTACTCCCACGCCTCCATGACGCGGTCGATGTACCCCGAGGCGTCCGTGCCGTCGCCGATCGCGACCTGCCGGGCGTCGGCCCCCGCGAAGTAGGGCCCCCAGATGTGGATGGGGTAGCTCGGCGTGGGGACGATCGCCGCGTCGCCCGGCTGCAGCAGCACCCACATGAGGTGGCTGAAGCCCTCCTTGGCGCCGATGGTCGAGATGATCTCGGTCTCCGGGTCGAGCGTCACGCCGAACCGGCGCTGGTACATGTCCGCGGCCGCCTGCCGGAGCTTGGGGATGCCGCGAGACGCCGAGTACCGGTGGTTGCGCGTGTTGTGGACCGCCTCCGCGAGCTTGTCGACCGCGATCTGCGGGCTCGGCAGGTCGGGGTTGCCGAAGCCCAGGTCGATCACGTCGCGCCCGGCGCGGCGCGCCTCGAGCTTGAGCGAGTCGATGATCGTGAAGACGTACGGGGGCAGGCCGGGGATCCGGCGGAACTCCATCTCGCGTGGCATGGAGGCAGGGTACGCCTGCGGTGCGCGGGCCGTCGTCCGGTCCGGGGGCAGGTCCTTCTCCCGGCCCGGGCGCCCGGCCAGAGCGCCCGGTCCGAGCGCCCGGTCCGGGCGCTCGGGCAGCGCCGTCAGACCGACGTGCCCTCGATCGCCTGCGCGAGCGCCTGCGCGTCGCTCCAGTCCCCGGCCCACCGCTCGCCGTCGATCACGATCGTCGGCGTGCCGAAACCTTGCGGGCCCGCGAGCGCCGGGTCGCTCGTCGCGGCCTGCGTGGCCTCGGCGACCCAGGGAGCGAACTCGGCCGCCCCGCCGTCGGCCAGCTCGGCGACGACGTCCGCCGGGACGCCCGCCGCGCGGGCGACGTCAGCGATCTGGGCGTCGCTCAGGCCTGCCGTCCCCTCCTGGGGCTGGTGCGCGAGCAGCCCCGCGTGGAAGGCCTGGAACGTGTCGGGGGCGCGGTCGGCCACGAGCGCGGCCGACGACGCGGCGCGCGTCGAGTACGCCGTGCCCTGCGAGTACCGGTCGAGGATCGCGATGGGGTGGAAGACGACCCGCACGCTCCCGGCCTCGCGCAGCTTCGTGAGGCTCTCGCCGTTGACGGCCTCGAACCGACCGCAGACCGGGCACATGTAGTCGACGTAGACCTCGACCGTCACCGGCGCGGACTCGTCGCCCGCGCCCGCGAGCAGGCCGTGCTCGGGAGTCGCCGTCCCGGGCGCGACGGCGTCCTGCCCCGATCCCTCGGGCGCGCCCGCCACCCCCTGGCCGACGGGCTCGGCGGACGGCGCCCCGCTGCCGACCGCGAGGAAGGCGGCGACCCCCACGAGAAGCAGCAGGACGAGTCCTGCGAGCACCGAGACCAGGGTCACGCGGGCGCGCCGCTGCGCGGTGGGCCGCCCCTGGACCGCCGCGACCTGCGGCCCGACGGCGTAGCCCGCCCCGGGCGCGTACGTCGCGTCGGGAGTGGGGTACGGCTGGGGGTGGTGCGCTGCGTGGCCACCCGGAGCGTAGGGCTGCTGGGCGTAGGGCTGGGCGGCGTACGCGGGGGCGAGGTGCGCCGGCGAGGCAGGTCCCGGCGCGTACGGGTGCGGCGTGTACGGCGGGGTCGGGGCACCGTAGCCCGCCGGGGCGGCCCGGCGTGCCGCGAGCGCCGCGTCGACCGCGGGGTCGCCGCCGGCGGCGAGCCACGAGAGCAGCCCCGGATAGGCGCCGGGGTGCGCGGCGACCTGGGGACGCAGGTCGGGGAACTCGCCGGCGACCTGGGCGAGCACGGTCGGCGGGGCGGTCGGGTCCTGCACGGCGCGGAGGGCCTCGTCACGGAGCATGGGTCGTCGGTCCTCGGGTCTCGCGGCGGGCGCTGGCGGCGCGAGACCCACCGCCGGACGGACGCCCGGCACGTCGAGGACTCGCGCACGCCAGGGTACGCGGCCCCCGAGCGGCGGACGCCGCCGCGCCCGATCCCCGGGGCGGGCTCAGGCCCCCGGCGACCACCCGAGGTTGCGCGCCATCTGCTCGAGCGTCGCGATCGTCCGGTCGTACTGCTCGCGCGTGATCCCCTCCGCGAGGCGCTCGCGCGAGAGCGAGACCGCGTCGAGGAGGTCGTGGTATGCGTGCTGCCCCGCGACGGTCACCTCCCACCCGGCCCCGCCCTGGGTCACCCACCCCCGGGCCTGGAGGTCGGAGATCTCCGCGCTGACCGCGGGTGCGTGGCCCCCGGGCCGCGCACCCCCGGTCGTGAACGGTGACAGGACGCTGTCGACCGTCGTGACGTCCGAGACGCCGTCCCTGACCATGTTGAGGACCTGCCAGTGGCGTCGCGTCAGTCCCGTGCGCAGGAAGACCTCGTCGACGTCCTGGTCGATCAGCCGGTCGACCAGCTTGAGCCAGTACCCGATGGGCCGCTCGCCCGGGTCGCGCTCGGTCGTCGCGCCCCCCGCGCTCGCGCCCTTCACCGACCTCTCGTCGCCTGCCGGGTCGTCGATCCTCTCGGACGCGCTCATGGTCGGCTCCTTCGCTCGGCCTCCCGGCGTGCGGTACGCCCGCCGGCGGATGCTTCGTCTGGTGACCCAGCGTACGAACGACCGGGCCCGGGCGCTCCACGAACGACGTCCCCGGTGGCAGAGTGGGGTCATGACCAGCACCGACACGACCGCCAGCGGTCGCGCCCTGATCGTCGTCGACGTCCAGCCCACGTTCTGCGAGGGCGGTGAGCTCGCGGTCGAGGGCGGGAACGCCGTCGCGGAGGCCATCGCGGCCTTCGCGGCCGAGCGGCGCACGGACTACGACCTCGTGGTGACCACGCAGGACTGGCACGTCGACCCGGGGCACCACTTCGCGACGGCCCCCGAGGTCCCCGACTTCGTCGACACGTGGCCCCCGCACGGCCTGGCCGGCACGCCCAACGCCGAGCTGCACCCGGCGCTCGCGGACCTCGCTCCGGACGCGAGCGTCAAGAAGGGCGAGTACCAGGCCGCGTACTCGGGCTTCGAGGGGGTCGACGGCGAGGGCCGCACCCTCGCGCAGCTCCTCCAGGACGCCGGGGTCTCCTCGGCCGACGTGGTCGGCATCGCGGAGTCGCACTGCGTCCGGGCGACCGCGCTCGACGCGCACGGGCTGGGGCTCGCGACGCGCGTCCTGACCGACCTGACCGTGCCGGTCTCGGAGGACCTGGGCAAGGCGGCGCGCGGGGAGCTCGCGGCGGCCGGCGTCGAGCTGGTGCGGTCGACCGAGGTCTGAGGGCACCTCGGGACGAGCACGTCCGCTCGCGCCGACCCGGCCGCGCGGGGTCAGCCCTTGCGCGCCGCCAGTGCCGCGGCGTACAGCTCGCGCTTGGGCACACCCGTGGCGGTCGCGACCTCGGCGACGGCCTCCTTGAGGCGCTCTCCGGCGTCGACCCGGACGAGGACCTCGCTCACGAGCTCCTCGACGGAGACGGCCTCGCGCGCGGGTGCCCCGGCCACGACGATGCAGATCTCGCCGCGCAGCTGCCGCTCGGCGGCCTCGGTCGCGAGCTCGCCGAGCGTCCCGCGCAGCACCTCCTCGTACGTCTTGGTGAGCTCGCGGCACACGGCCGCGGGGCGGTCGGGGCCGAACCCCTGGGCCATCGCGGCGAGCGTGTCGTCGATACGGTGCGGGGCCTCGAAGAAGACCATGGTGCGGGGCTCGCGCGCGAGCGCCTCGAACGTGCGTGCGCGCTCGCCGGGCTTGCGGGGCGGGAAGCCCTCGAAGCAGAAGCGGTCGGTCGGCAGCCCGGACAGGGCGAGCGCGGTGAGGACCGCGCTGGGCCCGGGGGCCGAGGTGATGGGCAGGTCGCGCTCGACGGCCCGGGTCACGACGCGGTAGCCGGGGTCGGAGACGGACGGCATGCCGGCGTCGGTCACGATCACGACGGTCCCACCGCCCTCGACGACGTCGAGCAGCTCGTCGGCACGCTCGACCTCGTTGTGCTCGTGGTAGCTCACGACGCGCCCGCCGATCGAGACGCCCATGCGTGCGGCGAGGGCGTGCAGGCGGCGCGTGTCCTCGGCCGCGACGACCGCGGACTCCGCCAGGAGGCGTCGCAGCCGCGGGCTCGCGTCCTCGACGTTGCCGATGGGGGTCGCGGCCAGGACGAGGTGCCCGTCGTCGCGCGGGCGGCGACCTGCGGGCGCGTCGTCGTGCGCGTCGAGGGTGTCCTCACCCTCCGGCCCGACGGCGTCGCTCACCTCGCGCGCCACGTCCTCGCCTTCGCCGGGGGCCTCGGTCGGGTCGGGATCGAGGTGCCGGTCGGAGGTGGGGTGCGCGTGGCTCATACCCCCTAGCGTTCCACGTCCTACGATGGCCGACGTGCCCCAGCCCTCCACCGACCCCACGCCCGTAGCCCCCGGTCCCGGTCCGGGCGACGACTTCCCGTTCCCGGTGGCCGAGGTCGAGACCGGGGAGGACGCCGGGCTGTCGGTGCGTGACCGTCTCCTGCTCAAGCTCCTGGGAGCACGTCGCCTCGCCCTGGGGTCCACGTCCAAGGACCGCTTGTGGGGGTGGCTCGGACCTGCGCTGGTAGCGCTGCTGGCGGGCGGTCTGCGCCTGTGGGACCTGGGCCGTCCCGGCAACCTCGTGTTCGACGAGACGTACTACGTCAAGCAGGCGTACACGCTCCTGCGGGTCGGCTTCGAGGCCAAGTGGCCCGAGGACCCCAACCCCGCCTTCGAGGCCGGGAACGTCGACACGTTCCTCAACCTGCCCGACTACGTGGTCCACCCGCCGCTCGGCAAGTGGATGATCGCGGGCGGCATGCAGCTCTTCGGCGGGGCCGAGAACCCCTGGTCGTGGCGCATCTCGACAGCGCTCGTCGGGATCCTCGCGGTGTTCCTGCTCGCCCGGATCGCGCGCCGCCTGTTCGCCTCGACCGCGATGGGCGTCCTGGCGGGCGGGCTGCTCGCGATCGACGGCATGGCGATCGTGCACTCGCGCACGGGGCTGCTCGACAACTTCCTCATGTTCTGGGTGCTCGTCGCGTTCGGGTTCCTCCTGCTGGACCGCGAGCAGGCCCGACGCCGGCTCGCGGACCGGGTCGCCGCCCTCGTGGACTCGGGCCGGGAGATCGGCCGCTACGGCCCGCGGCTCGGCTGGCGCTGGTGGCGCTTCGCGGCGGCCGTCTCGCTGGGGCTCGCGTGCGGGGTCAAGTGGTCGGGCCTGTACTTCCTCGCGGTCTTCGCCCTGCTGTCGGTGCTGTGGGACGCGACGGCGCGCCGCGCCGTCGGGATCAAGCGGTGGTGGGAGGACGCGCTGCTCGCCGATGCGATCCCGGCCGCGCTCGTCATGCTGCCCACCGCGGCGCTCACCTACCTCGCGACCTGGTTCTCGTGGTTCCGCTCACCGAGCTCGTACATGCGCGACTGGGCCGCGGCGCACCCGGGCGAGGGCGTGCAGTGGCTCCCCGAGGCGCTGCGCTCGCTGTGGGCGTACCACCAGAAGATGTGGGACTTCCACACGGGGCTCAGCGCCGAGCACTCGTACGCGTCGAAGCCCATCGGCTGGATCGTGCAGTGGCGGCCCACGTCCTTCTACTACCGCGACGGGTCCGACGGCGTGACGGGATGCGGCTACGACGAGTGCGCGCGGGTCATCACGTCGCTGGGCAACCCGGTCCTGTGGTGGTCGGCCGCGCTCGCGATCGTGGCCACGGTCGTGCTCCTGGTGTGGCGCAAGGACTGGCGCGCGACGGCCGTGCTGAGCGGCCTGGTCGCGGGCTGGCTCCCCTGGTTCGCGTACCCGGACCGCACGATCTTCACGTTCTACGCGATCGTGTTCACCCCGTGGGTCGTCCTCGCGCTCGTCTACGTCGTGACGGTCCTGCTCGAGGCCACCGAACGGGACCGCACGGCCCGCGGCTGGGTGATCTGGGCCGTGACCGCGCTGTTCACCGTGATCGTCGTGATGAGCATCTTCTTCTACCCGATCTGGACGGCCATGAACGTCCCCGAGTGGTTCTGGCGACTGCACATGTGGCTGCCCAGCTGGATCTGACCCGTCGCCGGGCGGGTGCGGTCTCCCCGTACCGAGCGTGCGGTCGTCGTCGGTCGAGCGTGCGGTCGTCGTCGGTCGAGCGTGCGGTCGTCGTCGGTCGAGCGTGGGGGGGGGGGGGGGGGGGCCCGGGGGGGGGGGGGGGGCCCCCCGGGGGGGGCCCGGGGGGGGGGGGGGGGGGCGCGGCCCCGGCCTGACGGTCCGTCTCGCGCGGCTCCGG
>NZ_JBHXCQ010000017.1:0-57887 GCF_042726295.1 Oerskovia sp. NPDC060338
TCAGCAACACCGAGACCGGCACACCACCCAAGGAGGGGCGCCTCTCGCTCGCCCCTTGGGAAGCCAGGATCTACCTCTCGACATCGCTGCGGTGATACCGAACCCGACCGCCTCCAGAGGTCGCACCCGACGAACCTCGAAGGGATAGATCACCCGACGGGATCCCTGATCGCGCCTCACGACACCCGCGCGCGATCAGGGATCGACGGTGCCTTCCCGGTCGCCACCACGGTGTGCGCGTCAGGTGGGCGCTGAGCCCGGCATGTCCATCCCCGCAGACTGTCGGGGCACGTCGAGGGCGGTGGCAGAGGAGGCCGCCAGGTACCCCAGGTGCTGGCGCGCCAAGGGGGACCTCGAGGACGATGCCGCTCGCTTCGGGCGGTGACCCACCCTGTCTCCGGCCAGTCCTCAACACCCGTCCATCCACAGCGAGATGGCCAGTATGCGGGGCACCCCGCGCCCCCGGTCAGTCGCGGAACGCCTCCAGGGCCTCGCGGTCGACGGGCCCCTCGGCCCGGACGAGCTCCTCGACCCGCTCCATCTGCTCCCAGGTGTTGACGGCCATCCCGGCCTGGACGCGGTCGCCCGCGACCCAGAACGCGACGAGCTCGCTCGTCTCGAGCGACCCGCTCACGACGACCTCCGTCTCGGCCGGGTCCTCGACGAACCCCAGGTACTCCATGCCCACGTCGTACTGGTCGGAGAAGAAGTACGGGAGCTTGTCGTAGGGCTCTCGGGAGCCCAGCACGGAGCGCGCCGCGTGGGGACCGGTCTCGAGGGCCACCGACCAGTGCTCGACGCGCAGCGGGCGCCCGTAGCGCTGCGAGGGGACGCTCGCGATGTCCCCTGCGGCCCACACGTCCGGGGCGGACGTGCGCAGGGTCGCGTCGACCGCGAGCCCTCCACCGAGCGACCGGTCCCGGAGCGCGATGCCCGCGGCCTCGGCGAACCCGACGTTGGGGGTCACGCCCACGCCGACCACGACGACGTCGGCCGCGACGTGGGTCCCGTCCTCGACGTCCACGCCGGTCACGCGTCCCTCGCTGCCCGTGATCCCCACGACCTGGGCGTTGCGGTGCAGGTGCACCCCGTGGTCAGCGTGGACCTTGCCGTACATCTCGCCGAGCAGCGGGCCCAGGACCCTGCCGAGAGGGTGCACCGAGCGCCCGACGACCGTGACGTCGAGGCCCATGGTGCGCGCCGACGCCGCGACCTCCATCCCGATCCAGCCGTCGCCCACGACCGCGAGCCGCCCCGCACCCTCGCGGGCCGAGGCCTCGAGCGTGGCGGCCAGCAGGTCGGCGTGCTCGATCGTGCGCAGGTAGTGGACGCCCTGGAGGTCGGCACCGGGGACGGCGAACGAGCGTGGTGTCGAGCCCGTCGCGAGGAGCAGCCGCGAGTAGGGCAGGACGCTGCCGTCGATCAGGGTCAGGGCGTGGCCGGCGACGTCGATCGCCGCTGCCCGCGTGGCCGTCCGCAGGTCGACGTGGTGGTCGGTGTACCAGTCCTCGGGCAGCGGGAACAGGACGTCGCGCTCGGCCTCGCCGCGCAGGTAGTCCTTGGACAGCGGCGGGCGTTCGTAGGGTCGGTGAGGCTCGCTCGAGACGACCACGAGGTCGCCGTCGTACCCCTCGGTGCGCAGCGTCTCGGCGGCCTTCGCGGCGGCCAGCCCACCTCCGACGACGACGATCGGCTCCTCGGCCATGACGACTCCTCCGGTGCGGGGTGCGGGGACCCTCTGCTTGCTCAGCGCCCCACCCAGGACGACGGGTCCTCCGTCGGAGGACAGGACCGTTTCATCGTGTCACCGGAGCGGGCCCGGCGCAGCGGGGGCGAGGGGGCGGGCCGCCCGCTCAGGGGCAGCGGCACCGTCGTGGGCGCAGCGGTGCGGGAACGACGAAGGCCCGGAGTCCAGTGGACTCCGGGCCTTCGTGCTGGTCGGGGTGACAGGATTCGAACCTGCGACCTCGTCGTCCCGAACGACGCGCGCTACCAAGCTGCGCCACACCCCGATTGCTCTCGTTGCGTCAGGTCGGTGAGGGGTCCTCGAAAGGTCCCGCCAAACCTGCGCGCTGGAGCCTGCCTAGAATAGCGGACGTTTGCCCCTGGGACGAAACCGCTGCCTCAGCGTGCGGTCAGCGTCACGATCGTGGCCTCCGGACGGCACGCGAATCGGAACGGCGCGTAGGGTGACGTGCCCGCTCCGGCCGAGACGTTGAGCCAGGTCGAGTCCTCGCCGCCGGGGGCGTCGGGCCGTGCCCCGGGCCAGCCGTGCAGGCCCTTGGCCCGCCCGCGGTCCAGGTCGCAGTTGGTCACGAGCGCCCCGTAGAACGGGACGCAGAGCTGGCCGCCGTGCGTGTGGCCGGCGAGGATGACGTCGGCGCCGTCGTCGTGCATCTGGTCGAGGACGCGCACGTAGGGCGCGTGCACCACGCCCATCCGCAGGCCCGACGGCGCAGCGCCGGTCCCCGCGCGTCGCGCCGCCCGCTCGGGTGCGGCAGGGAAGACGTCCCGGTCGAGATGAGGGTCGTCGACGCCCACCAGGTCGATGTGCAGACCGCCGACGTCGACCGCGTCGCGCCGGTTGGTGAGGTCGATCCAGCCGGCCGAGGACATCGCGGCAGCCAGCTCCGCGGCCGGGAGCTTCGGCGGATCGATCTTGTGGAAGATCCGCGCGTCCGGCAGCAGGTAGCGTGCCGGGTTCTTGGGCGAGGGGGCGTAGTAGTCGTTCGAGCCCATGACGAAGGCACCGGGCGCGCTGCTCAGGAGCGGTTCGAGCGCGTACAGGAGCGGCTCGAGCGAGTCGAGGTGCGCCATGTTGTCGCCCGTGTCGACCACGAAGTCGGGGCGCAGCGCGGCGAGCGACCGGACCCACTCGATCTTGCGCTCCTGGCTGGGCGTGAGGTGCAGGTCCGAGAAGTGCAGGACCCGCAGGTCGGCGTGCCCCGGCGGGAGCACCGGGACCGTGACCTCGCGGAGCGTGAACAGCTTGGTCTCGACGTGGGCGT
This sequence comes from Oerskovia sp. NPDC060338, assembly GCF_042726295.1. Classification (NCBI taxonomy): domain Bacteria; kingdom Bacillati; phylum Actinomycetota; class Actinomycetes; order Micrococcales; family Cellulomonadaceae; genus Oerskovia; species Oerskovia sp. NPDC060338. Next base: position 3,009 of record NZ_JBHXCQ010000017.1, read on the forward strand.
ACGCGAGCCCCCCGGCACCGACCGCGGCGAGAGCGCCGAGACCGACCAGTGCGGGGTGCACGCGGGACCGGGTCAGTCCTGCTCCCCGGGGGTCGTGGCGCCGTCGCCGTTGCCACCGCCGTTGTCGCCGCCGCTGTTCCCGTTGCCGTTGCCGGATCCGTTGTTGCCACCGGACCCGTTGTTCCCGGAGCCCGACCCGTTGCTGCCCGATCCGGTGCCACCGTTCCCGGTGCCGTTGCTGCCCGATCCGGTCGTGCCGCCGTCGGTCGTGGGCGGTGCCTGGACCTTGCCGAGGAGCTTGGGGTCCGGAGCCGGGAACTCGACGACCGGCACGCCCTCGAGGGCTGCCGTCATGTAGTTCTTCCACATGGGGGCGGCCAGGTCGGAGCCGAACCACCACTGCTTGCCCACACCGTTGATGTAGAACCGGCCGCGTCCGTTGCTGCGCATCTGGATGTCGGTCTCGGCGTTGCCGATCCAGACGGCCGTGGCGAGCTGGGGCGTGTAGCCGACGAACCAGTTGTGCGTGTTGAGCTGGGCGGTCCCCGTCTTCCCGGCGCTCGGCCGGTCGGCGAGCTGGGACTTCTTGCCCGAGCCCTGCGTCATGACGCCCTGCAGCGCGTACGTGACGGTGTTGGCGACCGCGGGGTCCAGGGCGTTCGGGTTGCAGTTCGCCGAGGGGACCTCGATCTCCTCGCCGGACTGGTCGACGACGCTCGTGATCGCGACGGGCTCGCAGTACGTGCCACCGCTCGCGAAGGTCGCGAACGCGGCCGCCATCTGCAGCGGGGAGGAGTTCTGGGTGCCGATGATCATGGAGGGGCGGACCTCCACCTCGCCCTTGTCCTTCGTGAGGGACGGGGCGAAGCCCACGGACTTCGCGGTGCTGGCCACCGCGCAGAGGTCGAGCTTGCTCGCCATGTCGGCGTACGCGGTGTTGACCGAGTTGGCCGTCGCTGCCAGGACGGTCATGCTGCCCTTGCCCTGGCCGTCGGAGTTGTTGGGGTTCCACTTCTCGCCGACGTTGAGCTTGGTGCACGACGACGTGAAGTCACGCCCCACGTTCCACTCACGCCGGTTCGCGTTGACGGTCTCGTTGAGGGTGTGCCCCGCGTTCAGCCACTCGGCGAGCAGGAAGGGCTTCCACGTGGAGCCGGGGGAGAAGCCGCGCGACGAGCCGTGCGCCTGGTCCGCGCTGTAGTTCTGGGCCGTGGTGCCCGGAGCGGCCTCGAGCGACGCGTCGTAGGGCCGGTTCTGGGCCATCGCGAGGATCTTGCCCGTGCCGGGCTCGACCGTCACGAGCGCGTTCTCGATGCCGCTGGGGTCCGACGCGGGGATCGCCGAGGTGACCTCGGCCTCTGCGGCGGTCTGCAGGCGGGGGTCGAGCGTCGTGGTGATGTCGAGGCCACCTCGGTAGAGCAGGGCCTGGCGCTCCTTCTGCGTCTCGCCGAAGATCGGGTCCGACGTGATGACCTTGGTGACGTAGTCGCAGAAGAACGCGGCGCCGTTGGCGGCCTGGCAACCGACCGTGACGGGCTGGACGTTGAGCGTGTCGGCCAGCGGGGTCGCGACGGCCTCGTCGTGCTCCTGCTGGGTGATGTAGTCCTGCTCGAGCATGCGGCCGAGCACGAGGTTGCGACGCTTCTCGGAGTCGACCGGGTTGGACACCGGGTCGTAGGCGCCCGGCGCGTTGGTCACGCCCGCGATGGTCGCGGCCTCGACGATGCTGAGGTCGGCGGCGTGCTTGCCGAAGTAGTGCTGGGACGCGGTCTCGACGCCGTAGACCCGGATGCCGAACTGCGCGATGTTCAGGTAGCCCTGGAGGATCTCGTCCTTGGTCATGCGCTTCTCGAGCGAGATGGCGAGCTTGGCCTCGCGGGCCTTGCGCTCGATCGAGCTCTCCTTGACCGCCTCGACGGCGATGGGGTCCTCGTCGCGCACGGCCTGCTCGATCAGTACGTTCTTCACGTACTGCTGCGTGAGGCTCGAGCCACCCTGCTTGGCGCCGCCCGTGGCGTTGTTGATGGCGGCACGCGTGGTGCCCTCGATGTCGACCCCGCCGTGCTCGTAGAAGCGCTTGTCCTCGGTCGCGACCACGGCGTTGCGCATGTGCACCGACACCTCCTCGAGAGGCACGACGATGCGGTTCTCGGTGTAGAACGTCGCGAGGAGCGTGGTCCCGTCGTTCGCGTAGACGCTCGACTTCTCGGAGAGCGGCCCCGGCACGAGCTCGTCGGGGAGCTCGTCGAAGATCTGGACGGTGCTGTCCGTGAGCTGGCTCGCGCCGGCCGCGAGCGGGATCAGGAGGCCTGCACCGAGGACTCCGCCGACCCCTGAGACGAGGACGAACGCCAGCAGCAGGGCGATGAGCTGATAGGCGTTGACTTGTCGACGGGGACGCGCAGGTGAGGCCATGGCCCAAGCCTACGGGAGGGCGCCGACGCTTCCCGGGCGTTCTCACCCCTGCCGGGTGTGCGGGTTGTGTAAGCATCCACGGGCCGGGTTGCGGAGCATCCGTGACCGCAGAAAGGCCGTGGACCACGGCCGCGTCGCAGGTCACGATGCGCTGACCGGACCGGCGATCCCGGCTACGCTCGGTCGCATGGCAACCACCTGGGAGTACGCGACCATCCCCCTCATCATCCACAACACCAAGGCTGTCCTCGACCAGTGGGGCTCCGACGGCTGGGAGCTCGTCCAGGTCGTCACGGGCCCCGACGGCAACGGGCTCGTGGCCTACCTCAAGCGCCCCACCGGCGGCCAGTAGTGGCGGCGAGCATCGCGGCCCGCCTCGCGGAGCTGGGCATCACGCTGCCCGACGTCGCAGCGCCCGTCGCCGCGTACGTCCCTGCCGTGCGCACGGGACGGTACGTCTACACCTCGGGTCAGCTGCCCTTCGTCGACGGCGCGCTCCCGGTGACCGGCAAGGTCGGTGAGGGCGACGGGCTCGTCGCTGCTGCCGACGCCGCGGTGCTCGCCCGCACGTGCGCGCTCAACGCGCTCGCGGCCGTGCACGCGCTCGTCGGCAACCTCGACCAGGTGACCAGGATCGTCAAGGTCGTGGGCTTCGTCGCGAGCGACCCGTCGTTCACGGGGCAGCCGGGCGTCGTCAACGGCGCGAGCCAGGTGCTCGGCGAGATCTTCGGCGAGACGGGCGTGCACGCGCGCAGCGCGGTCGGTGTCGCGGTGCTCCCGCTGGACTCGCCGGTCGAGGTCGAGCTGGTCGTGGAGCTCGCGGACTGACCCGTCCTCCCGAGCGCGCAGCACGGTTCGTCCGCGGGAACGACAGCACGACGAGAGGCCGGTCGGGCCGACCCCACGAGGGGTGGTCCGACCGGCCTCCGGTCGACGAGGGGGGGCGCGGTCAGCGCGCGCGACGCTCCAGGCGGTCCACGTCGAGGAGCACGACGGCACGGCCCTCACGACGGACCCACCCGCGGGTCGCGAAGTCGGCGAGGGCCTTGTTCACGGTCTCGCGCGAGGCGCCGACGAGCTGGGCGAGCTCCTCCTGGGTGAGGTCGTGCGCGACGCGCACCCCCTCCTCGGTCTCCTCGCCGAAGCGGGTCGACAGATCGAGGAGCGCCTTGGCCACACGGCCCGGGACGTCGGAGAACACGAGGTCCGCGAGGGTCTCGTTGGTGCGTCGCAGGCGGCGGGCGAGCGCGTTGAGCAGGTGCTTCGCCACGCTCGGGTGCTTCTCGATCCACTCGATCAGCTGCTCGTGGCGCAGCTCGTAGAGGAGCGCGTCGGAGACCGAGCTCGCCGTGGCCGTGCGGGGGCCCGGGTCGAAGAGCGAGAGCTCACCGAACATCTCGCCCGGTCCGAGGATGGACAGGAGGTTCTCCCGGCCGTCGTTCGAGCGTCGGCCGAGCTTGATCTTGCCTTGTGCGATCACGTACAGCCTGTCGCCGGGCTCGCCCTCGCGGAACAGTACGTCCCCACGGGTGAGCTCGATCTGCTGCATCGAGTCGAACAGCGTCCGGGTCTCTTCGCGGTCCATGGTGGCGAAGAGGGGGGCGGAGAGCACTACGTCGTCGTCCACGCGATGTCCTTCGGGTGTTGAGCGGACTTTCCCGGCATGTGCCCGTCTGCATCGGCGGAGTTCGAGCGAACCGGTACTCGTGATTCCTTCCACAAGTCTGCCTCATGCGCGCAACTTGGGACGCCAACGGGGCCGCGGGGGCCCGCGAGGGCTTCTGTCGGGGGTGTCGAGCGGGTCATGGGTGAGGGGTCGAGATCAGGCATCGGCGGTCACCGGGACCAGCTCGGGACCGGACGTCGCCCCCGCGTCGGTGGCGTCCTCCCGCGCGGCGCGTGCGGCCGGGATCGCGGACGCGACGAGAGCCGCGACGACGGCGACGCCGCAGCCGATGAGCAGGCCGGTGCGGAAGCCGCTCGCCGACGTGAGGGCGTGGCCGCCGAGGTCCGTCGTCATCGAGGCCAGGACGACGCCGATGACGGCGGCGCCGATCGACGTGCCCAGGGAGCGCATGAGGGTGTTGAAGCCGTTCGCGGCCGCGGTCTCGGACACGGGGACCGATCCCATGATGAGCGCGGGCATCGCTCCGTACGCGAGGCCGACACCGCTGCTGACGATCATGCCGACGAGCATGATGCCCCAGGCCCACGGCATCAGGACCAGCGAGGCGGCGTAGCCGAGGGCGATGACGAGGGTGCCCGCGACGAGGGTGAACTTGGGGCCGCGGTGGTTGGTGAGCCTTCCTCCGAGCGGCGAGACGACCATCATCATGATGCCGCCAGGGGCCATCCACAGCCCGGCCGCGAGCATCGACTGCCCGAGCCCGTGGCCGGTCGTGGACGGCAGCTGCAGCAGCTGCGGCATGATCAGCATGTTCGCGTACATGGCGACCCCGACGAAGATCGAGGCGACGTTGGTGACGAGGACGCGGGGGCGGGCCGTCGTGCGCAGGTCGACGAGCGGGTCGCGCGTGCGCAGCTGCAGGACGCCCCAGCCGAGCAGGATCACGACGGATGCCACGAACATGCTGATCGTCGTGACCGAGCCCCAGCCCCAGTCCGCTCCCTTGGACACGGCGAGCAGCAGGGCGACGAGCCCGGCCCCCAGGCCGATCGCGCCGAGCAGGTCGAACCGTTGCCCCTTGGCCGCCACGGGGGTCTCGGGGATCACGACCCGGACCAGGACGGTGATCATCACCGAGAGCGCTGCGGCTCCCCAGAACAGGACGCGCCAGCTGGCGTACTGGGCCACCGCGGAGGCGATCGGCAGGCCGAGACCACCGCCGATGCCCATCGACGCGCTGACCAGGGCGATCGCGGAGCTCAGCCGCTCGGCGGGGACGATGTCCCGCAGCAGCGCGATGCCGAGCGGGATCATGCCCATCCCCATGCCCTGGAGGCCGCGCCCGACGATCATCGGGACGACCGACACGGCCAGTGCGCACACCACGGAGCCGAGGGCGAGCGGGATCGTGCAGATCAGCAGCATCTTGCGCTTGCCGAACATGTCGCCCAGGCGTCCGGTGACGGGAACGCACACCGCGGAGACCAGCAGCGTCACGGTGATGACCCAAGCTGCGTTCGACGCGGTGGTGCCCAGGAGGTCGGGGAGCTCGGCGATGAGCGGGGTGATCAGGGTCTGCATGATCGCGGCGACGGTGCCGGCCAGTGCCAGCGTGGCGATGACGGCGTTGACGCTCTTCGGGGACTCGGGTGCCCTCATAGGGGACTCCTCGTGACGGGCAGGGGCAGGTCCACCGTGCGTTGCGCGCGGTGCACCACACCGTGCAGGCGTGGGACGTCCGGACCGGCGCCCGGCGGGCGAGATCAGAACCAGGGGAAGAAGCGGGGCGCACGGCCGACGTCCGCGAGAACGTCGGGCCGGGCGGGGCTGGGGGGTGCATGGCCCGCCGCGTGAGGGAGAGTAAACCGTACACCACTGTACGGTTCGTGTCCGGCGACTAGGGTGGGCGAGATGAGCGGACAAGCGCCTTCGACGACGCGGCGGGACGCCGTGCGCAACCGTGAGCGGCTGCTGGTGGCCGCGCGTCAGGTGTTCTCCGAGCGCGGGCACGACGTCGCGCTCGAGGAGGTCGCACGCGTGGCAGGGGTCAGCCGCACGACCCTCTATCGCAACTTCTCGACCCGCGAGGAGCTCGCCGCCACGGTCTTCGAGGACAACGTGGAACGGATCGAGAACCGTGCGGAGGAGGTGCGCGACGACGCCGACGGCCTGGCGCGACTGTTCGACTTCGTCCTCGACGTGGGCCTCGCCAACCGAGGCCTCACCCAGGTCCTCACCGGGGCGGACGTCCGGTGGTTCGCCGACCTCCGCGAGCGCATCGCCGCATCCTTCGAGCCCCTCCTCGAGCGAGGCATCGCGTCCGGGGTCGTCCGTCCGGACGTCGACGTGGACGACCTCATGGTGGCGGTCGCGATGGCCGACAGGATCGCGAGCACCCATGACGACTCCCGCCGCGAGCAGCTGAGCACACGCGCACGCCGCTTGCTGCGCAGAGCGCTCCTCACCGCTTGACGGACGTGTGGGTGGGGCCGAGTAGGCTGCCGAACGTGACCTCTTCGGGTGGTACCTCGCGTCCTGCTCCCTCTCCTGCGCCCGCGCCGTCGCACGGTGCGGTGAGTTCGTCCGGCGAGTCACGCCTCGCGCTCGTCCGCCGTGCGCGGCGCACCAACCGTGAGCTCGCCGAGACGTATCCGGACGCACGGTGCGAGCTGGACTTCACCACGCCGCTCGAGCTCCTGATCGCGACGGTGCTCTCGGCCCAGACGACGGACAAGAGGGTCAACCTCACGACTCCCGAGCTCTTCTCGCGCTACCCGGACGCCGCCGCGTACGCCGCGGCGGACCGCCTCGACCTCGAGGACGTCCTGCGTCCGCTCGGCTTCTTCCGGGCCAAGGCGCAGGCTGTCATCGGGATCGGTCAGGCGCTCGTCGAGCGCTACGGGGGGCAGGTCCCCAAGAAGCTCGACGACCTGGTGACCTTGCCCGGGGTCGGGCGCAAGACGGCCAACGTCGTGCTGGGCAACGCGTTCGGCGTCCCCGGTCTGACGGTCGACACGCACTTCGGACGTCTCGTCCGCCGGCTCGAGTGGACCTCGGAGGAGGACCCGGTCAAGGTCGAGGCCGAGGTCGGCGAGCTGATCGAGAAGCGTGAGTGGACCATGCTCTCGCACCGCCTGATCTTCCACGGGCGCCGGGTCTGCTTCTCGCGCAAGCCCGCGTGCGGGGCCTGCACCATCTCGCACCTGTGCCCGTCGTTCGGGATCGGCGAGACGGACCCCGTGGTCGCGGCGACCCTGGTCAAGACCGACTGAGCACAGGTCTCACGACAGCGGCGGCCCGGGAGGCCGTCGCTCTCGTCTGCCGCGCGACTCAGCCCTGCGTGGTCGGCAACCAGTCCAGCAGGAGGCGCGTGACGTCGTCGGGCGCCTCCTCCGGGAGGAAGTGCCCCGCCCCCTCGACGACCTCGAAGCGCAGGCTGCGCGAGACCGCCGCGGCGTCCGCGTCCGTGAGCTCGCGACGCAGGAACCCGTCCGCCCCGCCGTGGACCTGGAGGGTCGGGACGTTGAGCGGGCGGCGCAGCGCGCTGCGGTAGCGACGCCCGTCGGGCCGGGGCGTGGACCGCACGGACCAGCGGATCGCCTCCATCGCGGAGTGCGCCGCGAACGGGATGCGCATGACCGTCGTGTAGGTCTCGACCGCCTCGGGGGCGAGCGGCGAGGCCGCGCCGTCCGCGAGGACGCGCGCGACCAGGTCGTCACGGGTCAGCGCACGCTCGGGCAGCGTGGGCAGTTGCGCGAAGGCCAGGTGCCGCTGGGCGACGGGCGTGAGCAGGCGGCGGCCCGAGGCGTGCACGTGCGAGGGGTGCGGCGCGGCGAGCGCCGCGACGCCCGCGGTCACGGCGGGCTGGAGCGCGGCCATGGCCCAGGCGAGCCCGCCCCCGGTCCCGTGCCCGACGACGACGGCGCGGTCAGCACCGAGCGACCGGACGACGCCCGCGACGTCACGCGTGCGGGTCGGGGCGTCGTACCCGATTGGCGGCTTGTCGGAGGCGCCGGTACCCCGCAGGTCCATGGCGGCGACGCGGTAGCCCGCCTCGCCGAGGGCCTCGAGCTGGTGGCGCCATGCCCACCAGAACTGCGGGAAGGAGTGCAGCAGCAGCACGAGCGGCGCGCTCGAACCCCCGCCACGGGACTCCGGTCCCGCGAGGGCGACGTGGAAGCGCGCACCGTTGGCCGGCACGAACTCGTGCCGCCAGGGGCCGTCGACGAGTGCTGCGGAGAAGTCGCTCGAGTCGGTCGTCACCCGGACGAACTTACCTGGTCCTCCGCGAGGGCGACCTCGTCCGTGGGCTCGGCGGAGTCCGGCATCTCGGCGGGCTGCGCCCGGCGGTCCTTGGGCGGGTCGAACCGGTAGCCGACGTTGCGGACCGTGCCGATGAGCTGCTCGTGCTCGGGGCCCAGCTTGGCGCGCAGGCGCCGCACGTGGACGTCGACCGTGCGCGTGCCCCCGTAGTAGTCGTACCCCCAGACCTCCTGCAGCAGCTGGGCCCGCGTGAAGACGCGGCCCGGGTGCTGCACCAGGTACTTGAGGAGCTCGAACTCCTTGTAGGTCAGGTCGAGCGGGCGACCGCGCAGCCTGGCGGTGTACCCGCCCGCGTCGATCGCGAGCTCGCCCGCGGAGATCTCCTGCGGGGCGTCCTCTGCCCGTCCGTGCGCCGACCGCTCGATGACCAGGCGGAGCCGGGCCTCGACCTCGGCCGGTCCTGCCGACTCGAGCAACAGGTCGTCCGCCCCCCACTCGGCCGTCACGACGGTCAGGCCGCCCTCGGTGAGGACCAGCACGAGCGGCACCGCAAGACCCGTGGCGCGCAGCAGGCGGCACGTGGTGCGCGCCGCGACGAGGTCGCGACGAGCGTCGAGCAGCAGGACGTCCGAGTCCGGTGCGTCCACCAGAGCCGACGGCTCCATGGGCAGCACCCGTATGCGGTGCGACAACAGTCCCAGCGCAGGCAGGACCTCGACGGACCCACCTGTCGCCGGTGTCAGGATCAACAGCTCTGCCACCGACGCACCTCCTCCCAGTGACCTTCGAGAAGGCCGGAATCATTACCGTAGCGCGTTGAACAGACGTCAACGGGGTGACCAGGGCCTTTCTGCTGTTACAACCTTGTTTCGTGTTCGGCGCCGCGCGTCATCTGGGAGACTCATGTTCGTGCTCAGCCTTCCCGGACCCGGTGCCGCTCGCTCCTCGATGCAGGGAGCGTGCGTCTAGTGGGCCTCTCCTCACGCGCAGTCGCCACCGCGGTGGTGGCCGCCGCGGTCGCCGTCGCAGCCTTCTTCGGGCTCGTCCCTCTCACCCTCGCGTCCGCGGCGCTGGCCGTCCTCGTGGCGATCGGGTGGCCCTCGTTGCTCAACCAGCCTGCCCCCGGCGGGTCGGGGCTGGTCATCGGCCTGACCGGGGTCGGGGCGGTCGCCGCGGTCGCCGCGACCGAGGGCGAGCCCTCGCTGCGGAACCTGCCGCTCGTGCTCGCCATGGGGGTCGTCCTGGCCTTCGTCGCCGAGATGCTCCGCCGTGACGGGCGACCACGTCTGGTCGAGTCCCTGCTGGGCACCGTCAGCGGGCTCGTGGTCGCGGTCTCCGCCGCCGGGTGGATCGCGACGGACCGCACGGACGCCGGTGCAGCTCTCGTCGTGACGTGCGCGGCGACGCTGGCCGTGGCCTCGGCGGTCTCGGCGCTGCCCGTGCCGGGCTGGTGGAACACGCTCCTGACGCTCGCTGCGTCGATCGCCGCGGGCGGTGCTCTCGCGTGGGCCCTCCCCGACGTCGTGACCGTCAACGGGCTGTGGACAGGGGCCGTCTCGGGGATGCTCGTCGCAGCCCTGCACGCGCTGTTCGACCAGCTGCCGGCCCTCGAGCGCAGGGCTGCCGCCCTTGCTGCCATAGTGCTTCCCGTGACGGTCGGGGGCATCCTGGTCTTCGTGGTGGGTCGGGTCCTCGTGGGCTGACCTGCCCGGCTCTCCGGACGCACCGCAGGACGGACGACGGGAAAGGTCGAACCATGGTCTGGCGCATCGTGATCCTGCTCGCGCTGCTCGGCGCGAGCGTGCTCCTCGGCGTGTGGTGGCAGCGGCGGCAGGGAGTGGTCCGGCTCCGTGACGGGCAGCCCGATGTCGCTGTGGACTGGTCCTCGCGCGGGATCGTGCTGGGGGACCACAGGACGTTCGTGCAGTTCTCGTCCGAGTTCTGCTCGCCCTGCCGTCACACGGCCAGGGTGCTCGACGAGGTCGTCGCGGCCCGCACCGACGTGACACATCGTGAGATGGACGTCGACGAGCACCACGACCTCGTGCGAACGTTCGGCATACTGCGCACGCCGACCGTCCTCGTGCTGGACCCGGCCGGTCGTGAGGTCGCCCGCATGAGCGGCAGCGTGAGCCGTGCGCACGCGCTCGAGGCGCTCGACGTCCCGGCAGGCTCGGTCGCCTGAGCGGGCCGTGCGGCTCGATCGTCCCGCCGAGAACCTGCCGAGTACCCCGCCCGAGGCCCCGCTGACGGCCCGTCCCACCGAGGAGCCCGTATGTCGCACGAGTCCACCCCCGCCGTGAGCGCGCCGCAGGGCATCGATCCGCGCGGGCCCCGGGTCGGAGCCGGGATCACTGCTCTGCTGCTCGCGGTCACCCTCCTCCTGGGATCGTCCGAGGCCGCGCTGTGGGTCCTGACGTTCGTCGCGCTGAGCTTCCTGCTCGGGACGCTGCGCGGAGCGCAGGGCACGTGGCAGGGATGGGTCTTCAAGACCTTCGTCCAGCCACGGCTGGGCCCGACGGCGGAGCGCGAGGACCCGCGTCCTCCTCGCTTCGCGCAGGGGGTCGGGTTCGTCATCACCGGGGTCGGCGTGGTCCTGGGCTTCACGGTGTCCCTCGTGGCGGTGCCGGTCGCGGCGGGGCTCGCTCTCGTCGCCGCGGTGCTCAACGCCGCTTTCGGGCTGTGCCTCGGCTGCGAGATGTACCTGCTGATCCGCCGGTTCGCGCCCGCTCGCTGAGGCGCGCGTCGCCTTCTCGACCACGGAGGACGGCGCCGGGGCCCGCGAGGTCTCGGCGCGTCCGCGTGCGGAGCGTAGGGTCGAGCGGTGCCAGCACAGTCCAGCCCCCCGACCACCGTCCCGCCCAGGATCAAGAGGCTGCGTGCCGGCGTCAGGCCCCCGGGTGACGCCGCAGGGCTCGGGGCCGAGGAGCGCCGCCACGACGAGCGGTTCGAGGGCGCGGACCTGTCCCACGCCGACCTGGCGGACATCACGTTCGAGCGCTGCGACCTCGTCGGGGTCTCGCTCCACCAGGCCGACCTGCGGGCCGCGACGTTCAGCGAGTCGCGGCTCGAGAGGATCGACGCCCCCGTGCTCAGCGCACCGCGCTCGGTCTGGCACGACGTGGTCCTGGACGGTTCGCGGATCGGGTCGGCCGAGCTCTACGAGTCGGCGTGGCGGTCGGTCGAGCTCGTCGACTGCAAGCTCAGCTACGTCAACCTTCGGGGCGCGACGGTCCGCGACCTGCGGCTCACGCGCTGCACGGTCGACGAGCTCGACCTGACGAACGCCCAGGCCACCCGGGTCGCGTTCGAGGACACGACGGTCGACCACGTCGTCCTCGCGAGCGCCCGCCTGGTGCACGTCGACCTGCGGGGTGCGGCGCTGCGGCGGATCACGAGCATCGAGAGGCTCGCCGGGGCCACGGTGAGCCCGGCGCAGCTCGTGGATCTCGCCCCGCTGTTCGCGGCCGAGCTGGGGATCCGGGTCGAGGACTGAGGCCACGGCACGTGGTGCGATGACCGCGGGGTGCTCCGCCGTCGGGCAGGGGCGGCGGCACGTACGGCGCACGCCGTCCTCGGCGGACCGCGCACGTCTCAGTAGACGAGCGCCTGCGCCCCCGGGCGGAGCGACTCCTCCACGAACACCGCGGCCCCTGCGATCCGCACACCGGGCAGCACGTCGGCCTCGGTGATGCCGCGGCGCGCCGCGCACTGGGTGCAGACCGTGACGGTCCCCGCCTCGAGGACGACCGCGAGCAGGTCCGGCAGCGCGGCCGCGTGCTCGAGCTCGAGCTCGCTCGCACGCCCCGGCAGCCCGAACCACGCCGACTCCCCGGTGAGCCACAGGCTCACCTCGACCCCCGCGGCGACGGCCGCGGACGCGACCGTGAACGCCTGGTTGGTCGCCTCGGGGCGTTCGAGCCCCGAGGTCGTCTTGACGACCAGCGAGCGCTGGGCGGAGGCGGTCGAGGGCTGCGGCACGACTGGCTGGGTGGTCACGTGCGCGAGCCTAGAGGCCGGAAGGTAGGATCGGCGACATGTCCACGCATGCACTCGAGCTCATCTTCCTGGGACTGCTGATCGCCGCGACCGTGACCATCACGTGGTTCGCCGGGTTCGTCGTCTACAAGCTGTACCAGGGTCAGCGCTGACCTGATCGTCACGCCGGGCGTCCGTCGCCCGGCGGGACCCGGGTCCCGTCTCTCCCTGTCGTCACTCACCGGTCCGTCGCGACCGGCACCGCCGGAGGTACCACCAGATGGCTTTCGCGTTCCCTGAGGGGCTCGCCCCCGAGGCCTACCCGCTCGCGTGGCTCGTGGGTTCGTGGCGCGGCGAGGGGGTCATCGCCTACCCGGGCATCCCCGAGACGCCGTTCGTCCAGGACGTGACGTTCGACCACGACGGCGGCCCCTACCTGCGGTACGAGTCGACGATCCGCGTCCTCGAGGCCGAGGTCCCGGAGACGGTGCCCGAGTCCTGGACCGCGGACCAGCCCGCCGACCCCGAGGCCGACCCGTCGAGCGACTCGACCGAGGCCAGCACCGAGGGTCATCTCGCGCCCGGGCGGATCTGGTCCACCGAGACCGGCTACTGGCGCGTGTCCCCGGAACGCCCCGAGGGCCTGCCCGAGGACAAGGCGGCGATCGAGGTCATGATCGCGGACCCGTCGGGCCGCATGACCCTGTACCTGGGCGTGATCGGCAACGGCCGCGTGGACCTGTCGAGCGACGCCATGGTGCGCACCTCGACGTCCGCCGAGGTGTCGGCGTCGAACCGCCTGTACGGCAACGTGCAGGGCCAGCTCATGTGGGTCTGGGAATTGGCGGCCTTCGGTCAACCGTTGCAGTCGTATGCGTCGGCGAAGCTGGACCGTCTGTAGCCCGTCCGACGCGTGAGGTACGGCCGTCGCCACCGCGCGGCCGGACGGACGTGCGCGCCGCCCGCGGCGCCGAGGAGGTTGTTCGATCGTGACTGCTGGCACCGAAGACGCACCCCAGACCGAGGCCCCCGCCCGGACGAGCCCGCTGCTGGCCCGCCCCGGTGCGGTCGCGGGTTCCGGACCGGACGCGGGAGTCGCCTGGCACTACGGCGACCCCACGGGCGAGCAGCGTGCGCTCGAGGCGGGCGGCGCTGTCGTCGACCTCTCGCACCACGGGGTCGTGCGCGTCGAAGGCCCCGACCGCCTCACCTGGTTGAACTCGATCACCTCGCAGAACCTGCTGGGGCTCGCACCCCGGACCTCGACCGAGCTGCTCGTCCTGAGCCCGCAGGGGCACGTCGAGCACTCCGCGGGCGTCGTGGACGACGGCGAGTCCACGTGGCTCGTGACCGAGGGGTCGCACGCCCCGACGCTCACTGCCTGGCTCGACCGTATGAAGTTCGCGCTGCGCGTCGAGATCACGGACATGACCGACGAGATCGCGGTGCTCGGCGAGCCTCGTGACGCGGAGGGCGCCGAGGGCGAGCCCGTCACCTGGCGCGACCCCTGGCCGCATACCGCGCCCGGCGGCACGCGGTACGGCCCCGCGGACGACGAGCACCCCGGTGCGCACCGCGCGTGGCGCCTCGTCCTGGTGCCTCGTGCCGAGCTGCCCGACGCCGTCGCGTCCCGGGAGGCGGCCGGCTGGCGGCTGGCCGGGACGTGGGCGAGCGAGGCCCTGCGGGTCGAGGCCTGGCGTCCTCGCCTCGCGACCGAGGTGGACAACCGCACGATCCCGCACGAGCTCGACTGGCTCCGGACCGCCGTCCACCTGAACAAGGGCTGCTACCGCGGGCAGGAGACGGTCGCGCGCGTGCACAACATGGGTCGGCCGCCGCGCCGCCTCGTGATGCTCCACCTCGACGGGTCGGGGCACCTGCTGCCCGTCGCGGGTGCCGAGGTCCGTCTGCCCGGTGGCGAGCCCGGTGCCGACGACGCCGTGCCCACCGGCCGTCCGGTCGGCACCGTGACCTCGGTCGCGCGCCACCACGAGCTCGGGCCCATCGCGCTCGCTGTCCTCAAGCGCAGCGCCCCCGAGGACGTCGAGCTCGTGGTCGACTGCGACGGAGGCGCCGTGGCGGCGGCCCAGGAGGTCGTCGTCCCGGGCGAGGGGGTCTCGGTCGACCGTCCGGCCCCGCGTGGTCCCGTGGCTCGGGGGATCACGCCCCGCGGGCAGGACGCCCCCCGGAGCATGATCTGATGACCGCGCCGCGGCCCGCAGCGACCACCGCACGGACTGACCCCGGGTTCCGCCGGGTCACCGGGACCCGGTGAGCAGGAGCGCATGACGCAGTCGCAGGACACCTCCGACGGGACCGCGGTACCGGAGCCGGGGGCCGTCGAGACGGCCCGCAAGGCCTTCCGTCGGCTGCTGCTCCGCGCCAGGCTCCGCCAAGGGCGCTCCCGGGTGAGGGCAGCGTTCTGGCCCATCATCCAGGCTTCGCTCGCGGCCGGGATCGCGTACGGGATCGCGCACTACGTGTTCGGGCACCCGTACCCGTTCTTCGCGCCCGTCTCGGTGTGGGTGTGCCTCGGGTTCAGCCTGGACCGGCAGGTGCGCAAGGTGGGCGAGCTCGCGATCGGGGTCGCCGTGGGCGTGGGCCTGGGCGACCTGATCGTGCACTTCATCGGCTCGGGGTGGTGGCAGGTCGCGGTCGTGCTCGCGACCTCGGCCCTCGTCGCTCGCTTCATCGACCGCGGTGCCCTGCTGGCGACCCAGGCGGGCGTGCAGGCGATCGTCATCGTGGGACTGCCCGCTGCCCAGACGGGTGGTCCCGGCGGGCGGCTCGTGGACGCCCTCGTGGGCGGGGCGATCGCGCTGCTCGCCGCGACGCTGACCCCGGGGGACCCGCGCCGTCGACCCCGCATCCTGGGGGACGAGGCGACCACCGAGCTCGCCGAGACGCTCGAGCTGCTCGCGCGCGGCTTCCGCTCGGGCGACGCGGACGACCTGGACGCCGCGCTCGTGCGCGGCCGGGCGTCCGAGCCCGCGCTCGAGGAGTGGCAGGCCACGGCGACCAGCGCGCAGGAGCTGTCCCGTGTCAGCGCGGTGGGCCGCAAGCACCGCACCGAGCTGGGCGACCTCGAGCGCAAGGCCGTCCTGGTCGACCGGGCGATGCGCAGCGTCCGGGTCCTCGCACGCCGTTCGCGGCCGGTCGCCGGGCCCGAGCACGACCTCCTGCCCGTGGCGGCCATCGTCGACCGGTACGCGGCGGGGACCCGGGTGCTCGCCGAGGCCATCGGGGCGGGCAAGGACCCGGTCACGGCCCGCGAGATCCTCGCGGAGACGGCCGCCGCGGCGGACCCCAGGACCGTGGGCGCGGGCGACTGGCAGGTCCAGTCGCTGGTCATGCTCCTGCGGTCCCCGATCGTCGACACGCTCGAGGCCGCGGGGATGTCTCCGCGCGAGGCACGCGAGGCCCTCACCGAGCTCTGAAGCGACGCCCGGAAGCTCGTGAGATCCGATCGCGTGGAGGTCTACGCAATCCGGGCACGTGCCGGTACCTTCGGGGGATGGAGGTTTCCGTCAGCGCCCTGCGGGCCGAGCTGAAGTCGTGGATCGAGCGGGCACGTGACGGAGAGGACGTGGTGATCACCGAGCGCGGCATCCCCGTGGCGCGGCTGAGCGCGGTGGGGAGCGCAGACCTCATCGCGTCGCTGACCAGGGACGGGCTCCTGACGCCGGCCACCGAGGAACGCCCCGTCCACACGCCGCCGGCGCGCCCGGCCGCGAAGCAGTCGGCGATGTCGGGCCTCGTGCGCCGCATCCGACGCTGACCGGCGGTCCTCGTGGCACTGGTCTACTTCGACGCGAGCGCGCTCGTGAAGCTGTGCGTCGCCGAGCCCGGCTCCGAGCTGGCCAGCGCGCTCTGGAACCGGGCGGACGTGGTCACCACGAGCCGGCTGTCGGACACCGAGGTCCGGGCGGCCCTCGCCGCGGGGGAGCGGTCGGGGGTCCTCGACGCAGCCGAGCGGGCAGAGGCCCTCGCGACGTGGGAGCTGCTGTGGCCCGCGCTGCACCTGGTCGAGGTCTCCCCGGGGGTCCTGGACCGCGCGAGCGCCCTCGCGGGTGCCAACGGTCATGCGCTGCGCGGGGCCGACGCCGTCCACCTGGCCTCGGCGCTGACGCTGCGGCACGACGACGCGATCTTCGCGGTCTGGGACGAGCGGGTGGCCGCGGCAGCCCGCGCGGAGTCGCTGCGCGTCCTGCCGTAGGCTCGGAACGTGATCAGCTTCGGTGGAGCCCAGTGGCTCGTCCTCGTCGTCCTCGCGGTCGTGGTGTTCGTCGCCCAGGCCGTCGCGCTCATCGATGCGCTCCGGCGTCCGGCGAACGGGTTCACGGCCGAGGGAAAGCTCACCAAGCCGATCTGGTCGGCGATCCTGGGCGTCGCGGCAGCGATCGGATTCCTCGGCCTGCCGCCCATGATGCTGACGAGCGCCAGCTTCCTCAACCTCATCGCGCTCGTCCCCGCGTTCATCTACCTGGTCGACGTGCGCCCGCGCCTCAAGCCCTACGGGTTCGGGCGTGGTTCGGGAGGCTCCGGCGGGTCGCGCGGCGGCCGTCCGGGCGGGTGGTGACACCCGTGCTGCGCTCGGCCGCTCCGCTCGCGGAGGTGGTCCGGGGCGACCTGGTCGAGTCCGTGCACCTGGGCCACCTGGTCACCCTCGATGCGTCAGGTGGTGTCGATCTCGCGGTGGGCGACCCGTCGACCGTGATCTGGCCCCGCTCGTCGGTCAAGCCGTTCCAGGCCGTCGCCATGCTCCGTCACGGCCTGTCGCTGCCGCCGCGCCTCCTGGCACTGGCCGCCGCGAGCCACAACGCCGAGGACTTCCACCTCGCCGGGGCGCGCGAGATCCTCGCGGGCGTGGGCCTCGACGAGTCGGCGTTGCGCAACACCCCGGACATGCCCGTCTACCCGCCGGCGGCGTTCGCCTGGCAGGAGCAGGGCAACGGTCCGGCCTCGATCACGCAGAACTGCTCGGGCAAGCACGCCGCGATGCTCGCGACGTGCGTCGCAGCGGGCTGGGACACCGAGACGTACCTCGATCCTGAGCACCCGCTCCAGGTCGCGATCCGCGAGACGCTGCTCGAGCTCACGGGGGACGATGCGTCCGGGCTCCACGTCACGGTGGACGGCTGCGGTGCGCCCTTGTTCTCGACGACGCTGCAGGGTATGGCGCGGGCGTTCGGCCGTCTGGCCGGTGCGCCCGTCGCCGATCCTGCGTCGCCCGAGGCCCAGGTCGCCCGCGCGATGTCCGCGTTCCCGGAGATGGTCGGTGGGACCGGTCGTGACGCGACCGACGTCATGCGGGCGGTACCGGGCCTCGTGGCCAAGGACGGCGCGGACGGCGTGTACGGGGTCGGGCTGCCCGACGGCCGTGCGCTCGCGTTCAAGGTCCTCGACGGGTCGCCGCGCCCGCGGCCCGCGGTGCTCGTCGCCGCGCTCGCGGCGCTCGGTGCGGGCGATCTTCCCGGGGCTGACGCCGACGCGCTCGACCGCGTGGGCCGCACCCCGGTCCTGGGCGGAGGAGCGCCCGTGGGAGAGGTGCGCGCCGCGTTCGCCTCGGGGGCCGCCTCATGAGGGCGCTCGTCCAGCGGGTCACGCGCGCGAGCGTGAGCGTGGGCGGGGAGGTCGTGGGGCGCGTCGACCGGCCCGGCCTGGTCGCGCTCGTGGGCGTGACGCACGACGACGGCCCGGCCCAGGTCGAGCTGGTCGCGCGCAAGATCGCCGAGCTGCGGATCCTGCGCGACGAGCGGTCGGTGCTCGACGAAGGGGCCCCGGTCCTGGTGATCAGCCAGTTCACGCTCTACGCGGACACCAAGAAGGGCCGACGACCGTCATGGAACGGCGCGGCCAAGGGGGACGTCGCGGAGCCGCTGGTCGATGCCGTGGTCGCTGAGCTGCGCGCCAAGGGGGTAGAGGTCGCGACCGGGGTGTTCGGCGCGGACATGCAGGTCGAGCTCGTCAACGACGGGCCCGTGACGATCCTGGTCGAGGCGTAGCGTCCTGGCGCGAATGGTGACCGTTCGCATTGTTTCGAGCCCTTCGAGGACTTTCTACGGGAAATCCCTTATGTGACCGCTGTGAACCATGTGGAACACTCGTACATCTTTCGTGCGTGAGCCTGGTTAGGTTCGAAGAGCCCAGCATCTGGGGCTCCGGAACGGTCCGGGGCCCGCAGCACGGAAGACGAAGAGGCCTCCCTTTGCACGCATCTCGAACCACTCCTTCACCGGGGCGCCGCCGAGCGCTCGGCGCGATGGTGTCCGCGACGACGCTCGCGCTCGTGGCGACCGGCCTGGTCGCGGCCGGCAGCGCGACGGCAGTCCCTGCTGCCCCTGCGGCAGCCAGCCCCAACGGCGAGAACGACATCAACGGCTACCGCAACGTCGGATACTTCATGTCGTGGGCGCCGGAGAACTACGGCTACACCGTCAAGGACTTCCAGGAGTCCGGTCAGGCCGACCAGATCACGCACATCAACTACGCATTCGGGAACATCCACCCGACCGACCTCTCGTGCTTCATCTCCGACAAGGAGGGCACGCCCGAGGTGGGCGGCAACGACGGTGCGGGTGTGGCGGGGGCCGACTTCGTCGACGCCGTCAGCGCCGAGGACTCGATCGACGGGGTGGCGGACACGGCGGACCAGGCCCTCGCCGGGAACTTCAACCAGCTCCGCAAGCTCAAGGAGCAGAACCCCGACACCAAGGTGCTCGTGTCGATCGGGGGCTGGACCTGGTCCAAGTTCTTCTCGAAGGCCGCCGCGACGCCCGAGTCGCGGGAGAAGCTCGTGTCCTCGTGCATCGACCTGTACCTCAAGGGCAACCTGCCCGTGATCGACGGTCGTGGCGGCCCCGCTGCTGCCGCGGGCGTCTTCGACGGGATCGACATCGACTGGGAGTGGCCCGGAGCGCCGGACTGGTCGCAGCACCCCGAGAACCACATCGACCCCGTCAACGACAAGGCGAACTTCACGGCGCTGCTCGCCGAGTTCCGCGAGCAGCTCGACGAGTACGGCGCGTCGCAGGGCGAGGAGTACCTCCTCTCGGCCTACATCCCCGTGAACCCGACGGTCATCAACGCGGGCTGGGACGCCCCGGCGATCTTCGACTCGCTCGACTACGGCAACATCCAGGGCTACGACCTGCACGGCGGATGGTCCCCGAACCTGGCCGGGCACCAGTCCAACCTGCACGACGACCCGACGTTCTCGGGGGACATCTCGGTCGAGCAGGGCGTCGACCTGTACCTGAGCCGTGGCGTCGACCCGGAGCAGATCACGGTGGGCATCCCGGCGTTCGGGCGCGGCTGGACCGGCGTCGAGGACGGCGGCACGAGCGGTGCCTGGCAGTACGCCACGGGCGTGGCCCCCGGCACGTTCGAGGCAGGCAACAAGCAGTACTTCGAGCTGCGTGACCTCGGCACCGAGTACTTCGACGAGGCGACCGGTTCGTCGTGGCGCTACGACGGCAACGAGTGGTGGTCGGTCGACACCCCGCGCGCGGTCGAGTTCAAGGCGAGGTGGGTCGCGGAGAAGGGCCTCGGCGGTTCGATGTGGTGGGACCTCGCGGGCGACTACGAGGACGAGCTGGTCGGCACCGCTGCGGACGTCTACCGGGCGTCACCGACGGGTCCGGTCGACTCCGGGGCCGCCGGCGGCTGCTTCCCCGCGTGGAGCGTGGCGGGCACCTACACCGCGGGTGACGTGACGTCGCACGAGGGGGTCAACTACCAGGCGAACTGGTGGGTCCACACCAACGCCCCGGGCACCGAGACGTACTGGAGCCCGTGGCGCGTGGTCGGCTCGTGCGTCTGACCTGACGCGAGCCCCGCGCACCCGACGCCGTCGGGACCACGACCTGCCTGTCGTGGTCCCGACGGCGTCGGCGCGTCCGGGTGCGCGAGCGGTCAGCGCAGCCAGCCTCGCCGCTTGATGTAGACGAGCGGGATCACGGCCGCCACGAGGGTCACGAGCACGATCCACGGGAAGCCGAGCTCCCACTCGAGCTCGGGCATGCGCGTGAAGTTCATGCCGTAGAACGACGTGATGAGCGTCGGGGGCAGGAACACGGCCGTGATGATCGTGAAGACCTTGACGATCTGGTTCTGCTTGACGTCGAGCGAGGTCATGATCGCCTGCTGCAGGTAGCGGACCTTGTCGTGCTCGAAGCTCGCGTGCTCCTTGACGCCGTCGATGTCCGCGATGAGGGTCTCGACGAGCCCCGCGAGCACGGGGTCGGTGTCGGCGATCTCGCTGCGCAGGTGCCGCGCGGCCCGCTCGAGCGAGAGCTGCGACTCCTGCGTGCTGGAGACGATCTCCTCGGCCCGGTTCATGCGGGAGATGGTGCCCTGCATGTCGGTCACGCCGATCTCCCGACCTCGCCGGTCGTAGCCCAGCGTGGCCTCCTCGATCTGGTCCGACATCTCCTCGAGCAGGTCGCTCGCGTGGTGGATGACGCGCTCGGCGGCCTCGTTGAGCGCGTAGACGAGGGCGTACATGACGCCGTACGACGACTGCACCAGCCGCGGTGTGCGCCGCATCCGCGCGATGGCCTTGTCGAAGATCGGGTAGTGCCTGGTGGGCTGGAGCGTCGCGACGCGGTCGGGGGACAGCGCGAACACGAGCGTCTCGCGGGCGACCCGTTCTCCTTGCCGGTACGTCGCGACGACGGGCAGGTACACGTGCTCGTCGGTCTCCCAGACCCGCCCGCCGGCGACCGCGAAGTCGACGCCCTCGTCGCGGGCGTGCTGGAGCGCACCGGGGTCCTGGGACGCGACCTGGAGCCAGTGGCGGCGCAGCGTGCGGGGGTCGAAGCGCTGTCCCGGGGCGGGGGAGGAGCGCGTGGTCGGCGTGGGCGGGACCCTGTGCGCGTCGTGCGCGCCGGGCGACTCGAGCAGGGTGGGCGGCGTGGTGGTCACGGGGTCACCTCCTGCACGGGCACGCGGCCCGACGGCGTCGCACCGGGTCCCGCGGTCGAGGTCATAGCGGAGGACGTCACCGCGGTGGTGGGAGCCTCCGGAGCCGCGTCCGCTCGGGAGGCCACGAGGTGGGTCCCGAGCAGGGCCGTGCAGATGAACAGGTAGAGGCCGATCGTGAAGGTGATCGACTGTCGTTCGAGGTTGGGCCGGGCGGGCGCGGGGTCGCCGCGTCGCTCTTGCGGCACGCGACCGCCGAACGTGGTGGGGCGTGCGGTGCTGAGGTGGGTCGTCGTCGACATGCTGGTCCTTCCCGGCGCCGTGCTCTCGACGGTGCCGACCGGACGCCGGGCCCGACGGCGCGCTGGAGCGCGGGGTCGAGGAGCGGCGGGGGAAACGGTGCACGGAGCGCACTGGCGACCGCCCCGGAAGGCCGGCCGGAAGGGCTGACGAAGGTCAGCGGGCAGGACGAAGGGGTGCGAACGCGCAGTGCGGGGATCTATGACTGCTGCCGTCCTGCATCGCTCTCACCTCCTTCTCATCTGCTTCTGGTTCCGTGCACGTACTGAGGTACCGAGCATTCGGCAGTCAGGACGGAGGGACGAGGTCACCCTAGACCTGGTCTCCGGTGGCGGCAAGCCACCACGGGGGAGACCGTCGCGGACACGCATGGGTAACAGCACAGGATGCCTGGCTTTACGTCGGGTTGTTAACATTCCTGAGAGTCGTCCGGCCATCGTTGCCCCGGACGGGAGGGTCTGACATGCCAGCCAGCCAGCAAGACTTCCTGACCTCAGAGCAGGGACGCGCGTCCCGCACGGCCATCGAGCACCGGCCGGAGAGGCTGTCCTCGCGGAGGGCGGAGATCGACCTCGCGCTGGCCGCGGTCGCGGACGGCCGCGGCGCCTTCGTGTGGTCGGGCGAGCCGGGCATGGGCGCGAGCACCACGCTCGAGCTCGTCCACGAGGCTCTCCACGAGACGCAGGGGCCCCGCCCGCCGCTCGTCCTGCGGGTCGCGCAGAGCGTCGGCGCGCAGCGTTCGGGGGGCGCGGTGCGGTCGATCGTCTCGCAGCTGGTCCAGGCGACAGGGCGCCACGTCCCCGACCGCCTCGTGCGGCCGCTCGACGTCGCGGACCCCGAGTACGGCTACCTCCCGGAGGTCGGTGCCGTCGCGCTCGCGGAGTACCTCGAGGAATCGGTCCCCGACCGGACGGTCGTGCTGCTCGCCGACGACCTCCACCTGGTCGACGAGATCAGCCGGGCCGTGATCGTGGGGCTCGTGGCCCAGCGACGCGCCTCGCTCGTCCTGCTCGCGACGTCGGTCCCGGGCGGGTTCGAGCGCCCGCTGCCGTACCCCGTCGAGGTGCGTGAGCTCGCCCCGCTCGGGCCCGCGGAGGCCCTGCACCTCCTCCTCGTCGAGGAGAGGCTGTCCGTCGCCCCGCACGTCGCCGCGAGGCTGTCGACGCACCTGGCGGGGAACGCCGCAGCGATCTCGCAGACCGCCCGGACGCTCTCGACCGAGCAGCTCGCGGGGACCGCCATCCTGCCGGACCCGCTTCCGCCGGTCCCCGCGGTGCGCAGACTGCTCGGCGAGCGTCTCGGCGAGCTGGCGCCCGACGAGCGACGCGCGCTGCTGATCGCGGCCGTCGCGGTCGTCGAACGCACCGACATCCTGCTCGCCGCCTCGGGCCTGAGCATCGAGGAAGTCCTCGACGGCCCCCTCTCGGGGTACCTGTCGCTGGTCTCGGGAAGGTTCGCCTTCACGGATCCCCGCGTCCGCTCGCTCGTGCACGGCGAGGCGCGGCTCGCGGACAAGACCGCAGCGCACCTGCGCCTGGCCACGGTCCACACCGCGGTCGACGAGCAGGACATCGCGACCTGGCACACGGCGCTCGCAACCCTCGCGGGCGACGCGGCGCTGGTCCCCGGCCTGGTGTCTCTCGCGCAGCGCCTGCTCGACCGGGGCGACGTCGTCTGGGCGCACGAGGTAGCGCGCGAGGCCGCCAGCCAGGCCACGGGGCCCGAGCGCGGGGAGGCCTACGTCCTCGCCGGCACCGCTGCGCTCCAGTCCGGGCACGTGCACGACGCCGCGGACTGGCTGCGGCGGGCCGCCCGCTGCGACGGCGCCGTGAGCGCGGCCCAGATCCTCGGCCCGCTGGTCGTCGCGCTCACGCACGTCCAGGGGCAGGTGCCCGACGACGTGATCGCGCCCTACCTCGCGCTCGCCGACACCGACGACGCGTGCACGTGCTGCGTCGACCGGGACGGAAGCCCACGGGAAGCGGCTGGAAGCTGCGAGATCGGGGACGTCGTGCGCGGGCTGACGAGCGCGGCCACGCTGCATGCCGAGCGAGGCGACGGCGTCGCGGCCGCGCAGGCGTTCGACGCGGCCAAGCGCCTGGCCCGGCGCTGCACGCAGGGCGTCGGGGGCCTGGACATCACCCGTTCCTGGCTCGCGAACTACGGGGTCGGGGAGCGCGGTGAAGGACCGTGCGCACCGGGTTCGGCCCTCACCGCGGAGCAGGAGGCCTACTCCCAGGTCAGCCGCGCCATCTCGCTCGCGGACGAGGACGCGCTCGACGTCGCGGGCCAGGCGCTCGCGAGCGCGGTCGCGAACCTCGCCCCGGTGCACTCCGGGGGCCGGTGGTTCGACACCCCGTCGGGGGCCGTGACCCCGTACGTCGAGGCACACCTGCGCCTCGCCCAGGTCCTGGTCCACTTCTGGTCGGGGAACATCACCAGGGCGCGCCGCGAGCTCGAGGAGGCGGCCTTCCGGCTCCCCGTCGGCCTGCCGTTCGCGGGGACCGGCGTCGCGGTCGCCCGGCGCCTCGACATGGCGGTCCACGGGAGCGTCGGGACGCTCGCGACGGCGCTCGAGGAGACGTGCTCGTGCCCGACGTCGCGCCCGGTCCGGCTCGGCCTCCTGGTCGACCGGGCCATCGGGGCGTCGTTCGCACGGCACCACACCCAGGCGGCGACCCTGCTCGAGCTCGCGGCGGAGACCGACCGACGGGACTGCGCGCACATGCTGCACCTGCCGGGCATGGACGACGTCGAGGCGTGGGTGCTCGCGGGACGGCCCGACGCGGCCGAGCGCGCTCTCGCCCGGCGCAGGGTCGAGGCCAAGGACCTCTCCCCGGCGAACCGGGTCGCGACGCTCGCCCGTGCGGAGATCGCCCTGGCGCGTCCGGAGGACGCGGTCGTGCTGCGCGACGCGGTCGCGTCGGCGGGTCGCGGGATCGCCTCGCCGTTCGAGCACGGCCGCACCGAGCTGTGCCTGGGGCGCGCGCTCACCCGGTGGGGGGACCTGCCTGCCGCGCACGAGCACCTGCTCTCGGCAGTCGAGCTCCTCACGCAGTCGGGTGCCCGGGCGTGGGCGCGGCAGGCGCAGGAGGAGCTGGGCCGGGTCCTCGCGCTCCTCGACGACGGTCTCGCGACGCCCGACGCCCGTGTCACCCCGTCGTCGCACGGCGGTCCCGGCACCCCGGGTGGAGCCGGGGCGGGGACGGGAGCGACGTCGTCGGGCCTGGGGAGGCCACGGCTCGCCGCGCGCGAGAGCGACGTGTCCGACGACGCGCTCGACGAGCTGCGGGGGCGGTGGTCCGACGAGCTGACCGAGCGAGAGCTCGACGTCGCGCTCCTCGTGGTGCAGGGCGGCTCCAACCGTGAGGCGGCGGACCAGCTCTACCTCTCCGTCCGCACGGTCGAGGTGCACCTGGGACGCGTCTTCCGCAAGCTCGGGGTGCGCTCGCGGGTCGAGCTCGCGGTGCTCGCGCACCGCGTCGGGCGCTGAGAGCACGTACGTCCGCGGACGGTACGTACGGGGGAACACCTACGCGGACCCGTGTATGTACGCGAGGTGAACAATGTGGGAAACGCTGATTCACGAGGGCGTGGTCGCTCCCTAGGGTCGGGGTGTTCCTGGGCAACGACGTCCGGGGTCACCGGGCCGAGCGCCCCCACCCAGTGAGGTAGACACATGCGACTGAGAACCCCACGAGGCCACGCGAGGAAGGTGGCCGCGGGACTGACCGCGACGGCCCTGCTCGCCGCGTCCCTGGTCGCCGGCACCGGCGCCGCGACCGCAGCCCAGGTCCCCGCAGCCACCGCGACCGCCACCTCTGGCGACAGCGCGATCAACGGCTACCGCAACGTCGCGTACTTCACCCAGTGGGGTGTGTACGGGCGTGACTTCAAGATGAAGGAGCTCCAGGACTCCGGCGCCGCCGCGGACCTGACGCACCTCAACTACGCGTTCGGCAACATCCACCACCAGACCCTCACGTGCTTCGAGGCCAACAAGGCGCAGGGGACCGGCCCCAACGGGTCCGACGGCGCGGGCGACGCGTGGGCCGACTACGGCATGGGCTACACCGCGGCCAACTCGGTCGCGGGCGTGGCCGACGCCTGGGACCAGCCGCTCGCCGGCTCGTTCAACCAGATCAAGCAGCTCAAGGCCAAGAACCCCCAGCTCAAGGCCATGCTCTCGATCGGCGGCTGGACCTGGTCCAAGAACTTCTCCAAGGCCGCCGCGACCGACGCGAGCCGCAAGAAGCTCGTGTCCTCGTGCATCGACCTGTACCTGAAGGGCAACCTGCCCGTCGTCGACGGCCGCGGTGGCGCCGGTTCGGCAGCGGGCGTGTTCGACGGCTTCGACATCGACTGGGAGTGGCCCGGCTCGCTCAACGGCGAGGTCGGCAACATCGTCGACGTCGCGAACGACAAGGCGAACTTCAAGGCGCTCCTCAAGGAGTTCCGCACCCAGCTCGACGCGTACGGCGCCACGACGGGCAAGCACTACCAGCTCAGCGCGTTCCTCCCGGCCAACCCCGACGACATCGCGTCCGGCGGGTGGAACGACCCGGAGAACTACCGGTACCTCGACTTCGGGAACATCCAGGGCTACGACCTGCACGGTGCCTGGAACAAGACCCTCACGGGCCACCAGGGCAACCTGTACGACGACCCGACCGACACGCGTCCCGCGGACAAGCGGTACAGCGTCGACAAGGCCGTCAAGGCCTACCTCGACGCAGGAGTCCCGGCCAAGCAGCTCACGGTGGGCCTCGCGATGTACGGGCGCGGCTGGAAGGGCGCGACGTCGTCGGCCCCCTGGGGCGTCGCGACCGATGCAGGGCCCGGCACGTGGGAGGCCGGCAACGAGGACTACGACAAGCTGAAGAACCTCGGCACGGGGTACTTCGACCCGGTATCCGTGGCCTCCTGGCGCTACGACGGCAACCAGTGGTGGAGCTTCGACGACCCGAGGTCCGTCGGTGTGAAGGGCGACTACATCGCCAGCAAGAAGCTCGGCGGGGCCATGTGGTGGGACCTCACGGGCAACCAGGACGGCTCGCTGCTCAAGGGGCTCGCGACGAAGTTCCGCGCCGCTGCGACCGGACCGGTCGAGGGCGGCTCGACCGGTGGTGACCCGACCGGGACGGATCCGACGGGCACCGACCCGACGGGTACTGACCCGACCGGGACGGACCCGACGGGCACCGACCCGACGGGCACCGACCCGACAGGGACGGACCCGACGGGCGGGACGGGGACGACGTGCGCGCCGGCCTGGTCTGCGAGCAGCCCCTACAACGGTGGCGCGACGGTGTCCCACGGCGGCAAGAACTACAAGGCCAAGTGGTGGACCCTGAACGAGACCCCCGGCACGGCTGGGAGCCCCTGGGAGCTCGTCGCCGCGTGCGGCACGACCGACCCGACGGGTGGCACGACCGGTGGGACGACGGGCGGCACGACCGGTTCCACCGGTGGCACGACGGGCACGGGGACGTGCACCGCACCGGCCTGGTCCGCTTCCGCGACCTACTCGGGCGGCGCGACCGTCTCTCACCAGGGTCAGAAGTACACGGCCAAGTGGTGGACGCAGAACAACGTGCCCGGAGCCGAGCAGTACGGCCCGTGGCAGGCGCTCGGCGCCTGCTGACAGCCGAGCCGGGGGCGGGCTACCCCGCCCCGCCCCCGGCTCGCACCCCCGGCCCCCGCCGAGGACCGACGCCCCACGAGGCTCGGTCGTCGGCGGGACCCACGGAGCGGCTCTCCGCCGCCGGACCGGGGTCGGTCGCGCAGGGGCATCGCCTCGTGCCCGACCGACCCCGGGTCCAGCCCCTCCTCCCGCAGGGTGACGCCCTGCGGTCCTCTGCGCTGCATGCACACCGTGTGCCGCGCTCCGCACAACGAAGGCAGATTCATGCACGTGAAACTCACCGGGCACCGCGCTCGGGTCGGCGCGGCCCTCGCGACGACGGCAGCGTTGCTCGCGACGATGGTCGTCACGGCCACCGCCACGTCCTCGACCGCAGCCACGGCCTGCGCGCCTGCGTGGTCCTCGACGGCCACCTACACCGGGTCCGCGACAGCCTCGTACGGCGGCGTGAACTACCGCGCGAAGTGGTGGACGCAGGGCAACGTCCCGGGAACCGAGACGACGAGCCCCTGGGAGTCCCAGGGGGTGTGCGGCACCCCCGACCCGACAGGGACGCCCGACCCCACGGGGACGCCCGACCCGACAGGGACGCCCGACCCCACGGGGACGCCCGACCCGACCGGTACCCCCGACCCGACCGGCACCCCCGACCCCACGGGGACGCCCGACCCCACGGGGACGGCCACGCCGCCCGTGACCCCGGCGACGGGCCACGAGGCGTGCCGTCCCGACGGCATGTACAAGACCCCCGGCGTCGACGTGCCCTACTGCGACGTCTACGACGCCGACGGCCGGGAGAAGCTCCCCAACGGGCTCGACCGCCGCGTGATCGGGTACTTCTCGAGCTGGCGCACGGGTGCCAACGGGCAGCCTCGCTACCTCGCGAGCGACATCCCGTGGGACAAGCTCTCGCACATCAACTACGCGTTCGCCCACGTGGGTGCGGACAACAAGATCTCGGTCAACGCACAGGCAGCGGGCAACCCGGCGACGGGCATGACGTGGCCGGGCGTCGCCGGTGCGGAGATGGACCCGGGCCTGCCGTACCAGGGGCACTTCAACCTGCTCGCGAAGTACAAGAAGGCGAACCCGGGCGTCAAGGTGATCCCCGCCGTCGGCGGCTGGGCCGAGACGGGTGGGTACTTCGACGCGGACGGCAAGCGCGTCGCGTCCGGCGGTTTCTACACCATGACGGAGTCCCAGGCGAAGATCGACACGTTCGCCGACTCGACGGTCGCGTTCATCCGCCAGTACGGGTTCGACGGCATCGACATCGACTACGAGTACCCCACGTCCAACAAGGGCGCGGGCAACCCGGACGACTTCGCGTTCTCGGACGCCAAGCGCGACAAGCACTTCCAGGGCTATGTGAACCTGCTCAAGACGCTTCGCGAGAAGCTCGACAGGGCGGGCGCCGAGGACGGCGAGTACTACATGCTGACGACCGCGACGCCGTCGTCCGGGTGGTTGCTGCGCGGCATGGAGGCCTTCCAGGTCGTCCAGTACCTCGACTACGTCAACCTCATGTCCTACGACCTGCACGGTGCGTGGAACGAGCACGTCGGCGGGAACTCGCCGTTGTTCGACGACGGCAAGGACCCCGAGCTCACGGCCGCGGGCGTCTACACGGCGTACCAGGGCATGGGCTACCTCAACGGCGACTGGGCCGCGCACTACTTCCGCGGCGCCATGCCGGCAGGGCGGGTCAATCTCGGTGTCGGTTTCTACACGCGG
The DNA here is from genome assembly GCF_042726295.1 of Oerskovia sp. NPDC060338. Taxonomy (NCBI): domain Bacteria; kingdom Bacillati; phylum Actinomycetota; class Actinomycetes; order Micrococcales; family Cellulomonadaceae; genus Oerskovia; species Oerskovia sp. NPDC060338. The sequence goes on from NZ_JBHXCQ010000017.1 coordinate 31,892, forward strand.
GGGTTCCAGGGAGTCCAGGGCGGCGTCGACGGCATGGGGGGCAAGGCGGTCCCGCCGTCTGGCTTCGCGTGCCCGGCGGGCACCAACGGCAAGTGCGGTTACGGGGCCGAGGGCGTCGACAACCTCTGGTTCGACTCCGATCCCCAGGGCAACGCGGTCCCGGCGGGTGTGAACCCGATCTGGCACGCGCTCAACCTCCAGAAGGGCATCGCGGGCGACTACGCGGCCTCCTACAAGGTCCCGACGGCGGTCACGGGCTCGTACGTGCACCACTTCGATCCCGTGACCAAGAACGAGTGGTGGTGGAACGCGAGCAAGAAGGTCTTCCTCTCGGGGGACACCACGCAGGCCATCGGCGCCAAGGCCGACTACGTCGCGGACACGGGACTCGGCGGCATCATGATCTGGGAGCTCGCGGGCGACTACGGCTACAACTCGACCAAGGGGCAGTACGAGATCGGTCAGACCATGGTCGACCTCATGCACGCGAAGCTGAGCGCCACGACCGCCTACGGGGCCACCAAGGCCAACGCCGACCGGGTCATGCCCCAGCAGGCGATCGACATGAGCATCGATTACACCCAGTTCGCGCTCGGGGACAGCAACTACCCGATCAACCCGAAGGTCGTCTTCACCAACCGGTCGAAGACCGACATCCCGGCGGGGGCGACCATCTCGTTCCAGTACGGGACGACCGACACGGGTGAGATGAGCGACTGGTCCGGCATGAAGACCGCGACGATCACGAAGGGGCACACGGGCCCGAACGTCGGTGGGCTCAAGGGTGACTTCCACACCGCGCAGTTCACGGTGCCCCTCGGCGGGATCCCCGCGGGCGGCAGCATCACGAACCAGCTGAAGTGGACCATGCCGATCGCGCAGTTCTCGAACGTGATCGTCACGATCGGAGGTGTGTCGTACTCGACGACCTACGACCACCCGCGGGGTGTCACGGTCGTCGAGCCCACCGGTGGCACGACGGGTGGCTCGACCGGCGGGACCACGGGTGGCTCGACAGGCGGGACGGGGACGTGCCTCGCGCCGGCCTGGTCCGCGACCGAGACGTACACGGGCAGCAAGGTGGTCAGCCACTCCGGCCGGACGTGGACGGCGAAGTACTGGACCCAGGGCGAGGCTCCGGGTTCCAAGGAATGGGGAGCATGGGCCGACAGCGGCGTGTGCTGACGACCTGAACCGTCACCGGACCCGAGGTCGGTCAGGCAAGGTCCTCGTCCAGCCTTGCCGGCCTCGGGTTCGACACCCGGGATACGGGATTCCCCGTACCCCGCGGGCAAGGATGTGGGTTCCCCTCATCTCCGTCCCGGCCCGGCATCAGTAGCGTGAAATCGTCCGAGGCCCCGGCGCGACTCTCCCCAGTGAGTCGCGCCGGGGCCGACCTACATGAGTGAGGCAGTACCCCTGTGGACAAGCACCAGTCGATCCTTCTTCCGGCCGCACCAGCGGCTGCGGTCGCGGACGCTCCCCAGCCCGCCCGACGACGCCGCACCGGCCGCGCACGCCTCGTCCCGATCGCGGGGGTCGTCCTGGGGGTAGGGCTCCTCGCGTCGGCCTGCACCGGGGGCGCGACGGACAAGGCCACGGCGGACACGGACCCCTCGGGTTCCGGGCCGGCTGCTGCCGAGCATCACGACGAGCACGAGGGCCAGCACACCAACACCGTGGACGTGGGCCCGCTCGCTCTCTTCGCCGCCGACTACTGGTCGATCGTGCAGCCCTCGGAGGGCCTGACCCAGGTGCGGGCCGGAGGCTGCCCCGAGGGTGAGTCGTGCCCGAGCTTCGACGTCCTGAGCGGTGATGCGGTCGGTGAGGTCGACACGGCGCAGGCCTACGTCCCCGAGGGGGCGTTCTGCCCGGGCCCGGGCAGGCTCGAGGTGGGGGCGTCGAAGGAGACCAGCACGCTGGACGTCGAGATCGACGGCGCCAAGGGCACCCTGACCCGCTTCGACCTCAGCTGCGTCGACGCGAACGGCGCCGAGCAGATGACGGTCGAGCAGCTCCAGTGGTTCATCCCGGAGTCGCCCAACGGCCCCACGCTGATCGCGGACCGCTGGGCCTTCGAGGGGCTCGAGTCCCGCCTCTACGCGGGTACCTGGGCGACCGCGTCGGCGTAGCCGACGCGAGACCTGGTCGTCGCACGCACGAAGGCCCCCGGTGATGAACACCGGAGGCCTTCGTGCTCTGCGGGGTTCGTCAGGCGTTGCCCTTGCGACCGCGACGGGCGACGAGCACGAGGCCGCCACCGACGAGCAGGAGGGCCGCGCCGATACCGACGAACTTGCCGACGGTGGCACCGGTCTCCGCAAGGCCGCCCTGGGAGTCCGAGACGTTGGCCACGGTCGTGACCTTCCCGTCGACGGTCGTCCCCGGGGGAGGTGTCGTCTTGCCCGGCGGGTTCGTGTTGCAGTTCGGGCTGGACGGCGGGTAGGCCACGGAGACCGTGGTCTCAGGGTTGACCTGGAACAGGACGTCGACCGTGGGGCGGACCCAGCCGAAGCTGCCTCCCTCGACCCATTCACCGTCCTCGAACACCCAGCCCGGCCAGCCCGTGGGCTCGCCAGCGGCGTTCACGGTGGCCCCGGGCCACAGGACGCGCCCGGAGAGGGGCAGCCCGGCCTGGACGACGTTCTCGCCCGACGGGTTGAGCCAGGTGATGGTGACGGTCTCGTTCGGCGTGCCCGTCACGTCGACGTCGTACACGAGATAGGGCACGTCGCCGTCGCACACGGGCTGGAGAACCGTGAGGTCGATCGTCGGGGGCGGCGTCGTCTCGACGTAGTCGCCGGTGGTCGGGGTCGGGGCGGGGGTCTCGCTGGAAGCGTTCGCCGCGGGGCCGACGAGAGCCGTCGCACCCACGAGCCCTGCGACGACGAGTCCTCGCGCCCAGAGTGTGGTCCTTGATGTGCTCATGGCGTCATCACCAGTCTTGTTCGTGGCGGTCGATGAATGGGAGGGTCAAAGCTCTGGTGCGCGTCGGTACCGTCAATGGACCCTGGCTTGTCAGGGTATCGACTATCAGGTGCCAGATGGACGGGTGTCCGGGGTGAAAACCTGTCGGCGGAGAATTGTTGCTCCGCCGTGATCTTTTCCGTCACCCGCAGACCGGCACCTCGATGGTGGCAAGGCCTCCCTGACGGATGGTCGGAGTCGACCAGACGTCGATCTGCCCGGTGCCCGACGAGGCGCTCGTCCCACCTGTCCCGCCGCTCGTGACCGTGAACGTGACGCTCGTGCTCTGTCCCGGGGAGAGCTCGCGCTGGAGCATCGCGACGGCGCGGCCGTGATTCTCCACGACCTTGCTGCCGGTCAACGTCCCGTCGGCGGTCGTGTTCACGATGCGTCCACCGCGCGGTGGGTAGAGGAAGAGGTCGGTCCGGATGTTTCCCGGCGGTGTCCCGGAGATCCCGCCACCGGTCACGTACCAGGGCAGGTCGGTCGCGGCGTCGGCGGGGGCGTTGGACGTGAGGTCCACGCGGAAGGTGTCGGAGCGCCCGGACGCGGTGCACTCGCTCGACACGTGCTGGACGCTCGAGTCGAGGTAGTAGTCCATCTTTCCTGCGGTCGCGTCGTTGAAGAAGACGCCGACGGTGTCCGCGGCCCGCTCGGAGGAGTCGATGTCGCCCGAGACGACCGTGTCCGTGAGCAGCTCCTGCTCGTCCTCGTGCGCCGACCACACGAGCATGCGGTGCTCGCTCGATGCTCGTTGAAGAGCGCTGAGCAGGCTCGCCGGATCGGTGCTCCCCGACAGGGCCACCGACAGGACCGACGACGCGACGGCCGCGAAGAACGCGTCGGTCTCCTCGCCGGGATCGAGCTCTTCGTAGGCGTCCGAGAGGAGGGTCGAGACGGCGTTGCCCGCGTCGATGGTGGTCCCTGCGACGTCGACCGGCCCGGTCGCCTCGAGCAGGTAGGACAGCGCGACGGGGTCGAGCGTGAGGACGCCGTCGACCTCCTGCCCCTGCGACGCCGTCCACATGTCGGCGCTCAGACGGGCGGCCGTGGGGAAGTCGGGGGTGAGGACGGTGTCCTGGACGTACGTCGCCAGGTTCGGACCGAACAGGTTCTCCTCGGCGGGCGTCAGGGGCCGGATCCCTCCGGGGAACGGACCCACGGCACTGGTCGAGGCCTGCCCGGTGAGCGTGATCGTCCCGTCGTCGGTGCCGATCGCGGCGAACGCGCCGGGGATGCCGCCCGGCGCGCGGAGCTCGGCACTGTTGAGGGCCATGACGACGTAGGTCCGTGGCCCCCCGGCACCGAGCATCGCGGGCAGGAGGGTCGTGGTCCGGTGCGCGGTCGTGACGAGCCCGTCGAGCGTGTCGACCTTGTCCTGGAGATCGACCACCGGCCCGGCGAGCTCGTCGTGCAGGTCCGCGACGTCGAGCGCGTCGACACGGTCCACGACCGCGGTCATGGTGCCCGCCGCGGACTCGATCTGCGGGGCCGCGGCGGTGAGCGGCGCGAGGTCGACCGTGCCGTCGTGCACCTGGACCCCGCCCTCCGACACCGTGGCCGCGGCGGCTGCGAGCGGCGGGAGCACCTCCTGGGTGATCTCGTCGAGCGCCCAGGCCGCGGTCGAGAAGGCGCGGACGTCGGCGCCGAAGAACGGTGCGCGACCTGCGAGCCACCACAGCGGGCCGTCGGTGCTGGCGCGCGCGTCCGCGGTGAGGGGCTGGACCTCGGCCAGCGCAGCCTCGGCAGCGCCCCCGTCCCCCGAGCGCAGCGCTTCCTCGACCGCCGGGACCTTCTCGATCGCCTCGGTGAGCGAGGAGCGGGCCGCGAGCGCGTCGCGCGCCAGGAGCGCGCCGCACACGAGGAGCGCGACGAGCAGGAGGAACAGGGAGAGGATCACCCACCCTGCCGTGCGCCCCTTGCGCTTCGTCGGACGGGTGGCGGGCTGCGGCGTCGGGACGGCGGCGTCGGGGGCGCTCATGTGCCCAGGGTAGAGGCATGATCGTGGCTGGAAGGGCACTCGGACCGCGTCGTGGTGCAAGGAGTCGCCCGGCCACGACACAGGGAGGGTGATGATGCCGGCGATCCCACCTGGAGCCCCTGTGACGCCCCCGCCCCGCGACGACGCCTGGTTCGAGGCCTTGTTCACCGCGCACACGACGGCGGTGTACCGGTACTTCCGCCGTCGCCTGCCCGCCCAGGTCGGTGGGGCGGGCCCGGACGCCGAGGACCTGACGGCCGAGGTCTTCGCGACCGCGTGGCGGCGCCGCGCGGACGTCCCCGAGGAGGCCGAGCTCCCGTGGCTCTACCGCACGGCGGGCTTCGTCCTCGCGAACCACCGGCGCAAGCTGCGCCCGGTCCTGGTGGCCGACGTCCCGGAGGAGCCCGACGACGTCGACCCGATGTCCCTCGCGCTCGGTGACGACCACGTCCGCCGGGTGCTCGCGGCGCTCTCGTCCCGCGACCGCCGCATCCTGCTCCTCAACGCCTGGGACGGTGTCTCCGGGGACGAGCTCGCCGAGATCCTCGGAGTGAGCCGAGGCGGCGCCGACGCGGCGCTGTCGCGGGCAAGGTCGCGCCTGCGCGAGGCCTGGGCAGCCCAGGCCAGGGCGGGCGACACGGGCGAGGTGCCGGTCGTGCAGGTCCGTGCCCGGACGGCGACGCCGACGCTTCGCCCGGTGCAAGACCCGGAGAGCTGACGACACAGACGAGGTAGAGGATCCGGGCCCCCGGATCGACGAGCTGGAGGCTCCCGATGAGCACCGACGACCGTACCCCTGGACCGGCCCCCGAGCCCCGCGACGAGGCGTACGAGCGCGTGCGCGACGCCGACCCGGCCGCGACGGCGACCCCCGACCTGGGGGCCATCGCGGCCAAGGACGAGACGGTCCGTGCGCACCTGTCCGGCGCGCCGGCCCCGAGCGAGGCCGCACCGCGGACGGTCCTGCCGTCGTCGGGCGGCAGCGCGCTGCCCCCGGAGGTCGAGGCGGCAGACGCCGACCTGCCCGACGAGCTGGCCGTGCACCGCGCGCGGCGTTGTCGCCGCTTCCCGCTCACGGCCGCTGCCGCGGTCGCGGGCGTGCTCGCGTTCGGCGTGGGCGGGTACGCGCTGGGGAGCGCGAGCGGCGGGGGCTCCGGGTCGATCGCCTCGACCGCGGACGCACCCATCACCCTGCAGGCGCCCGGGACCGAGCAGGGCGAGGCGTCGAGCCTGGCGGCCGACAGCAAGATGAGCGGCCTCGGGTTCGGCGGGTTCGGTGGTCGTACGGTCTTCACCGCGTCGGGGCTGGCGACCGAGGGCGGCTCGGCTCCGGCGTGGGCCCTCGACGCGGCGGGCGTGTTCTCGGCCGAGTCCGCTGCGCGTGTCGCGGCCGCGCTGGGCCTCGCGGGCGAGCCGCGGCAGGAGTACGGGGCGTGGGTCGTCGGGGCGAACGACGGCACGGGCCCCGGGGTCAACCTCCAGCCCGACGGCCAGGCGAGCGTGTCGTTCAACGACCCGACCAAGGACCCCTGGGGTTGCGTGCTCGTGGACCCGGGCACGGGGTCGGACTCGCCGAGCAGCGAGGAGATGCAGGTCGACCCCCAGGCGGGGTGCGGCCAGGCAGACCTGGGCGAGGCGCCCACGTCCGACGCAGCGATCGCGGCGGCGCGGGACGTCCTGACCTCGCTCGGGGTCGACCCGGCGGGGTACGAGCTCACGACCGAGTCGTTCGACGAGGAGGGCAGGGCCGTGTCGGTCACGGCGGCACAGGTCGTCGAGGGGCAGCGCACGGGGCTCGCCTGGAACCTCACCTACTCGGGTGCCGGGCTGTCGTCGCTCTACGGCTCGCTGGCCCCGACGGTGTCGATCGGGGACTACCCGGTCGTCAGCCCTACCGTGGCGGTCGAGCGCCTGGGCGACCCGCGGTTCGCGGGCTCCGGGATGATCGCCTACGCCCGGGACGGGCAGGTCGGCATCATGGAGGACTCGGCCGTGGCGTCCGTCGAGCCGACCGAGCCGACCGTGCCCCCGACGGCCGGTGAGGGCGCCACGATCTCCTGGCCCGTGAGCGACGTGACGATCACCGAGGCCCGCCTGGGCTGGGCCGTGCACTACCAGAACGACGGCGGCGCGGTGCTGGTGCCGTCGTACGAGTTGAGCGACGCCGAGGGCAACGCGTGGTCGGTCGTCGCGGTCACCGACGACGAGCTGGACTTCGCGTCCGTGGGCTGACGGCCGACGGCGACGTCCCCGCCCGCCGGGTGAGGCGAAGGGGGTGCCGGGGGTGACGCGACGAGCGTTGCTCCCGGCACCCTTTCTTTTGCTGCCATTTCCGAGAGTCCACGGCAGAACCCTCCGGCTTTTGATTGACCATCGACAAAAGGGGGGTTAGGGTCAGGCCACGGCCTCGGCCCGGACAGCAGGAGCACGCCCCGCAGCAGCGAGAGTGCGCCCGCCCCGGGCTCGCAGGCCCGTCGAGGGCGACGAGGCCCTCGGCTCGCCACATCGGCCCCGGTCCCCGGGGTCGACGGGACCAGGAGCGACGATGCACCTTTCAGCCCACCAGTCGACGTGGAACCACGGCCGCACCGGCATCTGGTTCGTCGGGGCCCGCGGGTCGGTCGCCACGACCGCGACCCTCGGCCTGGCAGCGATCGCCTCGGGACTCTCCGCCCCCACCGGCTGCGTCACCGCGCAGGCCCCGCTCGACGACGTCGCCCTGCCGGCCTTCGCGGACCTCGTCGTGGGCGGCCACGACATCAGCGACACGCCCCTGGGCAAGAAGGCAGAGCAGCTCGTCGAGGCTGGCATGATCCCCTACCGCCTCCTCGAGGCCGTGCGCCCCCAGCTCGACGCGGTCGACGCGGACATTCGCCCCGGCTACGACGCGGCCCACCGCACGGGCTCCCAGGCCGCCGCGGCCGAGGCGCTCGCGGCCGACATCGTCGACTTCCGCGAGCGACACGGCCTGGCCCGCGTCGTGGTCGTCGACCTCGCCTCGACCGAGCCGCTGCCCGCGCCGACCCCCGAGCTCGAGGACCTGGACCTCCTGCGCGCGGCCCTCGAGGACCCCGAGCGCGAGGTCCTGCCCGCGAGCTCGGTCAACGCGTACGCGGCGCTGCTCGCGGGGGCCCCCTACGCGGGCTTCACGCCCTCGGCGAGCATGAACCTCCCGGCGCTGCACGCGCTCGCGGCCGAGCGCGGCGTGCCGTTCGCGGGCCAGGACGGCAAGACCGGCCAGACGTGGCTGCGCTCGGTCCTGGCCCCGGCCATCACGGCCCGCGGCCTGCGGGTCCTGTCCTGGGCGGGCTCGAACCTGCTGGGCGGCGGCGACGGCGCGACGCTCGCGGACCCGCACGCGGTCCAGAGCAAGCTCGTGTCGAAGAACCGCGGCCTGCAGGACCTGACCGGCAGCACGGTCACGCCGCTGCACATCGACAACGTCCCGGACCTCGGCGACATCAAGGTCGCGTGGGACCACATCCACGTCGAGGGCTTCCTGGGCTCGCGGCTGACGCTCCAGACGACGTGGAGCGCGTACGACTCGATGCTCGCGGCTCCCCTCGTCCTGGACCTGGCGCGTCTCCTGGCGCTCGCTGACGCCGCGGGCCTGTCCGGTCCCGTGCCGGAGATGGGCTTCTTCTTCAAGGACCCGTGGGGCTCGGACGTGCACTCGTTCGCCGAGCAGTCCCGTGTGCTGGGTGTGTGGGCGCACCGGACGAGCGCGCAGGCCGACGCGGCACAGGCTGGGGTCGACGAGCCGTGACGCTGCGCGACTACCTCGACCTGGTCCGTGCTCCTGCGGTCCTGTCCGTGGTGGGGGACACCCTGGCGGGAGCGGCTGCGGGTGGACGGCTCGGCCCGGCGCGCACGCCGCGTGCCGGGGACGTGCGGGCGTGGCGGCTCGGGCTGCTGCCCCTGTCCTCTGCCTGCCTGTACGCGGGCGGCATGGCGCTCAACGACTACGCGGACAGGGAGCTCGACGCGGTCGAGCGTCCCGAGCGTCCGCTGCCCTCGGGGCGCGTCTCGCCCACGCAGGCGCTCGGTGTCGCGACGGGCCTCACGGCCGCGGGGCTGACGCTCGCGGCGGCCGGGGGAGGACGCCGGTCGCTCGTCCTCGCGGTCCCGCTGGCCGCGAGCGTGTGGACGTACGACCTGGTCGCGAAGAACCACGCGTCCGGTCCGGTCGTCATGGCGGCCTGTCGCGGTCTCGACGTCCTCATGGGCGCAGGCGCCGGGAGGGTGCGGCCCGCCCTTCCTGCGGCCGCTGCGCTCACGGTGCACACCGCGGGCGTGACGGTCCTCTCGCGTGGCGAGGTCCACGGCACGACCCCACCCGTCGCGGCCGCGGTGGCCGCGGGCACGGTCGGGGTCGCGGGAGCCGTGGCGGTCGGCGCGCTGCGCTCGCTGCGCACCAGCCCGACGGCGGAGCCCGCCCTCGGGCGGTCCGGTGCGGGGCGGCGCGCACGCGCCGTCCTCCCGGTGCTCGCGGCGCTCGCGTCGGCCGGCGTCTACGCGGCCTCGTGCCTGCCGCAGCAGGCGCGGGCGGTCGGTGCGCCCGACGCCGCGAACGCGTTCGCGGCGACCAAGGCCGGCATCCGCTCGATGGTGCCGCTCCAGGCCGCGCTCGCCGCGCGCGGCGGGAGCCTGGGCTCGGTCGCGGTCCTCGCGGCGGTCGAGGTCGTGGGTCGCGCGCTGCGTGCCAGGAGCCGGCGCAGCACGAGCCCGAACCCGGGACTGAGCGAGTCATGAGCCCGTCGACCAGCCGCTCGGCCAGCCCCGGCGCACCGCCCTTCACCTTCGGGTACGGCACCAACGGCTTCACCGACCACCCGCTCGACGTCACGCTCGACGTGCTCGCGCACGAGGGCTACGGCGCCGTGGCTCTCACGCTCGGGCACCCGCACCTCGACCCGTTCGCGGACGACGCCGACGCGCAGGTCGCCCGGTTGCGCGAGCGCCTCGACGACTTGGGCATGCGCGTGGTCGTCGAGACCGGCACCCGCTTCCTGCTCGACCCGTTCCGCAAGCACCACCCGACGTTCCTGGACCCCGACGAGGACCTCGCGGACGTCCGCGTCCGCTTCCTGTGCCGCGCGGTCGAGGTCGCGGCGGGCCTGCGCGCCGAGTGCGTGTCGTTCTTCTCGGGGGTCCTGCCCGCGGGCACGACGGCGGACGCCGGCTGGGAGCGCCTGCTCGCCCGGGTGCCGCGCGTCGTGGCCCACGCCCGTGAGCACGGGGTCCGGATCGCGCTCGAGCCCGAGCCCGGGATGCTGGTGGAGACCGTGGGAGATGCCCTGCGGCTGCGCGAGGCCGTGGGGTCGCCCGCCGAGCTGGGCGTCACGGTCGACCTGGGGCACTGCGTGGTCGTGGAGCCCGACGGCGTGCGCGGCGCGCTGCTCGCCGCGGCGCCGCACCTGCTCAACGTGCAGGTCGACGACATGCGCCACACCGCGCACGAGCACCTGCCGTTCGGTGACGGAGAGCTCGACCTGTCGCTCGCCCTCGGCACGCTCGGCGAGATCGGCTACACGGGTGTCGCAGCCGTCGAGCTGCCCCGCCACTCGTACGACGCCCCCGGGCTCGCGCACCGCAGCATGGCCGCGATGACCGAGGCCTGGGCCGCGTGGAACGCGACTGACCGGACCCCGACGACGACCACCGCATCCGCACCCCAGGAGGCACTTCGATGACCACCCCCGACCTGACCGACGCCCCGGGCGCCACGACCCCCGGCGTCACAGCCGGCCACCCCGACGCCCTCGCGGGCCTGCTCACCGACGAGCAGGCCGCCTGGCTGGCCACGGCCTGCGGCGAGATCGCCGCGGACCCGGGCTCCGCCGGCGGGCACCTGGCACGCGCCGGGCGAGCCGTGGGGCGCACGTCCCTCGACCTCGATCTGGACCCCGCCGGGGTCCTGCACGGGACGCTCGACGACGCCGCGCGCGCCCGCCTGGTCGTCGCGCTTGCGAGCGTCCTGCCCGCCGACGGCGAGTCCCTCGCGACGCGCCTGACCGAGACCTACCAGCACGGCGACACGCCCGAGCGGCGCGGCGTGCTGCGCGGGCTCGACGCCCTCACGCTGGCGGGGCAGCCCGGCGAACGGCTGGCACCGGCCGTGGCGTGCGCCGGGACGGCGCTCGCGGCCGACGCCCTGCGCGCCAACGACCAGAGCCTCGTGGCGGCGGCCGTGGGGCCGTTCGCCGCAGCCCACCTCGACGACCACGCGTGGCGCCACGCGGTCCTCAAGCTCGTCTTCATGGGCGTGAGCCTCGACGCGGTCGCCGCGCTCGACGAGCGCGCGGACGACGAGCTCGCGCGCATGGCCCGCGACTTCGCGGCCGAGCGCCGGGCCGCAGGGCGCGTCGTGCCCGACGACGTCGCGCGCATCGCCCCCGAGGCCCCCGGCAGCCCTGGCACGCCCGACGCCCCCGCAGGACCCACGACCTCTCACGCGAACCACAGCAAGGACGCCTGATGCGCATCTTCGACCCCCACATCCACATGACCTCGCGCACGACCGACGACTACGAGGTCATGTACGCCGCAGGCGTGCGCGCCGTCGTCGAGCCCGCGTTCTGGCTCGGGCAGCCCCGCACGACCGTCGGGTCGTTCGTCGACTACTTCGACGCGCTGCTCGGCTGGGAGCGGTTCCGGGCCACGCAGTTCGGGATCCGCCACCACGCGACGATCGCGCTCAACCCCAAGGAGGCGAACGACCCGCGCTGCACCGAGGTGCTCGACGAGATCCCGCGCTACCTCACCAAGGACGGTGTGGTCGCGGTCGGCGAGGTCGGCTACGACTCGATGACCCCCGCCGAGGACGAGGCGTTCACGCGCCAGCTCGCCATGGCGATCGACGCGGCCCTGCCGGTCATGGTCCACACCCCGCACCGCGACAAGCTCGTCGGGACCCACCGCACGCTCGACGTGGTGCGCGAGTCGGGGATCACACCCGGGATGGTCGTGGTCGACCACCTCAACGAGACCAACGTCGCGCTCGTCAAGGACGCCGGCGCGTGGATGGGCTTCTCGGTCTACCCCGACACCAAGATGGACGAGCACCGCATGGTCTCGATCCTGCTCGAGCACGGCACGGAGCGCGTCCTGGTGAACTCGGCCGCGGACTGGGGCCGCTCCGACCCCCTCAAGACGCTCAAGACCGGGCGCGCCATGCTCGCGGCCGGGTTCACCGACGACGAGGTCGACAAGGTCCTGTGGCGCAACCCCGTCGAGTTCTACGGGCAGTCCGGCAACCTGCTGCTCGACCCCGTGCCCGGGTTCGTCGAGGGCGAGGCGCCCGCACCGGGCGCGAGCTTCGAGGGCAGCTCGGTGCTGCGCGGGGCACGGGTCTGATGCTGCTGTCCTACTGCACCAACGTCCACCCCGCCGAGGACCTCGACGGTGTGGTCGAGCAGCTCGCCCGGTACGCCGGTCCCGTGCGCGAGGCCGCAGGGCTCGACGTGCTCGGGGTCGGGCTGTGGGTGCCCGCCTCGCTCGCGCACCGGCTCTCGGCCTCGCCGCGCGCGGCCGACGACATGGCCCGGCTGCGGGCTGCGCTCGACGAGCACGGGCTGCAGGTGCACACGCTCAACGCGTTCCCCTACGGCGGGTTCCACGACGACGTCGTCAAGCTCGCGGTCTACTCGCCCACGTGGGCCGACGCCGAGCGGCTCGCCTACACGCTCGAGTGCGCCGAGGTCCTCGCGGCCCTCCTGCCCGACGGCGTGGACGGGTCGATCTCGACGCTCCCCCTCGCGTGGCGCGAGCCGGGCGGGGAGCCCTGGTCGCCCGCGCAGGACGCGATCGCAACCCGGGCGTTCGAGGACCTCTCGGACGGGCTGCGGGACCTCGCTGCCCGCACGGGCAAGGTCGTGCGCGTCGCGGTCGAGCCCGAGCCCGGCTGCGTGCTCGACACGGTCGAGGACGTCGTGGCGTGGCTCGAGGCCCGTACCGGCGGTGCCGACGAGTCCGACGGCGCGGCTGGTACCGGCCGTGCCGGGGGCATCGACCCCGCGTACGTCGGGGTCTGCCTCGACACGTGCCACCTCGCCGTCTCGTTCGCCGACCCGGCCGCGGCCGTCGCGCGGATCACGGGGGCCGGGCTGCGCGTGGTCAAGGTGCAGGCCTCGGCCGCGCTCCACGTCGCCGAGCCCTCGGCACCCGAGGCGCGCGCCGCCGTCGGGCAGTTCGTCGAGAAGCGCTACATCCACCAGGTGCGCGAGCTCGCCCCGAGCGGCGACGTCCTGCCCGTCGACGACCTGCCCGACGCCCTGGGCGACGGTGACGCGCGGCCCGGGCTGCCGGGGGAGGGGCCGTGGCGCGTGCACTTCCACGTGCCGCTGCACCACGAGCCCGCTGCGCCGCTGAGCGCGACGACCGACGTGCTCCGCGCGGCCGTCGAGGCCGTGCGCGCGGCGCCCCACGGCGACGAGGCGCACCTCGACGTCGAGACCTACACGTGGGCCGTGCTGCCGCCCGACTCGCCGGCGCTCGCGTCCGACGAGCCCGGCGAGCCGCTCGTCGCGGGCATCGCCGCCGAGCTGCGCTGGGCCACCGACCACCTCCTCACCCCCGGCGCTGCTCCCGGCCCGGTGGCCCCCGTGAACGTCCCCGCACCCTCAGGAGTCCCCGCATGAAGCCCGTGCTGCTGCTCGACGTCGTCGGGCTCACCGAGAAGGCCCTCGCCCACATGCCCCGCCTGCGCCAGATGGCCGCGGGCGGCTGGCAGACCCAGCTCGCGACCGTGCTGCCCGCGGTCACGTGCAGCGTCCAGGCGACCATGATGACGGGCCTCGCGCCTGCCCAGCACGGGGCCGTGGGCAACGGCTGGTACTTCCGCGAGCTCGGCGAGGTGTTCCTGTGGCGCCAGCACAACAAGCTCGTCGAGGGCGAGAAGATCTGGGAGGCCGCGCGCCGCTCGAACCCCGACCACCGGACCGCCAACGTCTGCTGGTGGTACGCCATGGGCGCCACGACCGACGTGACCGTGACCCCCCGGCCGATCTACCACGCCGACGGGCGCAAGTCGCCCGACGCGTACATCCGCCCGCCCGCGCTGCACGACGAGCTCACGGGGCGGTTCGGCGAGTTCCCCCTGTTCACCTACTGGGGCCCGACCGCCGCGATCGCGTCCTCGGCCTGGATCGTCGACGCGACCCGCCACGTCCTGCGCACGCACTCGCCCGAGCTGACCATGGCCTACGTGCCGCACCTCGACTACGACCTGCAGCGGTTCGGCCCCGACTCTCCCGAGGCCGACGCCGCGGCCGCCGAGCTCGACACGGTCCTGGCCCCGCTGCTCGACGACGCGGCCAACAACGGGATCGCGGTCGTCGTGGTCTCCGAGTACGGCATCGCCGAGGCGAACCGGCCCGTGCACCTCAACCGCATCCTGCGCCGCGAGGGCCTGCTCGAGGTCTACGTCCAGGACGGCAAGGAGCAGCTCGACCCGTGGACGTCCAAGGCGTTCGCGGTCGCCGACCACCAGGTCGCGCACGTCTACGTCGACGACCCCTCGCGGCTCGCGCGCGTCGCCGACCTGCTGCGGGGCGTGCCCGGCGTCGACGAGGTCCTCGACCGTGAGGCGCAGGCCCGCTACGGGCTCGACCACGCGCGCTCGGGCGACCTCGTGGTCGTCGCCGAGCCGGGTGCCTGGTTCACCTACTACTACTGGCTCGACGACGCCCGTGCGCCCGAGTACGCGCGCGGCGTCGACATCCACCGCAAGCCGGGCTACGACCCGGCCGAGCTGTTCTTCGACCCCGCCGACCCCCTGGCGAAGGCCAAGGCCGGGCTCAACCTCGTCAAGAAGAAGGTCGGGCTGCGTTACGCCATGAGCACCGTGCCGCTCGACGCGTCCTACGTGCGCGGCACGCACGGGCGGCTGCCCGACTCGGCGGCCGACACCCCGCTCATCCTGTGCTCGGAGGCCGAGATCCCGGCATCGGTCGCGGCGCTGGTCGAGCGCGGGGGGCAGGTGCCCGCCGCGGCGATCAAGGGGCTCGTGCTCGAGATGCAGAACCTGGGCGTGAAGGTCTAGGGCCCTCTGCCCCCTGGTGGGCACAGACCCGCTGCCCCCTGGTGGGCACAGAGCTGTCAGGACGAGCGTGAACATGGGGCCACGCTCGTCCTGAACGGTCCCTCGGTGTCTTCTGGACCCGGGGACGCCAGAAGGGCGCGACCCGTGGGGTCGCGCCCTTCGTCGTGCGCACGGTGCCTCCACTGAACCCGTCACGCGACACTGCGAAGAGCCTGTTTGCCTCCGCCCTGGCGCAGCTAGCCTCGGGCTTTCATGGCGGGGTGGCCTGACGTCCGCGTCGTAAGACACGAAAGCGCCCCTGACCTGGGAGTGTCGACGACGTGTGGGACTGCCCGACTAACAGACAAGCACGCCTCGGCCGATTGACCCCCATCGAATACGAGACCATCCTGACCACTCAGGTCGCACTCGCCGCCTGAAACGAACTGTCACCTACCCATCCAGCAGCCCCTTCCACGCCGACCTGGTCTCGCTGGTCGCGACCCTCATCAGCGGTCAGCCAGCGCGCGAACACGCGTCCCAAGGACCCCCAGGCCCCCGCACCACAGATCAGCCCCCGCACCACAGATCAGCTGTCACCTACTCGCGCAGTTGACCCGACCCGCCCACGGCGCACCAGGTACCCGATGAGCGTCAGAGCAGCAAGCGGGATGACCGGAAAGACCACGAACAGGCTCACCGTCTGAGACGCCACCGCACACTCCTGCCCCATGCAGCCGGAGTTCAGCTCCCACCACAGCGCCAGCGCCCACACCGCGACCGCGACACACGCAACGACCTTCGCCACGGCATCATGCGGCAGCGACCCGCGCTCGCGACGCACGGACTCTACGTCCCTGAACACCGCCACCACGCCAGCGGCGAGCAGCAGACCACCGGTGGTGACACACCAGACCCACCCGGGGAACAGCACGCTCATGAACAGCGTCACGTAGTCCACTGCGGCCACGCCCATCGCAGCGGCGAACACGACCCAGATCGCCGACCACGGGCGCTTGCTCGTGGCCGTGAACGGATGCCCGTCGATTTCCCGGCTAGTCGCACTCGGGGATGTCGACCTGTCCATGCTTCCCTGCCTCCGATACGTCGATCTGGGCTCCAGCGGTCAGCGCCGACTCGACCCAGGGGGTTTGAATGTCGTTGCTCAGCACGGTGAAGCAAGTCCGCTCCGGCAGGGTCATCTGCGTGTCGAGCTCGACGCCGTTGCACGCTGCGTGCACGGATCGTTGCGCGTTCAGCATCGGGTTGCCAGGGTTATCCGCGGACATCTTGTCCCACCCGGTCAAGGACCGGCACATCTCCGACAGGTACCCGACGCGTGACAGCGATACCTGCCCGTCGGAGTCCGCCTGCCACAACGCACGACCAGCGACCGTGGGATCTATGTCGTCCGTCGTCAGGCCGGTCATCTGGTAGTACGCCGCAGCGGAGTCAGAAGCCAATGTCCCAGTATTTAGACCGGCCGGAGCCGGCGAGGAGGACGTCGCGCCGAAGAATGCAGTCGCGGGCGCTCCGACGGGGAACGGCGTCCCGACCGCGACAACGAGATCGGGGTGTGTCGAACCGAGGTGTGCCGCACGCACCGAAGCGAACGAGTACCCCTCGAGGCGTTCGACATGCACGTTCTCGGTCTGCTCGATCTCTGCAATGATCTGCCGGTACCGTTCACCGGTCATGCCGGTGGGAGCCTGCTCGTCGAGGCATTCGTCCCTGACAGCATCGGCAAGGCCGGCGTCAGCCAGCGCGGGGTATCGGTCGGTCGCGCTGGCGAAGTACCCGCTCATCGCTGTGCGGCACTCGTCGCTGTACTCCGCCACGACCCACGGCTCGTCGATGACCAGCACGTTGTACCTGCGTTCGTGGGCGTCGGCGACGATCGCTTCGATGTCGCCCATGTGCCGCGACAGGGTCGACACACCTGGACCGCCGGGGTCGTAGATCATTGTGCGTACTGCGGCGTCGTCCGCGCGGAACAGTGCGTACCTCGTCTGGGCGTTGTCCACTTCGACCATCGAGCAGAAGTCTTCGACGGTGGTCGCGGGGTATTCGCACGAGTAGGTGGCGGTGTGCGCTGCGGGGCTCGTTTCGGCGCTGACGTCGGGCGGCCCGTTGGGGTCAGCCTTGAGAGCAATGCTGACCCCAACAGTTACGCCCACCGCAGCGATAGTTGCAAGGTAGGTGATGGTACGTCGTTTCACTAGCGGTTGTAGCCCCCGTCGTTCCACGTGGCCGAGTAGTTGTTGTTCGTGTTGATGCACGGCACCCACATGTTGCCGCGCGCTGCCGTAGTGAGCCACACGTAGTCGGAAAAGATCGGCTCAGTCCCGTTCGACGTGAACCGCGCATACGTGTCGACGTACTTCTGACCGGTCGCGTGACCCTTGTACCGGGTGCCGGAGTTGTAGTAGCTGCCACCGGAGACGTTCTCGATGCTCGCGCACGAGGTCAACGGGATCGTCACCACGCCGTACGAGAACTGACCGTTGCTGCAGTCGGCGCTGCCGGGCAGAGGACCGTAGTTGTACGGACCGCCGGTGATACGGCTGTAGTTCTTGTACTGACGGAACCGGATCGTGAACTCGTGGATCTCGCGACGTACGCCACTGGCAGCGGCCGCGAGTGTTGCCTTGGAGTACCGGTTGTAGATGTACGACGAGTTCGACAGCTTGTACTTCTCATAGCAGTCGTACACCTGGTCGTCGTTCGTGGAGGCAGGGGTGTTGAACCACAGCGTCCGGCAGGCCTCGCGCAGCGGTGTTCCCCGGCCCTTCATGTGCGCGACAGGTGGTGCGGTTCCGACGGCCTCTTCGGTCTCGGCGATCTCGACGCCGAACGCGGCGATGTCGGTGTCCTCGACAGCGTCGCTGACGACGGCGACGCTCTCGACGACGCTGCCATCGGGGATCACTGCTGCGATGTCGGTCCCGTCGACCTCGGTGGTCCACACCTCGACGTCGGAAGGGGCGACCATGCCGGAGGAGCGCATGGTCGAGTCGATGTGACTGTCGACAAGGGCCTTGGCCTGACCGGTGGCTTGGTCACCTGCGACCTGGTTGAAGTTCTCGGTGTTGACCGTGGCCGGCTCTGCGGCAGGACTGTCGGCCGGTGCTGCGAGGGCCGAGGTGGGGATGAGCGCGAGCACGAGGGTGAGGGCGAGCGCGGCGGAGGTTCTCTTTCGGTGCATTTGGTGGGTCCTGTTCGGGTGGCTAGCGGCCCGAAGGACTGACTTTCGATGAAAGCGGGACAAAACTGGCATATTTAGCAGTTCGGTGTCAAGCATTTGCTTAACTGCAAGGTGCACCCGGACGGAAGGTTGGCTGCAGCCAGGCACAGCGCTGCACCGGCAGGGCGCGCAGTGAGACCGCAGCCTTCCCTCCGCTACGGTCGAGGCATGCCTTACCCTCCCCGGCTCGTTCTTGAGCTGCTGCCGCAGTTCCGCGACGATGTGAAGGTCCGCAACCGTCCAGTGGAGCAGCGGCGGTTCGATGTCTTCGTGGCCGCGCAGTACACGGCCGGTCGTTCGTTGCGCGAGATCGGCGAGTTGACCGGGCGCACACAAACGGCCGTGCGTCGCAGCCTGGGTCGAAGCGGCACCCCGCACCCCGCACCCCGCACCCCGCACCCCGCACCCCGCACCCCGCGCGCGGCCGCGGCGCACAAGCCGTGGCGAGCGGTGACGAGAAGATCCGCACGCTGCGCGAGTTCACGCGCGAGGGGACGGTAGTCCACCGCGTCTAGGAAGGAGCGCCGGCCTTGCCAGCGCAGCCTGAGCGCGCCGCGCTGGCAAGGTCATGGACGGTGATCGGCTCAGCGTGGCTACAAGCCGACGCGCCAAAGTCTGAACGACGAGTCGACCAGCATCTTGGCCCCGTCGTCTGACATGGAAACGGTGTACTTGAGCGTCGATGGCGTCTGAGGTGACAGCGCCACGACCCGCGCCGCCCCAGACGAGATGACGACCCGGTAGGCAGAAAAGGCGCTTGCCGAGGGCGCGGCTGCGGAGGACATCTTTACGTTGCTCGTGACCGACACGTAGGCACCGTCTGCGGAGACGTTGCCGATCGCGTACGAAGGGGTTACGGGGGCAGTTGAGCCAGGGAGTGGCGTCGTGATTCTCTTGAACGCGTCCGTCGCGGTTCGGACGTAGACATCCAGGCCGCCGGCCTGGTGGCGTCGACGAGCGCGACGTCGTCGTGGAGAAGGCATCCGGCACCCGCGAGAACCGCCCCGAACTCGCCCGGCTGCTCGCCGGCCTGCGCCAGGGAGACCCCCTCGTCGTCACCAAGCTCGACCTTCTCGGCCGCTCCGCCGCGCACGTCGCGCGCCTCGTGCGTGACCTCGACGAGCACGCCGTCACGCTGCGATCACTCTCCGAGACCCTCGACACCTCGAGTGCGGCTGGACGCCTCATGGTCCACGTCCTCGCGGCCGTCGCGCAGATGCCTCCGGGGGGCGGGGTCGGCGTGACCTCGAAGTCACGCCGACCCTGAGCCCCCTCGCGAGGGGTCGAGACGTCAGCCGCAGCTGATCGCCTCGTACCCGGCCTCGAACGGCGTCGTGACCTTGACGCCGTCGATGATCGCGGTGCCCGTGACCGTCGCCGCACCGGCGTCGATCGAGACCGCGCGCGAGTTGAACGACTGCGACGCGGACTTGCCCGGCGCGACGTTCTTGAACGTCTTGGTCCCGAACGCCGTCTCGACCACGACGTCGGCCTTGACGTCACCGTCGTTGACCGCGCGCACCGTGACCTGCGCCTTGCCCGACACGCAGCGCGACTGCGCCGTGACCGAGAGCTCGACCGACGCGTCCAGGGTGGAGACCCCGACCGTCTGCCAGCGCTTGGCCGTCGTGGCGTTGTGCAGGTGCAGCAGGAGCAGCTGCCCCGTGCCGGCCTCGGTGGCCGCCGCGGACCGGTTGACCGTGAGCGGCGCATCGTCGGCGCCCACGAACAGGAGCTGTCCGCCGCCGCTGAACCAGTACGCCGGGTCGTAGGGGTCGCCCGTGAACGGTCCGACCCGGTCGATGACCTGGTCCGGCGACGAGGCGTAGTACGAGTACGTCGCGACGCTGAACGTCGGCACCGAGCCCGGGGCGATCCCCAGGGCGCCGAGCCGGATCGGGACGATCATGACGTTGTTGTCGAACACCGAGGTGTCGATGTCCCCCCAGACCGAATTGGCTGCGTCGATCGTGACTGAGGCCCCCGCCGCATACTGGCGCCCGCCGGGGGACGTCCACGGCTTGAGCGTGTAGGTGATCGCGACGGTCAGGTCCGAGTCGTTGTACTTCTCGACGGTCGTCTCGAACTCGGGCGACCCGTCGCCGTCGACGTCCGTCTCGACCGCCGGGATCACGTTGGTCCCGAGCGTGGCCCAGTCGCCGTCCATCGCGATGCCGATCCCGATCCGGCCCTCGGCCGGGTCGTCCCCGGCCGGGTCGTCCCCGGCCGCCGCGAACTGCGGTGCGCTCGACGAGAAGCCGACCGCCCGGATGTCACCGGCCGCGACGGCCGACGCCGAGGCGCCCTCCGCCGCGTCGGCCTCGAGCCGCGGGCTGGTGGCCTTGAGCTCGAACGGCGCCACGAGCGACGTCCAGCCGCCCGCGTCCACGCCCCGGCCGTCGAGGTCGAGCTCGGCGGCCGTGTCCTGGCCGACGAACGTGACGTCCTTGCCCGACAGGTCGCTGACGAGCTTGGGTGCCGCCTGGACCGGGACGCGCAGCTCGCTGCCCGTCGCCGGGGTCAGGACCAGACGCCCCGTGAGCATCCCGACGAAGTCACGCGGAACACCCGCGATCGCCTCGTCGGACGTCGGGTCGAGCTGCTTGGCGAGCGTCGCCGGGTCGGCCGTGAGGGTCAGCGTGACCGTGCGGGTCTGACCGGCGGGGACCGTGAGGTTCGCCGGGGAGACCGTGATCTTCGCGCCGCCCGCGGTGCTGGACGTCGTGAACGCGGCGGCGTACGCCACGGACGCCGAGCCCGTGTTCTGCACGTCGACCGTCTTGCGGACCGTGACCGGCTTGTCGGCCACGGGCACGATCCCGTAGGACACCGAGACGAGCTCGCGGTCCTGCGACGCGTACGCGAGCGTCGAGTTCTTCACCGCGTCGACCGCGTCCACCCGGCCCGACCCCACGCGCTCGGGGCCGTAGGCCACGCCCGTGCCGTCCTGACCCGTCCACACGTCGTGCGAGGCCGTGTTCATGACGGCCGTCTTGACCTGCTGGGCGCTGAAGCCTGGGTGAGCCTCCTTGACGAGAGCGGCGATGCCCGCGACGTGCGGCGTCGACATCGAGGTGCCGGACTTGATGCCGGGCTGCGTGAGCCGACCCGAGGCCACCGACGCGATCCCCGTGCCCGGTGCGGCGACGTCGGGCTTCACGATGCCCAGCGAGCCGTGCACCCCGCGCGAGGACCCCGCGTTGAGCGTGTCCCCGATGCCCGGGATCTCGACGAACGACGAGTTCGCGAACGACGGGCCGAGCGTCAGGACGACGCCGCCCGCCTCGATCGCCGGACGCAGTGCGTCGTGGCTGGGGCCCGTGAGCTGCGCCCCCGGGATGCCCGCGTTGCCCGCGATGCCCGCCGCGAACACGTCGAGCTCGGAGGACAGCAGCACGCCCACGGCGCCCGCGGCCTGGGCGTTGTTGAAGCGCGCCGCGCTGCCGCACTGGCGCGTGGCGTCGTCGTCGTCCCAGTAGAGGAACGCGATCTTGCCCGCCGTGGCCGCGGCCTGCGCGGACGTCAGGGGCGTGCAGCCGCTGACCGTGGCGCCGAGGAACGCGACCTCCGCGGTCACGTCCACGCCGCCCGCGTAGCTCTGCGAGTTCTGCGCGGGGTAGGAGCCTGCGACGCCTGCGGGAGCCGTGACCTCGACGCCGTCGAACGTCTGGGTGTCGCCCACCGAGTTCGCGACCGTGAGCGAGGTGCGCGAGTTGCCGGGCGAGCCACCCACGTCGGTCATGTCACCGGCGTTGCCCGACGCGACGACCGCGAGGGTGCCCAGGCGCGAGAGCTGGTCGATGAACAGGTTCTCCGGGTCGTCGGCCGGGGTGTTGTCCGAGCCGAGCGACAGGTTGACGATGTCGAGACGGTCCGACAGGTCGCCGTCACCGTCCGGGTCGGCCGCGTACTCGAGCGCGTCGATCACGACGTTGGTCGAGCCGCCCAGGTCACCGAAGACCTTGAGCGCGTACAGGCCGGACTCCGGCGCGGAGCCCGGGCCGACCGTCCAGTCGGAGATGTCCGTGAGGGTCGTGTAGTCGCCGTCGAACGTCTCGCCGTCCGCCGTGACGCCGTAGCCGCCCGTGGTGCCCGCGACGTGCGAGCCGTGGCCCGAGCCGATCGTGTCGAGCGAGTCGATGGGGTTCTCGTCGGGGGTGGGGACCAGCGACGTGCCCGGCACCCGGCCGGACGCGTCGTAGTCGTACCCGGCGAAGTCGTACCCGCCCAGGTACTTGGCGTCGTCGAACGTCCCGGCGGGGACGGGGTCCTGCCCCTTGTCGCCGTACGCCTCGTCGTACGCGGCCTGCGTGCCCGGACCGCCGAACCCGGCGTGGGTGTAGTCGATGCCCGTGTCGATGATGCCGATCCGGACGCTCTTGCCGGTGTAGCCCGTGCTCTGCCACGCCTCGAGCGCGCGCGTGAACGCGTCGGTGCCCTTGTTCGACGGCGTCTTGGGGATGATGCGGTAGACCGTGACGACCTTGTCGTCACCTGCCAGGGCACGGACCTGCTCGGCGTCGCCCGTCACGACGACGCCGGGGACCAGCCTGCTCGTGACCGACACCTGCTGGGGCGCGCCCGCGGCACGGGCGCTGCGGGCGTTCGTCTGCGCGGGGACGACGCTGTCCGCGAGCTGCTCGACGACTGCCTGGTTGTCCTCGACCTGCGCGGCGCTCGCGCCCTGCTCCGTCAGCTCGACCCCCGAGGGGGTGTCGAGCTGGACGAACGCGGTCACGGTCCCGGAGGACTCGGCGAGCGACGGGGCGACCTTGCCCGGGTCGAGCGCGAGCGACTCCGCGGACTGCGAGGTGAGGGTGGGGCCGGACGAGCCGGCCGGGTCGGACGGTGCGGACGCGGCGGGCAGCGTCGACGCCGCGACCACCGCCAGTCCTGAGACTGCAGCTAACAACGAACGGTGCTTCATCGACACTCATTTCCCCGGTGCGGACCGGTGGCGTTGAAGGTGCTTGGTGGTTCCCCCGTTGCGGTCGCCGACGGCTGTGTGCAGACGACCGTGCCTGCACGCTATAGGGGAAGCCGGGCGACCGCGCGTCGCACGGGCCCCGGGCAACCGATCCGGAGGTCGTGGGTGAACACAGGGGACAAAGGGGACACTGCTCCGACGTACCCCTAGGATCGGTGCGGGGGCGTGGGACGAGGTTGTCCCGCTGTCGGTCCTCACCCACGTGTCGGTCCTTCGCGAGGTCGCGAAGGCTCCCGGCCCACGCTGTGAAGGAGCACCACATGTCACGACGCATCACGCGCTTGGCCGCCGTCTCGGCGGTCGTCCTGGTTCTCGGGGGGATCGGCGGGGCACCTGCCCTCGCGAGCGGCCCCGATCTGACGTCGCAGGGATTCCCCACCGACGACCAGGTCTGCACGGTCATCGCGCAGCCGACCCCGGCCGGGCAGGACATCGCCCTGACCCCCGCGCCCACGACCGCGTGCTTCGACACGCTCGGCGAGGCGCTCGAGTCGGTCTCGGGGGAGCCCGTGACGGACCCGCGCGTCCTCGCGGGAGACATCACGGCCCTGCGCGGCTACGCGAACGAGCAGGCGGCCAAGGCGGCGGCCGCGCCCCAGACGGCGCGAGCGGGCGCGGTCACGACCGCCGCCGCGAGCTCCATGATGCTGGGCATCGCGTACAAGAACACCAACCAGACCGGTGGCGCCAAGGTCTTCTACGGCAGCAGCGGCTATGGGTGCATGACGGGCAACACCTACGGGTTCCCCAAGATGTCGACCTACCTGATGAACAACAACATCAGCTCCATGGCGACCTACGCCCGGTGCTGGTCGACGCTCTACGACGGCGAGAGCTACACGGGCACCACGACCAACTGCGTCCCGCTGTGCACGAGCCTCGGGTCCATGAACGACCGCACCTCGTCGATCGTCTTCCGCCCGGAGGGCAACATCGCCTGACCGGGACTCACGCCTGACCGCCGGGCACGTCGCTCGAGTAGCGACGTGCCCGGCCGTGTCCCAGGCGCGCCGGCGTCGTGACCGTCACGACGACGTCGCGGCCGATCCACTGCCGCAGTGCGCGCGCGGCGGCATCCGCTGCCCCCGACCCGGGCGCGCTGCCCGGACCGCGGCCCGACGGCGCCGCGCCCGCAGGAGCGTCCGGCACCACGGTCAGGTCGATCGTCCCGTCGGCGCGCTGGTGGAGCTGCCAGGCCGCGATCCCGGCCGCCTGCAGGACCTGGGTCGCGTCGACCGAACCGAGCCAGCGCCCGTCGGCGTGCAGGTAGCGCACGGGCGAGCGCCCCTCGAGGTCGTGCAGCTCGACCCGACCACCGGGCCCGTGGGGACGGACGATCCGTGCCCGGTCCCCCGTGCGGTAGCGCAGGAGCGGCAGGTACGGGTTCTCGTCCGTGGTGACCACGACCTCGCCCGGCGAGCCGTCGGCGACGGGCGTGCCGTCGTCGGACAGGATCTCGACCCAGACACGACGCGGCACGACGACGAACGGGCCGTCGTCCGCGCGCGAGGCCACCGCCCCCGTCTCGCGCAGACCGTACAGGTCGATCACCGGGACGCCCCACGCGGCCCGCAGACGGGCCCGCGCGGGCGGGGTGAGGTGCGCTGCCCCGCTCACGACCGCGACCGGGTGCAGCCCGAGCCCCTCGCGCGCGTCGAGGTCGGCCAGGGCCAGCAGGGGGAGGGGCGAGCTGCTGAGGACCTGCGGGTCGGTCCCGCGCAGGAACGTCGAGCGGTCGGCCGGGTCCCGCCACGCGCCGGGGTCGAGGTTCACGCGCGCCATGAGCGGCACGGCGGGATCGCTCGCAGCCCGTCCGGAGGCCGCGTCGAAGCCCGTCATGGCCGACGCGTAGGTGAACGCGGCCCGCTGGTCCACGAGGTTCACGAGACCCAGCCGGTCCTCGTGCGGTTCCCAGGTTGCGCCGGCGTCCCGGACGAGGAGCCGCAGGAGCGCGAGGTCGGCCGCGACCGCGACGGGGTGCAGCGGGACGACCACGGCCGCCCCGGTGCTGCCCGAGCTCGTGCCCTCGAGGACCCGGGACAGGTCCACGTCGACGGGCACGAACGACGCGAGGTCGGCCCGCAGATCGTCTCGGGTCACGGGGGGCAGGTCGTCGAGCGGGGAACGAGCGTGGCTCCGGCGCTGGTCCCGGGCGCGCCGGTAGCGCGGGACGACCGTGTGCGCACGCTCGACGAGGTCCGTGACCCACGCGGGGACGTCGCACCCAGTCGCTGGGTGGGAGGTACCGGTGCGGGCGTCACTGTCACCGGCGGCTTCGGCGGCTTCGGCGACCTTGGCGGCCCCGGCGGCCTCGGTGAACCGGCGCGCGGTCGCGGCGAGCACGGGCAGGTCGTCGGCCGTGAGCCGGTCGCCGGTCGCGTGCACCCAGACCGGTGCCGCCGGGTGGTGACGTAGCGCGTCGAGGTGAGCGGCGCCGTCGGGCGTGAGCGTGGGCCAGCGCTCGGCGTCGTCGAGCGCGACGTTGCCGAACGGTGCGTACTCGCCGAGCAGCGCGTCGGGGACGCCGCTCGGGAGGTCGGGCGACGGGGGTGCGTCGGGGGCGGGGGGCACGGGACTCCTCGACGGGAGAGGGACAGGTCGTCGCTGGTCGACGCCCTGTACGTGAACGGTCGGGCTCCCGCGGGCGTCCTGGCGATGCCGGCGGGGGTGGGCGGGTGGGGTGGGTCGTGGGGGGGGGCCCCCCCCCCGGGGGGGGGGGGGCCGCCGCACACCCCCCCCCCCCCCCCCCCGCCCCCCCCCCCCCGCCCGCGGGCCGGGCCCCCCCCCCCCCCCCGG
>NZ_JBHXCQ010000017.1:57896-115335 GCF_042726295.1 Oerskovia sp. NPDC060338
CGGGGGGGGGGGGGGGGGGGGGGGGGGGGGGGGGGGGGGGGCGGCCCGGCTCGCCCCCCCCCCGCTGTGGGTGGTGGCTGCACGAACGACACACCCCACCTCCCGGCCGGCGCGCCCGCCCGCCGGTCCGAGGAGCCGGCCCGCCCACGGCCTCGGGACCTTCGTCCCGTCTCGAGGGGACGTCGTGCCCGGTTTGATCCGAATCGGCTGGTGCGGGTCCAGCACCGTCCTAGGCTGCCAGCAGATCGGTCGTCGAGCGGAGGGTTTCCAGGTGAACGAGAGCGTGATCGACGAGGTGGTCCGGGACACGGCCGGACGGCTCGTCGTCCACCGGCACGCGGACGTCGTCGCGGTCGCCGACGACCCCGAGGCGTTCTCGAACGCCGCCTCGTCACACCTCCAGGTGCCCAACGGTCTCGACGGCCCGGAGCACGCGGCCGCGCGCCGGCTGCTCGACACCTTCTTCACCCCCGACGAGCTGGTGCCGCTCGCCCCGGTCCTCGAGGCGCTCGCGGCCGGGCTCGTGGACGAGGCAGGGGCGGACCCGTTCGACGCCGTCGAGGTCGGGGCGCGCTACGCCGTCCGCGCCCAGTCGGCATGGCTCGGCTGGTCGGCGGCCCTCGAACCGGAGCTGCTCGACTGGGTCGCCGAGAACCGTGCAGCGACCCGGTCCGGCGACCGTGCCTGGACGGCGCGGGTCGCGGCCCGTTTCGACGCGATCGTCCGCGGCCTGCTCGAGGCCCGTCGAGGGTCGGTGGCGGGCGACGACGTGACCTCCCGGCTCATGGCGCAGCGCGACGCCTCCGGGCGAGCCTGGTCCGACGAGGAGGTCGTGTCGATCCTGCGCAACTGGACCGGAGGGGACCTGTCGTCGCTCGCACTGTGCGCGGGCGTCGTCGTGCACTGGCTCGCCGAGCACCCCGAGCACCAGCACCACCTGCGCGATGCCCCCGACCCCGCGCTCGACGCCGCGATCGACGAGATCCTGCGGATCGACGACCCGTTCGTCTCGAACCGTCGGGTCGCCACGCGCGCGACCGTCGTCGGCGGCTGCCCGGTCGCCGCGGGCGAGCACGTCGTGCTCGACTGGCGCCGGGCCAACCGGGACCCGCAGGTCGTGGGCGACCCGGACGTCTACGACCCGGAGGCGAACGCACCGCACAACCTCGTCTACGGGACCGGCCCGCACGTGTGCCCCGGTCGCGGGCTGGCGACCCTGGAGCTGCGGGTCCTCGTGCGGCGGCTGCTGTGCGCGGGGACGCTCGTCCTCGACCGCTCGGCTCCGGCGCAGCGAGAGAGCGCACCGGTCGCCGGGTTCAGGACCGTCCCGGTGCGCGTGGTCCGCGGGACGCCTCAGTAGTTCGCGTACTGCGCGGCGGCCTCGGCCGCGCGCTTGGCCGCGAGGGCCTTGGCCAGCTCCTCCGAGCGCCGGACCTCCTCGGCCATCTCCCGGTCGACGCGACGCTGCTCGACCGTGCTCACCGCGGACCACCGGTCCTCGGCGACCGCGTCGCTCTCGCCCGCCGGGCGCAGCCCCGCCGCGCGCAGGAACGCGCGCGCGGCCTCCTCGCGCCCCTCGGGGGACGAGACCCACGACTGCGGGTCACGCACGGGGGCGAGGTCGTGCGCGAGGGCCTCGACCACGGCGAGGAACCAGGTCGCGGGCCCGTCGGGCGCAGCCTCCCGCAGGTGGGGCAGGCGCGTGAGCTCGGGTGCCCGCACGAGCCAGCACGCGATCCCGGCCCCGGCGCGCGAGGCCGCGGGCGCCCCCGCGCCGCACGTGCGGTCGAGCGCGGTGCGGGCGTGCGCGTCGAGCTGCCACCAGCCGGGCACGCTGAGCGCCAGGAGGTCGACGGCGTCGCCCACCAGGGCGGGCACGTGCACCCCGGGGTCGAGCACGTCGGGCGGCGTGAGCGTCAGGCGCTGCACGAGGACCGCGAGGGCTGGGCCCTCGACCGTGGGCCGGGAGGGTCGGGGCCCGACGGAACCGACGGGCCCCTCAGAGGTGGTGTCAGCGGGCACGGTCCGCTCCCTTCGTCGTCCACAGCGTGCGGGAGAAGTCGCGCGAGAAGCGCACGAGGTCGTCGGTCGAGCTCACGGCGAACGTCCGGTAGCCGGGCGCCCAGTCGGCGACCCGTCGGGCGAGCTCGTCGCTGCCCTGCAGGACCAGGCTGCCACCACCGCCCGCGGCCCGGACCGCGCGCGCCGCGACGGTGTCGTCGGGCTCGGCTCGCGGTGCGGACGGGTCGCGGGGCCAGCCGCCCAGGTGGTCGAGGAACATCGAGCTGATCCCGTCGTCGGAGATGACCGACACGTGCGCGGGTCGGGTGCGCACGGCCGGGGCTCCCGTGACGGGGTCGCCCAGGTGGGTGCGTTCGAGCAGGGGGACCGGGAACGAGGTGCCGCCGCCGAAGTGCGCGACGATCGCCGCGAGGATCGCGTCGGCATCGCGAGTGAAGCCGTCGGTGCCCGCGATCTGCCCGGGTCCGCTCCACGTCGTGGCCTGGACGCGCGCCCCGGCACGCAGCGCCGACAGGGCCAGGACCGCCCCGGCCAGGGCGATGGGTGCGAGCCGCTGCTGCGGGTTCGGCATAGACCCCGACGAGTCGAGGTACAGGTCCAGGTCGTACGGGCGCGGCGCGGGGTCGTGCCCGTCCTGCTGCTCGTGCACGCGGCGCACGGTCGTGACGCCCGGGACGATCACGGGCGAGCGCAGCACGGTCGCGGCCCAGTCGACGTCGGCCAGGTCCTCGCCCAGGTCCCACTGCTCGTGCCCGCCGAGCAGCTCCTCGTCGACCGGGGATCCCGTGCGCACGGGGAAGGGGACGAGGAAACGCATGGCGTGCTCGCGGTACCAGCGCGCGGCGGACTGCGCGCTCGACGTCGTGAGGCCGAGCAGCCGCAGGACCGCGTCGTAGTGCGCGGGAGAGATGGCCTGGCCCAGGGCGTCGGCGGCGCCGGCCGCGTCGCTCGCCGCGCCCGGCAGGGGATCGTCGTCGTGGCCCGACGGCGTCACGCCCGTCACGCGCGGATCGACCGCCGGGTGCAGCACGGGCCGCCCGAGCGTGGGGTCGGTCGCGAGGCCCGCGGGCACGGCTCCGGCGGGCTCCGACTGCGAGCACAGGACGCCGTGGTGCCCGCGGGCGAGGGCTGTGCTGCTCGGTGTGCCTCCCGGCGCGGCGCCCGGTTCGCCGGACGACGGGGGCACGAGCAGCGGGCGGATCAGGGCCGCGAACCCGCCTGCGCCACCCACAGGGTCGTTGGCGTAGGCCCGCACGAGGCGCGCGCACAGGCTCGCCTCGCGCTCGGGCACCGGGTGGTCGGGGTGGGTCAGCGTCCCGCACGTCAGGCCCCAGAGGATCTCGTCGGTCCGCATGACCATCTGGGCCAGGGGAGCCGGGCCCGCGCCGAGGGCTGCGAAGACCGCCGCCATGTCGAGGCCCGCACGCCGCTGCAGGCGGTCGTTGACGAGCAGGTCGGACCACAGGTTCGCCATGGCCCCCGCGAGCGGGTCCAGGTCGACCAGGCCGTCACGGACGCGCGAGAGGATCCGGGCGCTCGTCGTCAGGTCGCCGGGGGACAGCAGGTGGTGCCCGATCTCGTGCGCGAGCACCGCGACCGCGTGGTCCTCGAGCCCGCGCTCGGCGATGTCGTCGAGGTCGATGTGCACCTCGACGTCCACGGTCGAGAACCACGCGAACGACCCGACGTCCTGGGGCCGGTCGTCGCCGTGGTGCAGCACGGGCGCGTGCAGGCGGGTCTGCGTACCCCAGGCGGCCAGGGCCTCGGGCCAGGCCGCGAGCCAGCGGTCGCGGAGCACCGTGCGCGACGGTGCGTGCCGCGTGCCGGCGCCGGGCGCAGGGGGGAGCGACGCGGAGCCGTCCGCCGCCGTCGGGCCGGGGGACGGGGCACCCGTCATCGGGGCACCCGCACCAGGTCGAGCGAGTACGAGTGCTCGCGGCTGACGAGCGTCAGGTGGGTCGAGGGCGTGAGCGTCGAGGCCTGTCCGGTCACGTCGTCGAGCCAGGGGACGCCGGCGGGCGGGGTGCGGTCGGCTGCGCCCGGGGCAGGCCGTTCGTCGGCCCCCGGGGCAGCGCGCAGCACGGCCCACCCGTGCACGTCGCACACGAGCGTCCAGTCCTCGGCCTGGGGCCGGGCCGTGCGGACGGCCCACAGCAGACCGGGCTCACCGGGCAGCGGCCCGACGACGAGCGGCAGCGTGAGCCACGGACCGCCGAACCCGCGGAAGCCCCCGAACCGGCTGACCGCGGGAGCCGCCCCGCGCGAGGCGGCTCCCGCGGTCAGCCCGGGCCACCACCACGGATCGCTCGCGTGCCGCTCGAGGACCGCGCCGACGTCGGTCCCCGGGGCCAGGTCGAGAGCCGCCGCGGCGACGGGGGAGGGGAGCGACGCCGCGGCGCGCAGCGCGGCCTGCCGGTAGCGGACCAGGCCGCTGCGCCACGCCGCGACCAGGACGACGTCGCGGACGGTGGTGGCCGGCGAGCCAGGCGCGGCGAGCCCCTCGGACGACCGCCCGCCCGGGGCCGCGAGCGTCGGGGACGCCGCGACCTCAGCGGCAGCGGACACGCGCCGACCCCAGCCGGTCGCGTCCCCGCGCGCCGCGACCGGGCGCGCCGCGTCCGTGAGCGCGGCCACCGTGACGGCCGGGGCTATGCGCAGCCACGGCAGGACCTGGGGCACGAGCGCGAGCACCGCCCACCGCTCGGCCGAGTCGGGGCGCCACCGGCGAGCCGCCACGCACCGTGACGCCGTGGACACGAGGGCGTCCACGAGGCCCGCGAGCTCGGCGGCGTCGAGCACGGGGGCGAGCCCGTCGACGACCGGGCGCAGCTCGCGCACGGCCGCGGCCACGTCGTCGCGGTCCGCGCCGAGCGCGACCGCGCGCGCGAGCACCGCGTTGAGGTGGTCGCGCTCGCGCACCAGGTGCTCCGCGAACGGCGAGCGCGTCGGGGTGCCCTCGCCGGGGGCGCTACCGTCGTCGGGCCGAGCGTTCACTGACCGCTCCAGCGCAGCCACGCGAGGTAGTTCGTGTAGCGCTGGTGCGCGTACTTCAGGACCAGGGCGTCCTCGTAGACGTTCCCGTGCAGCTTGACCGCGTCCTGCCACAGGGACAGCAGCCCCTCGATCTGCGCGGTGCGCCGCAGGACCTCGGCCTCGCCCAGCCCCTCGAGGCCCGCCTCGACGGCCGAGAGGATCTCGGCCACGGGGTCGTCCTGGTCGAGCCCCGCGGCGTCGTACTGCTGGCAGGCCGTGTCGAACAGGTCCCGGATCCACGAGACGCGGTCGGCGCGCAGGGGCTCGCGCTCCTCGTCGTCGAAGGGCGCGGACTGCAGGTCGGGGACCAGCTTGTCGTGCAGCACGAAGGGGAGCACCGCGCGCAGGTCCGCGAGGTCCACCTCGGCGTTGCCGCGGAAGAACGCCATGGCCTTGGCGTACGAGATGAGCGACTGCAGGGCCCGCACCGAGAGACCGTTGAGGGTCTGCGCGCCGATGTCGCCCAACCGGTCGCGGCCCGTGTCGGCCGCCGCCAGGAGGTGCGGGTCGATCCCCGCGAGCTTCGCGGTGTCCTTGGTGCGGTACTCGAACTGCCACGCGGCCCGCTCCAGCACCTCGAGCTGGCTCGCGAAGAACTCCAGCCGTCGCCGCACCGGGACCGGGATGCGCACCGCGAGCACGTCGCGGTGGAGGCGGTCGTGCTCGTCGGCGTCGAACACGATCTCGGGGGGCACGTTCTCCTCGGGGCGCACCCCGCGCTCGGCGCGCGCGACCAGGTCGCCCAGGAAGCGGTTGTTGAAGGGCAGCGCGTGCACGACGACGTCGATCCGGTCCCGCAGCGCGTCGACGACCTGGTAGGTCCCACCGCCCGCGTCGTCGTTCGCCGTGAGGTACCAGGCGGCGGCCCCCGTCTCGTAGACCTGGTCGTACACCTCGACGTAGCCGTCGGCCAGGACCGTCAGGAGCGCTGACTGCGTGCGCGTCGGGATGCGGTTGTACTCGTCGACGATCTTGACGCGCATGCCCAGCCAGGTGCGCCACGCGACGTCGACGTCGGCGAGCGAGTCGGCCTGCACCAGGTCCTTGGGCAGGGGCGTGCCGAACAGGTCCGAGACCGTGAGCTGCGGGTGCCCGTGCTGCATCGCGCGCCGCACGTCCCGGACCGGGTAGCCCGCGAGGACGCCCATGAGGACGGCGCTCGCGGTCTTTCCGCGCCCCGGGCCGCCGACCATGAGGCAGCGCCCCCGCACTGCGAACGTCAGGAGCGGCAGCAGCACGAAGCTCGAGTACGACTGGTCGCTCGGCAGGTTCAGGCGGGCCCGGGAGTCTCCGAGGCGGAACGAGACGTCCGGGGCCGTGGGGCCCGCCGAGAACTCGACGTCGTAGTGCGGGCTGATGATCGCGTGGTTGACGACCCAGAAGTAGGCCTGGCGAAGCTTCTCGTCGAGCGGCGCGGCCGGGACCGCTCCGTGGTCTCCGAGGGTGCCCGGTGCGCCCGTCACGGGCGTGGGGAACAGGTCCGCGACGTCCAGGTCGAACGGGTTCGTGGCCGCCGGCCCGGGGCGCGTGGGAGCGGAGGAGACGTGGTCGAGGTCCTGCTGCTCGGCGGGGGTCACGGAGCGATTCTGCCAGGAGAGCGCGCGGGACTTCGCCGCGACGAGAACCCTCTACCTCGGCGGTGCGGACGCCGTCCGTCTCCTCCCGAACGCCTTGGCTGCCTCCACGAGCAGGAACACCACGACCGAGAGCCCGAGCGTGATGCCCCACTCACGCAGCCCGATCGGCGCCGAGCCGAACCACGAGTGCATGAAGGGCGCGTAGACGAACACGGCCTGCAGCGCGACGAGCGCGCCCGCCGAGTACCAGACCGCCCGGTTGCCCCGCAGGACCGAGAACGTGACGGACGACCGGTCCAGGAAGCGGCAGTTGAACAGATAGGCGAGCTGGCCGAGCGCGAGCATCGTCACGGCCGTGGTCTGTGCCTCGGGGACGCTCATGCCCTGGTCGCGCTCGATGAAGTACACGGCCATGGTCGCGCCGCCGATGAGGACCGAGACCAGCAGGACCCGTCGCAGGTACGCCGCGGTGAGGATCGAGGCCTTGGCGTCGCGCGGTGCGCGCGACATGATGTCGGGCTCGGCGCGCTCGTTGGCCAGCGCGAGCGACAGCGTGACGGCCGTGACCATGTTGATCCACAGGACCTGCACGGGCTGGAGCGGCAGCGCCCACCCGAGCAGCACCGCGACGAGGATCACGAGCGACTGCGCACCGTTGGTCGGCAGCAGGAACAGGACCGACTTGCGCAGGTTGTCGTAGATCCGTCGCCCCTCCTCGACGGCCCGCTCGATCGTCGCGAAGTTGTCGTCGGCCAGGACCACCTCGGCGGCCTCCTTGGTCGCCTCGGTGCCCTTGATCCCCATCGCGACGCCGACGTCGGCCTGGGTCAGCGCGGGGGCGTCGTTGACACCGTCCCCGGTCATGGCCACGACCTGCCCGCGCGACTGGAGCGCCGAGACGATGCGGATCTTGTGCTCGGGGCTCGTGCGCGCGTAGACGTCGACGTCCTCGACGACCGCGCGGAGCTCCTCGGTGCTCATGGCCTCGAGCTCGGCCCCCGTCAGGACCTGGGGTGCGGGTGCTCCGTCCTCGGCCCCGGCCGCGGGCACGATCCCCATCTCCCGGGCGATCGCGAGGGCCGTTCCCGAGTGGTCGCCCGTGATCATCTTGACCGTGATCCCGGCGTCCTGGCACTGGGCGATGGCCTCGACCGCCTCGGGTCGCGGTGGGTCGACGATCCCGACCAGCCCCACGAGCTCGAGGCCCTCGTCGACGTCCTCGGGGGCGAGCGTGGTGCGGCCGGGTGCCGCGCCGGTACGCGCAGCGGCCAGGACTCGCAGACCCTGCGCACCGATCGCGTCGATCTGCTCGTACCAGAGGTCGCGGTCGAGCGGCTCTGGCTCCCCGTCCGCGCCGGTCTGGGTCGCGCACCGGTCGAGCACGCGGTCCGGGGCGCCCTTCACGAGGACGTGCAGGCCGCCGTCGGGGTCCTGCGTCAGCGTGGCCATGTACTTGTTCTCGGACTCGAACGGGACGAGCGCGATGCGCCGCCACCCGGTCGGGTCGAAGCCCGCCTTGAGGCCCAGGGTCCGCAGCGCACCCTCGGTCGGCTCGCCCACGAGCCGCCAGCCGGGTGCGTCGCCCGCGCCGTCGTCCGGTGCGCCGGGTCCGTCGGTCCCTGAACCTCCCTCCCCGGTGGACCGGACGATCCGGGCGTCGTTGCACAGCGTCATGACCTCGGCCAGTAGCCGCAGGTCGGGGTGCTCGGCGAGCGAGGCGGGGGAGCCGGCCAGGTCGACCTCGCCGTCGGGCGCGTAGCCGATCCCCGTCACGGCGTACTGGTGCGCCGCGGTCCGCACGGTGCGGGCCGTCATCTCGTTCTTGGTCAGCGTCCCGGTCTTGTCCGAGCAGATCGTGGTCACCGAGCCGAGCGTCTCGACGGCGGGGAGGCGACGCGTGATCGCCCGTCGTCGGGCCATCTGCTGCACGCCCAGCGCGAGCGTGATCGTCACGAGGGCCGGCAGGCCCTCGGGCACGGCCGCGACAGCGAACCCGATCGCGGCCGAGATCAGCTCGGGCGTGTCGAAACCGTGGACCACGCGCCCGATCACGACCATGACCACGGCCATGACGAGGATCAGGACCGCGAGCTTCTTGCCGAACGCGTCGAGCGTCCGCGACAGGGGCGTCTCGAGCGAGTCCACCTCGGAGATCAGGGTCTGGATGCGGCCGATCTCGGTCGTCTCGCCCGTCTCGACGACCACGCCCGTGCCCGTCCCCGCCGAGACCAGGGTGCCCGAGAACAGCATGCTCGACCGGTCGCCCACCCCGGCCCCGGCGGGGACGGGGTCGCTCGACTTGGACGCGGGCACCGACTCGCCCGTGAGCGCCGACTCGTCGACCCGGAGGTTGACGCCCTCGAGCAGCCGCAGGTCGGCCGGGACGCGGTCGCCCGAGCGGACCCGCACGACGTCGCCCGGGACCAGGTCGTCGGCGTCGATCTGCGTCCAGGCGCCGTCGCGCCGGACCTGCGCGTGGACCGAGAGCATGCTGCGGATGCCGTCGAGGGCCTTCTCGGCCCGACCCTCCTGGATCAGCCCGATCGCGGCGTTGATGACCGCGACCGCGAGGATGACCGTGAAGTCGATCCAGTCGCCCACGATCGCCTTGAGCACGGCCGACACGAGCAGGATGTAGATGAGGACGTCGTCGAACTGCGACAGCACCCGGCGCCACCAGGGCGTGCGCGCGGGCGGGGCCAGCCGGTTGGGGCCCACCTCGGCGAGCCGCGCCCGGGCCTGGTCGGCCGTGAGGCCGGCGTCGCTCGACCCGACCTCGGCCAGCACGGCCCGGGGCGGGAGCGCCCAGGGCGTCGGCTCGTCGGTCGCGGTGGCGAGGGGGGAGTCCGAGGCGGTCATGCGTCCATTCAAACCCCGCGGGCCGCGGACCACGCGGTGAGCCGTCGGGGTGGGACGAAGCGTTCCACGGCCCTCCGCCCCGCCGGGCGCTGTCCCGTCGCGCGCCCGTCCCCGCCGGGCGCGGCGCCCGGCGACCTCCTACGGTGAAGGAGACGTCGCGCACGTCGCGCGACCGTGAGGAGGACGTACCGTGCTGGTCTCCACCATGAACGATGTCCCGGGCAGGACCGTGCAGCAGGTCGTCGGCGAGGTGACCGGGCTGACCGTCCGGTCGCGCAACGTCGGCGCGCAGATCGGGGCCGGGCTCAAGTCGATCGTCGGCGGCGAGCTCAAGGGCCTGACGAAGCAGCTCCAGCAGTCGCGCGACGAGGCCGTGGCCCGCATGGTCGAGGAGGCCACGGCGCAGGGCGCCAACGCGATCCTCGCGATGCGCTACGACAGCGACGAGGTCGGCAACGGCTACCAGGAGATCGTGGCGTACGGGACGGCCGTGGTGCTCGCGCCCTGACGGGCGGCCGGTGGCGGGCGCGCCCGCTCAGTAGGCGTCGGTCCCGGCCTGCGTCATGGGTGGGGCCACGGCGCGGGGCGTGGCGAGCAGCGGCCCGACGGCGTCGATCGCCTGGGCGAGCCTGCTCGCCCGGTCGCCGCGCACCTCGAGCCACGGCACGTCCTGCCCGGCCAGGACCTCACGGAAGCGGTCCTGCATCGCGTGGCGGACGTGCTCGCCGTCGCGCAGCCCGTCCTGGACGAACGGGATCTCGTCGCCCGTGAGGACGTACAGGTCGGGGCGGCGGGTCGCGGCGAGCGCCTCGACGCTCGCCGACCGTGAGCCGACGTAGCGCTCGTGCCACAGCGTGGTCGCGAGCACGTCGGTGTCGCACACGACCAGCGGGATCGGGGTGCGGGCCGCG
This sequence comes from Oerskovia sp. NPDC060338, assembly GCF_042726295.1. Lineage (NCBI taxonomy): Bacteria > Bacillati > Actinomycetota > Actinomycetes > Micrococcales > Cellulomonadaceae > Oerskovia > Oerskovia sp. NPDC060338. The sequence goes on from NZ_JBHXCQ010000017.1 coordinate 68,299, forward strand.
GCCTCGTCCTCGCGCCGGGCCTGCTCGCGAGCGACGAGGTCGAACTCGGCGGTGTGCCACGGCGCCTCGAGCCCGCCCGGACGGACCTCCGACCACTCGCGGCCGAACTCGAGCACCGGGTCCAGGCGGTAGTGGTCGGCGAGCCCGGTGGCGAGGGTCGTCGAGCCGGTCGACTCGGCACCGAGCACCACGACGCGGCGCGCGAACCAGGCGCGCACCGAGGCGGGCAGCGCCCACCAGTGAGCCCCGGGATCGGTGCGGACCGCGGTGCCCGACACCGAGACCACCGCGCGGCCCGGGTCGACCTGGACCCAGTCGGCGTCGAACCGGCGGGCGAGCTCGACGCCGTACCGGTCCGACGTGAACACCGCGTCCACGGGGCCGTGGGCCCGGTCGAGGAGCGACTCCATGACCTTGACGTGCTCGGTCCACGCGTCGGGGCTCGCGTAGTCGACCGGGGCGTCGTCGAGACCCGTGACCACGTGGGCCCCCGGGACCTCGGCCCGCAGCCATCCGGCACGGACCTCGCCCGGGATCGACTCCCGCGAGGCCGTGAGCACCTGGACCGTCACGCGCTCGCAGCGCGACAGCGCGGTGCGCACGAGGTTCACGTGGCCCGCGTGCACGGGGTAGAACTTGCCGATCACGAGGCCGTGCGCGAACCGGGTCATCGGGCGCCCTGCCGGGCGGCGGGCTCGGCGCCGTCGGGCTTCGTGGACGTGACCGTGCCCGTGCGCGTGCGCAGCTCCGCCGACCAGTCGCGCAGCCCCAGGACGCACAGGCCGATGAATCCCGCGTAGAGCGCCGCGGTCAGCCACAGCCCCTGGCTCGCGTAGAGGCCCACGAGCATCACGTCGGTCACGATCCACACCCACCAGTTCCCCACCCATTTGCGCCCCAGCATGAGCTGGGCGACCAGGCTCGTCGAGGTCGTCAGGGCGTCCCAGAACGGCACGGTCGAGTCGGTCCACGTCGACAGGACCCAGACGAGCAGCACGGTCGCCGCGGCGGCGCCCACGGCAGCGGCGGGCCAGACCCACGCGGGGGTCGGTCGCACGGTCAGCGCACGGTGCGCCTCGCCGCCGCGCACCCACCAGTACCAGCCGAGCGCGCCCAGCACGAGGTACACGACCTGGAGCCCCGCTCCCGCGTAGAGGCCCGTCGAGGCGAACAGGACCACGTACACCGCGTTGTTGGCGAGGCCGATCGGGAAGGTCCACACGTTCTGCCGCACGGCCAGCCAGACGCACAGGGCGCCCGTCACGAAGCCGATGATCTCCTCGATGCTCACCGGGACACCCTAGGGGGTGCTGAGGCGCGGGGCGGGGCCGCACCCTTCTGCGGGCGGCGCGCCTCCGGGGTTACCGTCGGTACGCACGGTCTTGCACCCCTGAACCCGTTCGAAGGAGCCCCTCATGGCAGTCCGCACCGCACGCACCGCATGGAACGGCACCCTCCAGGAGGGGACCGGACAGGTCGAGCTCACGAGCTCCGGCGTCGGGACGTTCGACGTCAGCTTCCCGCGCCGCACGGCCGACGAGGCCGGGGGAGTCACGAGCCCCGAGGAGCTCATCGCTGCCGCGCACACGTCCTGCTATGCGATGCAGCTCTCCGGGGTGATCGGCGCAGCGGGAGGCACGCCCCTCGCGCTCGACGTCTCGGCCGACGTCACGCTGTCCCCCGACCCTGCGGGTGGCCTGCGGATCTCGGCGATCGCCCTCACGGTCCGCGGCGAGGTCGACGGCCTCGACGAGGCCGGCTTCCTCGAGGCCGCCGAGACGGCCAAGGCCACCTGCCCGGTCTCCAAGGCGCTCACGGGCACGACGATCACGCTCGACGCGACCTACGAGTCCTGACGGTTCCGACCCCGAGGTGCAGCCAGCGCCCTCAGTGCGGCAGCAGCGGTGGGCTCTGCGTGCCCGCGCCCTCGACCAGCCCGTCGACGACCTCCGCGACGGTCTCCCGGGCGTCGTGCGCGGGCGCCCAGCGCAGCAGGCGGCGCGCCCGCGACGCGTCGAGGACCGGCACCGCGAGCGCGACGTCGAACCAGCCCGGGTCGAGCGGGACCGCCCGCGCTGCCCAGGCCAGGGCGACCAGGCGCCGCAACGACGTGGGCGAGACCTCGCGGAGCCTTCCCTGCGAGACGATCGCGGCGACGTCGGGCCCCGAGAGGACGTCCGGCGCGGCGACGTTGAACGTGCCCGCGTGGCGCCCCACGAGGATCGCGCGATAAGCCTCTGCCAGGTCGTCCGCGTGGACGACCTGGAGCCGCATCCCGCGCGGCCACACGAGCGTCGGCAGGTAGCCCTTGCGGCGCAGCGGCGCGGGCAGCAGGCGACCGAAGAACAACCTTGAGACCTCGCTCGCGGCGTCGCGCTGGAACGTGAACGGCGCGCGCACGCGCGTCACCACGACGCCGGGGTGAGCGGCCGAGAACCGGTCGAGGAGCTCCTCGACCTCGACCTTCTGGGCGCTGTTGACGGACCCCGCGATGCCCGCGGTGGGCCAGTACTCGTCGCGCGGGACGTCGTCGAACGCGGGCGAGCACGCGCTCGCGCACGACGCGACGACCAGGTGCCCCACCCCCGCGCGCGCCGCGGCCGCGGCGACCCGCCGCGTGCCCTCGACGTTGACGCGGGCCAGCTCGTCCCGGTCGTGCGCCGGGTCGATCGCCCACGCGAGGTGCACGACGGCGTCCGCGCCCACGAACGCTCCCTCGAGCCGTGACATCACGACGTCCTCCGGGTCGGTCAGGTCGCAGCGCGTCCACCCGGCGGTGTCGAACGGCGGCACGACGGTGCTCGACCCGTCCGCGCGCGGCACCCTGCTCGCGACCCCGACGACCGAGGTCACGACCGGTTCGTCCGCGAGCCTGCGCAGGAGGGCCGACCCGACGTTGCCGCTCGCACCGACGATCACGACACGCATGAAGTCTCCTCTCGACGCCCGTTTCCCCAGGCTACCGACGATGCGCCGCCTCGGCCGGGGGGACGTGCGACCTTCACCCGGGCGGCCGAGGACAAGGTGCGCTCCCCGGCCGTCCAACGGAAGATCGACGGGAGGCTCCGTCGCGGCGTATCCGCACGGGCCTCGCCACGAGAGGACCAGAAGGTGCAGATCACGTTGGACGACGTCCAGGTCGAGGGCCGGCGCTCGCCGATGCTCGAGTCCACCTCCCTCACCGTCTCGTCGGGCGAGTGCGTGCTCCTCGCGGGCGAGCCCGGGCACGGGCACACCGCGCTCGCGCTCGTCGCGACGGGCCGGCTCGCACCGTTCTCGGGGACCGTCACGCTCGTGGAGGACGACGGCTCGACCACCACCTCGACGGCCGAGCTGCGCCGCGTCACGGCGGTCGTCGACGTCCCCGGCATCTCCGAGCCCGACGAGGCCCTCACGGTCGGCGACGTCGTCGCCGAGGAGCTCTCGCTCGCGGGTCAGCGGTCGCTGCCCGGCCACGCCAAGCGGTGGCTCGAGGCCCACGACCTGCTCGACCGCCGGGGCGAGCGCATCGACGAGCTGCACGGCGCGGTGCGGACCGCGCTCCTGTCCTCGCTCGCCTCCGAGCGCAAGCACGTCCAGTTCGTCGTCCTGACGCTGCCCGACCGGCACCGGGGCGAGCCCTCCGGCTGGTGGTCGGTCGCCGAGTCGCTCGCGTCGCTCGGGTACGGGGTCCTGGTCCAGTGCACCCGGTCCTCGGCGCGCGACCTCGGTGCCGAGCTCGCCCCCGCGCGCGGAGAGGACGCCCTGCGGGCCGCTCCTGTCGAGGCGCTGCGGACCCGGCCGCCGGCCGCGGTGCCGGTGACGCCGCCCGGTGGCACCTCCGAGGGGGACGGTGCCGAGCCGGTCGAGGTGACGGACCCGACCCGGCTGTTCGACCGTGAGGCGCCCGGGAGGCACCAGGCGGCGGGCGAGCCTCCTGCCGCTGAGGAGCCGGGGCTCGCCGCCCCGGCGGAGCCCGCCGGGCTCGTCGATCCTGACGCGCCCACCCCCGGGAAGGAGACCGACCGATGACCGCGATCCGCCTGGGCATCTCGGAGCTGCGACGCATCAGCGCAGGCACGCTGCCGAAGCTCGCGATCCTCGCCATGATCGTCATCCCGACGCTCTACTCGGGCCTGTACCTGTTCGCCAACGAGAACCCGTACGACAAGCTCCAGGAGATCCCCGCGGCCCTCGTGGTCCAGGACCGCGGCGCGACGGTCGAGAACGCGACCGACGGGACGTCGAAGGAGACGAACTTCGGCGACGAGGTCGCCAAGCAGCTGCTCGACGGCGACGGCGGGTTCGGGTGGGTCGAGACGAGCCAGGCCGACGCCGAGGTGGGCGTGCGCTCGGGGCGCTTCGACGCGGCGCTCATCATCGGGCCGACGTTCTCCGAGGACCTCGCGTCCTCGGGCAAGTTCGAGCCGCAGCAGGCGAGCCTGATCCTCATCACCAACGACGCCAACAACTACCTGGCTGCGACGATCGCCGACACGATCGTCGGCAAGGTCCGCGACTCGATCGCCGAGCAGGTCGGCACCGAGGCCGCGGACACGTTCCTCAAGGGCTTCGCGTCGATCCACACCAACCTCGCGAGCGGGGTCGACGGCGCGCAGAAGCTGGTCGACGGCGCCACGCAGCTCTCCGACGGGACCGTCCAGCTCGTCGACGGCACGGCCCGCCTCGCCGCGGGGGCGGGAGAGACGGCAGCCGGCGCCTCGAAGCTCGCGTCGGGGGCCGACGAGCTCGCGACCGCGAGCGGCAAGCTCTCGTCGGGTGCAGCCACGCTCTCGGACGGCCTCGACACGCTGCGCAGCAAGACCGCGAACCTCCCGGCCCAGACACAGGAGCTGGCCGACGGCGCGCAGCAGGTCGCGGACGGCAACGCCCTGGTCGCGGGCTACGGGCAGGAGGCGGCCGCGGCGGCGCGAGACGTCGTCGGGCAGCTGGGGAACGCCCCGGCGGACGTCAAGGCCCTGCTCGACGGGCTGGTCGCCTCGGGCGACCTCACCCAGGCGCAGGCGGACCAGATCCTGCCCGTGGTGACCCAGGCGATCACCGACCTCACCCCCCGGGTCGACGCTGCCGCGACCCAGGTCGAAGGCGCGTCGCAGACGCTCGACGAGCTCAGCTCGGGCTCGGCGCAGGTCGCGGCGGGGGCCGCGACGCTCGCGGGCGCGACCCCCGCGCTCACGCAGGGCATCGCGACCGCGGCGTCAGGAGGTGACCAGCTCGCCTCGGGCGCGGCGCAGCTCGACGCGGGGGCCGAGACGCTCGCGAGCGGGGCGGGCACGCTCTCCTCGGGCACGTCCCAGGTGTCCGACGGCGCCACGGAGCTGGCGTCCTCGAGCGTGACCCTGCGCGACGGGACCGGCGAGCTGCTGTCCGGCATGACCGAGCTCTACGACGGGCTCGTGGCGGGGTTGGGCAAGATCCCCGACGTCGACGAGCAGACGCAGGAGGACACCGCCAAGACGATCGGCAACCCGGTCAAGGTCGTGAACGACACGATCGCCAACGCCGGGACGTACGGGGCCGGCCTCGCACCGTTCTTCATGTCGCTCGCGGCGTGGATCGGGGCCTACGTGCTCTTCCTGCTCGTGCGGCCCCTGTCGACCAGGTCGCTCGCGGCAGGTCGTCCCGCGTGGCAGACCGCGCTCGGCGGGTGGATCCCCCCGGCCGTGATCGGTGTCCTGCAGGTCGCGCTCATGTTCACGGTCGTGAAGTTCGCGCTCGACATCGACCCCGTCTACGCCGTGGGGACCGCGGTGCTGCTGGTGCTCGCGTCCGCGACGTTCGTCGCGATCCTCCAGGCGCTCAACGTGTACCTGGGGGCCGTGGGCCAGTTCCTGGGGCTCGTGCTCATGCTGGTCCAGCTCGTCACGGCCGGCGGGACGTTCCCGTGGCAGACGATCCCGGAGCCGCTGCGCTCGCTGCACCGGTTCCTGCCCATGTCCTACACGGTCGAGGGGCTGCGACAGCTCCTCTACGGCGGGGACCTCGCGACGGTCGCGCGCGACGTCGGGGTGCTGCTCGTGGTGCTCGCGGTCGCGCTGCTCGCGACGACGTACGCGGCGTACAAGCAGCGGGTCTGGAGCCCGTCGAGGCTGCAACCCGAGCTGGTGCTCTAGCGACGCGCAGTGCCTGGCCGGACCACCCGGGATAGGTTCGGACCTGCACCCCGTCCCGCCCGAGAACCAGGAGTCGATCCACCATGAAGCTCGCCGAGGCCCTCGCGCTGCGCACCGACCTCCAACGCAGGCTCGCCCAGGTGGCGAGCCGTGCGGTCGCCAACGCACGGCACCAGGAGGGCGACCTGCCCGCCGAGGACCCTGTGGCGCTGCTCGCCGAGCACGAGCGGCTCGCGGCCCGGCTCGAGTCGCTCATCGCCCGGATCAACGCGGCCAACCTCGCGACCGAGGTGGAGCCCGGCCTGACCATGACCGCGGCGCTCGCCCGCCGGGACGTGCTGCGCCTGCGGCACCGTCTGCGGACCGACCTCGCCGACGCGGCGTCGGCCTCGCAGGACCGGTTCACGCGCACCGAGCTGCGGTACGTGTCGGGCGTCGACGTGCCCGCGACCCGGGCACAGGCCGACGACCTGGCTCGGATGCTGCGCGAGCTCGACACGCGCATCCAGCATGTCAACTGGACGGCGGACGTCGAGGGCGACGTCGAGGAGTGAACCGCCTCGCACGGCCCTCCCGCAGTTCTCGGGGACGGGTGGTCGGAGCGCCCGATCCCTCGTCCCGCAGTACGGTGGCGACCGGAGCGGACGGAAGTCGGTAGCCACGAGCGGGAGCGAGCACGACCCGGCCCGGGCAGGGCAACTCCAGGAGCCGGTGGGCAGGCTTGGACAGGGTCTCCCTGGCACATCGCAGCCCAGCACGGCGCACACGTGCACCGCGCACCCGGCACAGCGCACCACCGAGTGCTGACCCGCACGTGGCGAGGGTGGGTCCGGGGCCTTCCGTCCGTTCCGTACGCTCGCCGCCGGGCATCCCCGCCACCCGGGACCCGCGCCGTCGTCGGACGCCCTGCCGGGGCGCATCTCGCGCCGGACCCGGATCCGGGACACTCCCCGGACGGGCGTCACCCCCTCCCGGGAGTGGTGGGAGAATCGCCGACGTGACTGCTGAACTCGACGCCGCAGGAGCCCCCGTCCCGCCAGAGCGCACCACGGAGGCAGACGCCCACGCCGTGAAGGAGGCCACCGCCGAGGAGTCTGCACGGTCCGCGGCCCTCAGCGAGGCCGAGCGCGCGGCGCACGCGGCCCGCGAGGCCGTCGCGACGGCGGTGCGGACCACGACGCGCGGCATCGTCGACACCTCGACGCGGCGCCGGGCCGAGTACTCGACCGACGCCTCGAACTACCGCGTCGTCCCCGAGATGGTGGTCTTCCCGATCTCGACCGACGACGTCGTCGCGACCCTCGACGTGACGCGCGAGCTGGGCGTCCCGCTCACGGCGCGCGGCGCGGGCACCTCGGTCGCGGGCAACTCGATCGGCCCGGGCGTCGTGATCGACTTCTCGCGGCACGTCAACCGCGTCCTGTCGGTCGACCCGGAGGCCCGCACGGCCCGTATCGAGCCGGGCGTGGTCATGTCGACGCTCCAGAAGGCCGCGGCCCCGCACGGCCTGCGGTTCGGGCCCGACCCCTCGACGCAGAACCGGGCGACGCTCGGCGGCATGATCGGCAACAACGCGTGCGGCCCGCACGCGGTCGCGTACGGGCGCACCGCGGACAACGTGGTCGAGCTCGACGTGGTCGACGGCACGGGCCGGCGCTTCACCGCGGGCAAGGGCGACCCGACGTTCGCCGCGGTCCCGGGCCTCGCGAAGATCGTCCAGGACAACCTGGCGCTCATCCGCACCGAGTTCGGGCGGTTCGGCCGTCAGGTCTCGGGCTACTCGGTCGAGCACCTGCTGCCGGAGAACGGCTCGGACCTCGCGAAGTTCCTCGTGGGCACCGAGGGCACGCTCGTGACGATCCTCGAGGCCACGGTCGCCCTGGTGCCGATGCCGAGCGCGCCCACGCTCGTCGTCCTCGCCTACGAGGACATGCCCACCGCGGCCGACGACGTCCCCGCGCTCCTCTCGCTGGGCCCGCTCGCGGTCGAGGGCCTCGACGCACGTCTCGTGGACGTGGTGCGCCGCGCCAAGGGCGCGGACTCGGTCCCCGAGCTGCCGCCGGGCGGCGGCTGGATGATGGTCGAGGTCGGGGGAGCGACCCCCGAGGAGGCGTACGCGAACGCCGAGGCGATCGTCGCGGCCTCCGCGTCGACGTCCACGCGCATCCTGCCAGCAGGCCCCGACGCCACGGCCATGTGGCAGATCCGGGCCGACGGCGCCGGGCTGGCCGGGCGCACCCCTGCGGGCGAGCAGGCGTGGCCGGGGTGGGAGGACTCCGCGGTCCCTCCGGAGAGGCTGGGCGCCTACCTGCGCGACCTCGACGAGCTCATGGCGCGCTACGGCGTGGACGGCCTGCCGTACGGGCACTTCGGCGACGGGTGCGTGCACCTGCGCATCGACATCCCGCTCGAGACCTCGGGCTCGGTGCTGCGCACCTTCATGACGGAGGCCGCGCAGCTCGTGGCCAAGTACGGCGGCTCGTTGTCCGGCGAGCACGGCGACGGCCGCGCCCGCTCGGAGCTGCTGCCCGTCATGTACTCGCCCGAGGCCATCTCGCTGTTCGAGCAGATCAAGGCGCTGCTCGACCCGCAGGACGTGCTCAACCCGGGCGTGATCGTGCGGCCCGCCGCGGTCGACGCGGACCTGCGCCGGCCCAGGGCGCTGCCCGTGCTGCCGACCAAGGGCGGCTTCTCGTTCAGCCACGACCACGGCGACATGACCCAGGCCGTCCACCGCTGCGTCGGTGTGGGCAAGTGCCGCGCGGACTCCTCGGCGTCGGGCGGGTTCATGTGCCCCTCGTACCAGGCGACCAAGGACGAGAAGGACGTCACGCGCGGCCGCGCCCGCGTGCTCCAGGACGCGATCAACGGCACGCTCGTGGGCGGGCTCACCTCTCCCGAGGTCCGCGACTCGCTCGACCTGTGCCTGTCATGCAAGGCGTGCTCGGCCGACTGCCCCGCAGGTGTCGACATGGCCCAGTACAAGGCCGAGGTCCTGCACCGGACCTACCAGGGCAAGCTGCGCCCCATGAACCACTACGCCCTGGGCTGGCTGCCGCGCTGGGCGCGCCTCGCGGGCATGATGCCGCGCGTCATCAACGCGGTGCTCGGCATCCGGCCGATCGCGAAGCTCGTGCTCAGCCTCGGCGGCATGGACTCGCGCCGCGAGGTGCCCCGCTTCGCCGAGGTCCCCTTCCGCACCTGGTGGAAGCGGGGAGGCGCGACGAACGGGGTGCCCGGGCTCGCCGTCGGGCAGACGCCGGGTCATCCCGCGGGCCACAGGAGGCCGCAGGTCGTGCTGTGGACCGACTCGTTCAGCGACGCCCTCGCGCCGTCCGTGCCACAGTCCGCGGTCGCCGTGCTCGACGCCGCGGGCTACGACGTGATCGTGCCCGACCAGCAGGCCTGCTGCGGCCTGACCTGGATCAGCACGGGCCAGCTCGACGGCGCCCGCAAGCGCCTCGAGAACCTGCTCCAGGTCCTGGGGCCGTTCGCGGTCAACGGGATCCCGATCGTCGGGCTCGAGCCGTCGTGCACCGCGGTGCTGCGCTCGGACCTGCTCGACCTCTTCCCCGACGACCCGCGCGCACAGGCTGTCGCGGGAGCGACGAACACGGTCGCCGAGCTGCTCACGCGCCCCGAGACGCGCCCCGCACCCGAGACCGGGTGGAAGGTCCCCGACCTGTCCGACGTCACGGCCGTCGTCCAGCCGCACTGCCACCAGCACTCCGTCATGGGCTTCCAGGCCGACGAGAAGCTGCTGCGCGGTGCCGGCGCCACGATCGACACGCTCGCCGGATGCTGCGGCCTCGCCGGGAACTTCGGCATGGAGAAGGGCCACTACGACGTGTCGGTCGCCGTCGCGGAGAACGCGCTCCTGCCCGCGCTGCGTGCCGCCGGGCCGGACGACATCTTCCTGGCCGACGGGTTCTCGTGCCGCACCCAGGCCGACCAGCTCGGAGGAGTGCAGGGCAAGGCGCTCGTCGAGCTGCTCGCCGAGCGCCTCTAGGGGCGCGGTGCCCGGACGTCCGGGAGGGGCTCGCCCGCCGTTGCTCCGACCTGCCACGTGAAGGGCGCGAAGTCGAGCGTCTCGTCGCGCCACGACGGCCTGCGGGCGCTGTACGCCCAGAACGGCAGCGCGACGAAGACCACGCTGAGGCCGACGAGCAGGCCCACGTACGTCGTCGGGCTGCCGACCTCGACCTGAGCGGGTGGCACGAAGCTCACGACGAGCGCGAGCGTGGCCGCGAGCAGCCCGCACCCGCCGATGACCCACACACCCACCATGCCGCCTGGCACGTGGTAGCGGCGCGGCCGGTCGGGCTGCGAGTACCGCAGCGCGATCACGGCCGCGAACATCAGGACGTACGCGACCAGGTACAGGATCACGGTGAGCTGACTCAGGAGCTGATAGGCCGCCTGGACCGACGGCAGGATCACGAACATCACGGACAGGGCCGTGACGATCGCGGCCTGCACGAGCAGGATGCGCGACGGCATGCCCGCGCGGTTGGTCCGGTGGAACCACCGGGGCAGGTAGCCCGCGCGCGCGACCGAGAGCAGCCCCGTCGCGGGGCCTGCGACCCAGGTCACGACGCCCGCGAGGACGCCCACGGCCAGCATCGCGGCCAGGACGGGTCCGGCCCAGCCGACGCCCGCCCAGCCGAGCAGCGTGTCGAACGCGGTCAGCAGGCTCTGCGTGAGGCTGATCTGCCCCTTCGGCACGACCACCGCGATCGCGAGCGTCCCCAGGACGAGCACGACCACGGCCCCGAGCGCGGCCACGAGGATCGCGATCGGGTAGTTGCGGATCGGGTTCCTGATCGACCGCACGTGGACCGCGTTCATCTCCATGCCCGCGTAGAACAGGAAGATGCCCGCGGCGAGCACGATGTTCGAGAACTTCGACAGGTCCGGCACGAACGCACCCCACGAGAGCTCGACCTGCGAGGTGTTGCCCGCCGCGAGGTAGGCGATCGCCAGGCCGATGAGGATCGTGGCGGGCACGAGCGTCCCCACGATCCCACCCCACTTCGCGACCTGCGAGAACGACCGCACGCCGCGCAGCGCGACGAGCGTCGCGAGCCAGAACACCCCGAGCACGACCGCGAGCACGAACAGCTTGTCGCCCGAGATCTGCTGGGCCGCCGCGGCGTCGCCCGTGTAGGCGAGCGTGACCGCGGCGAACGTGAGGATCGTCGGGAACCAGATGCAGCCCTCGATGAAGACCATGAGGATCGCGAGGAATCCCCACCGGCTCCCGAACGCCTCACCGACCCAGCGGAACATGCCGCCCTCCTCGGGCCAGCCGGTCGCGAGCTCGGCGGCCACGAGCCCCACGGGGGCCAGGAAGAACAGGGCGGCGAACAGGTAGTAGAACGTCGAGGCGAGCCCGTACTCGGCCTCGGCGGGCAGACCGCGCAGGCTCACGACCGCGACGATGTTCATGACGGCGAGGCCGGCGACCGTGATGGTCCCCGCGCCGGGTCTCGTGCGTTCTTGGCTCACGGGCTGGGCCTTCCTGCGACGGGCTGGTGCTGGGTCGGGGCCGACGGCGCGACTCACGCATCGTGGCACCGGTGGGGCGGTGGCGCGCGCGGAGGGCGCGTGGCGGGACCCCGCTGTGCCGGGCGTGGGTGAGCGCAGCGGGCGTCGGGCGTCCCGCGACGCGGGCGCGGGCTGGCAGCATGGTCGGCATGGAGTTCCAGGACGTCGTCCGTCGCCGCCGCATGGTCCGTCGCTTCACGGGGGAGCCGGTCGCGCCGCGCGCGGTCGAGCGCATGCTGCACAACGCGGTGCGCGCGCCCAACGCGGGCTTCACGCAGGGCTGGGCGTTCGTGGTCCTCGACCGGCCCGACGACGTCGCGCGCTTCTGGTCCGCGACCTCACCCGCGGCGGCGGCCGAGCCGGGCGGGGGTGGCGACGGTGCAGCGAGGTCCGCTGCGCGCGGGGCCGACGACGAGGTCCCTGCTCCCCCCGCGAAGGAGAGCCGGTGGCTCGCCGGGATGCGCACCGCCCCCGTGCTCGTGGTGGTCCTGACCTCGCGCGACGCCTACCTCGCGCGGTACGCCGAGGACGACAAGGCCCGTGCTGCGGCGCAGGCCGCGGGCGAGGACGAGTCGCCGTGGGACGTGCCGTACTGGCACGTCGACGCGGGCATGGCGTCGCTGCTCATGCTCCAGACGGCGGTCGACGAGGGGCTCGGGGCGTGCTTCTTCGGGGTGCCGCCCGGGCAGGTCGAGGCGTTGCGCGCCGAGCTCGGGGTGCCGCCCGAGCTCCTGGTCACCGGGGTGGTCGCGGTGGGGCACTCCGCGGAGCCCCTTCCTCGGGAGGGCGCGGTGGGAGCCGGGACCGGTGCTGCGCCGTCGGGCGGTTCGCCCTCGCGGCGCCCCCGGCGACCGCTCGAGGACGTGGTGCACCGCGGCGGGTGGTGAACCCGGGGCAACCCGCTGCCGCCCTGGCGCGGGACGCCCGGCGTCAGCGCAGGTCGAGCCGCATGAGCACGCGCGGGAAGCCGTTGAGCACCGAGCCGGTCGTCGCGGCCTGGGTGAAGCCCGCGTCCTCGAAGAGCTTCTTGGTGCCCGCGTACGCCATGGTCAGGTCGATCTTCCGGCCCTCGTTGTCGAGCGGGTACCCCTCGATCGCGGGCGCGCCGTGCTCGCGCGCGAACGCGACCGCGCCCTCGAGCAGCCGGTGCGAGATGCCCGCGCCGCGGTGCCCGGGGCGCACGCGCAGGCACCACACCGACCACACGTCGAGGTCGTCGACGTGCGGGATCTTGCGGTTGCGCGCGAAGGCCGTGTCGGCGCGCGGGTGGACCGCGGCCCAGCCCACGACCTCGTCCTCGTCGTAGGCGAGCACGCCCGGCGGCGGGTCCTGGCGGCAGAGCTCCTCGACGAGGGCCCCGCGCTCGGGGCCCACGAGCGCGACGTTCTCCTTCGAGCCGATGCGGTAGCTCAGGCACCAGCACACGTTGGCGTCGGGCCGCTTGGGCCCGACCATGGTCCGCACGTCGCCGAACACCGTCGCGGGCCGCACGTCGATCGCCATGCGGTCACGATGCCACCGGCATGCGGGACCGGCAATCGGCTGGTCGTCCTGAGGGGCCGGCGCCTCAGGCGCCCGAGCCCGCCCGGTCCATGGCCCGGTGCAGCTCCACGAGCTCGTCGCGCGCCCGCACGTCCGCGGGCAGCTCGGCCCAGTCGTCGAGCGTGTCGAGGTCCACCGCGGTCCCGGTCCGCTGCACGACGGCGGCGCGCACGCCCTGCCGGGCCGCCTCGGCCAGGTGGGCCTCGAGGCTCCCGGCGCCGAACCGGAACGTGAACGGCGCGTCGGCCGCGAGCACCAGGAGGTTGGTGCCCGAGCGCGCCCGGTCGGTCGCGACGACGACCGGCGCCTCCTCGGCGAGCAGGGCCTCGACGTCCTCGACCGTGAGGGCGGGGAGGTCCGCGTGAGCGACCAGGAGGCGGGCCGGCCGTGCGGCCCCCTCACCGGGCCCCGAGGTGTCGACCACGAGCTCTCGACCGACGTCGAGCGCGGCGTTCAGGCCGGGGCGGCTCGCGGGCTGCAGGACGATCTGGAGGCGGCCGGGACCGTCGCCCTCGGCGCCGGCCTCGTCGCCCTCCGCGGGCGTGCCGGTCACCGCCCCCGCACCGGGGTCGTCGTCCAGGGGTGGCGGCACGGGCGGCACGAGGCTCCCCAGCGCGCGCCATGCGAACCGCGGGTCCGACGTCACGACCAGCACCCGTCCCACGGCCTCGCTCGCGAGCAGCGTCCCGACGACGTGCCGCGCGAGCACCGCGATCAGGCGGCTGCGCTCCGCAGGATCGAGCACTGCGGCGAGCCGCGACTTGCCCGAGAACCCGTCGCGCAGCGGCACGACCGCGACGACGCGTCGCTCGGCCGGGACGGCGCTCGCCGCACGGGCGCTCCCTGGGCGTGGGTCGCCGTCGGGCAGGTCGCCCCGCGCGGGTGACGCGTCGGGCGTGGCCGGCGTGGCGCCGTCGGGCATCATGCCGATGCCGTGGCGAGGAGCTCGCGTGCCAGCCGTTCGCGTCCCTCCGCGCCACCCATGACCGTGTCCGTCACGAGCACCTCGAGCCCCAGGGCCTCGATCGCGGGCGCGAGGTCCCGGTCCGTCTCGTCGATGCACATGACGTCGACCAGTCCCACGTACAGGCGCGCGACGCCCAGGGCTGAGACGTCGTGCCCCAGGCTCGCGAGCACCGACGCCGCAGGCCCCTTGAGCGCGCGGCCACCGATGATCGGGCTCACCGCGACACGGCGCGCGGTCGACGAGGCGAGGGCCTCGCGGACCCCCGGCACGGCCAGGACGGGCGCGATCGACAGGAACGGGTTCGACGGAGCGACGACGAGCAGGTCCGCTCCCGAGACCGCGTCGAGCACGCCCGGGGCGGGAGCCGCCTGCTCGGCGCCCACGAACGTCAGCCCCAGGACCTCGTCCCGGTGCTGGCGGGCGACGAAGTACTCCTGGAAGCCGAGCGACCCGTCGGCCGTCTCGACCACGGTCGCGACCAGGTCGTCGGTCATGGGCAGCAGGCGCGAGCGCACCCCGAGCGAGGCCGTGATCTGGGCCGTGATCTGGGACAGCGTGGCCCCGGCGCGCAGGCGGGCCGTGCGCACCACGTGGGTCGCGAGGTCCTGGTCGCCCAGCGTGAACCACGTGTCCTCGCCCAGGCGCCGCATGGCGTCGAGCGTCGCGTAGGTCTCCCCGGCCAGGCCCCAACCCCGCACGTCGTCGGCGAGCCCTGCGAGCGTGTAGGTCACGGTGTCGAGGTCGGGGCTGATCGCGAGACCGTGGAGCTCGACGTCGTCGGCCGTGTTGACCACGACCGTGAGGTCGGCCCCCGCGAGCTCCATGCCGTGGGCGAGCTTCGCACCACCCACACCGCCTGCCAGGACCGTCACCCGCGCGTCGTTCACCACCGGACGAGCATAGTGGGGCGGTCCGGGACGGCCGGTCCCTGGCCGCTCCTCCGAGGGTGGCGAGCTCAGAGCAGCGGCAGCATGCGTCCCAGGTCCGGGACCGAGTCCGAGGTGTGGAGCGGCGCGAGCGCACGGGCCAGGTCGTCGGTGTCGTACGGGGTGCGGCCCGTCGCGAGACGCACCCACAGGCGCGGGTCGACGACCTCGAGGCTCCACCCGCCGCGCGTCACGACGATACGCAGCAGCTCGGCCGCGACCAGGTCCAGAGCGCCGCGGTCGACGGCCTTCTCCGCGACCCTCGGCAGGCTGCGCTCGAGGTCGTCGGCGTGCACGACGAGCTCGATGAGCCGGGAGACGACCATGTCGCGCAGCGTGATGGGGCCGCGGCGGGCCTGGATCACGGTCTCGGTCGGGGCGAGCTCGTCGAGGCGCGCGAACGCCCGGCGCGCGTAGCCCGAGACCGCGGTGAGGCGGTCGGCCGCGATCTCCTCGTCGAGCGCGCGGGTCACCTGGGCGATCTGCTCGGCGCGCTCGGGGTACGTGCCGAGGTACTCGGCGAGCGTCAGCGGGTTGGTGCCGGGCGCGACGGGCGTCGCCGCCACGAGCGCGTCCATGGCGCGGCCCAGGTGCGACACGAGCTCGCCCACGGTCCAGCCCGTCAGGACGCTGGGCTGGTCGACCGCGTCGTCCAGGGTGTCGTCGAGCGCTCCGAGCCACCTCTCCAGGCGGTCCCACTGGGTGTGGAGGGCGGCGGTGGCCTCGGTCAGGTCTGCGGTCATGGGGACATCGTGCCCGGTCGCCGGGTGGGACGTCACGCACGGTGCGAGGGGTGGGACGCGGGCGGGCTGGCAGCGGCCGCGACACGATCGGGGTGGCCGCTGCCGTCGAGCGTGCAGTTCGGGTCGTCCTCGACGGGCACGGACGACCCGAACTGCACGCTCGACGAACCGGACGCCGCCGCACACGGCGCGCGACGTCCTCAGACCTGCGCGCGCTCCGCGAGGAACTGCGTGACGATGGGCCCGAGCTGGTCGAACTCGATGAGGAAGCCGTCGTGCCCGAACTCCGAGTGCAGCAGCCGCAGAGGCTGCGCGCCGGGGACCTTCTGCGCGATGCGTGCCGAGTCCGCGGGGAGGAACAGACGGTCGGTGTCGACTGCCACGACGAGCGTGCGGGCCGTGATCTGGCCCAGTGCCTCGTCGACGCCGCCGCGGTCGCGGCCCAGGTCGTGCGTCAGCATGGACTCGGTGAGCACGACGTAGGAGTTCGCGTCGAAGCGGCGCGAGAGCTTGTCGCCGTGGTGGTCCAGGTAGGACTGGACGGCGTAGCGCCCGTCGGTGAACGGGTCCTCGCCGCCCTGGGGCAGCCGGCCGAAGCGCTCGTCGAGCTCGCGTGCGCTGCGGTAGGTGGCGTGCGCGATCTGCCGTGCGATGCCCAGGCCCACGTGGGGACCCTGGTCGTCGGGCACGTCGTAGTAGTCGCCGCCGCGGTACTGCGGGTCCGCACGGATGGCGCCGATCTGCGGGTGCGCCCAGGCGATCTGGTCTCCCGAGGTCTGCGCGGCCGACGCGATGACCGCGACCGACTCGACCGAGATGCCCGACTCGGGGCCGAGGATCGCCCACTCGAGCACGCGCAGCCCGCCCATGGACGCGCCGATCACGAGCGCCCACGACGAGATGCCGAGCGCTCGCGCGAGCTCGATCTCCACGGCGACCTGGTCGCGCGTCGTGATGCGCGGGAAGCGCCCGCCCCACGGCCGACCGTCGGGGGCCGCCGACGCGGGACCCGTGGTGCCTTGGCAACCACCCAGGACGTTGGGCGCGACCACGAAGTAGCGGTCGGTGTCGATCGGGGCGCCCGGACCGACCATGGCCTCCCACCAGCCGGCCGACAGGTGGCCCGGGCCGGCAGGGCCGACGACGTGCGAGTCGCCCGTCAGGGCGTGCAGGACGAGCACCGCGTTCGACCCGTCGGGCGCGAGCGTGCCCCAGGTCTCGTACGCGACGCGGACGTCCGGAAGTCGTCCCCCGGCCTCGAGGTCGAACGTGCCGACGTCCGCGAAGAGGCGGGCCCCGGCGTCGTCCCCCTCGCGCCACGCGGCCGTGGCCGGCACGGGCGCCTTGGCCCTCGCACGCGAGTCCGACCCGCGCCGCGCGGGCGGGCGGGAGGACGCGGAAGGGGGCGGGGGAGTCATTGCCGACCACTGTACGGCCGGGGCGCCGGGGGCGCCCCGGCCGTCCAGAATCGTCATCGTGGGACCCGGTGCCTACTCCGCCGCGACCGAGGCAGCGGTCGCGGCGTCGGCTCCCTGCGCGGACTTGGCGGCGATGAAGCCCGCCTCGAGGTCCGCGAGGATGTCGTCGACGTGCTCGATCCCGACGGACAGGCGGACGAGGCCGGGCGTGACGCCCGCCGTGACCTGCTCCTCGGGGCTGAGCTGGGCGTGCGTCGTGGACGCCGGGTGGATGACGAGCGAACGGACGTCGCCGATGTTGGCGACGTTCGAGTGGAGCGCGAGCGCCGAGACGAACGCCTGGCCGGCCTCGGCCCCGCCGTCGAGCTCGAACGTGACGATCGCGCCCGCACCGCGCGGCGTGTACTTCTGCGCGTTGGCGTACCAGGGGCTCGACGGGAGTCCTGCGTAGCCCACGGACAGGACGTCGTCGCGCGACTCGAGCCAGGCCGCGACGGTCTTCGCGTTCTCGACGTGACGCTCGACGCGCAGCGACAGGGTCTCGATGCCCTGGGCGATGAGGAACGCGTTGAACGGCGAGATGGCCGACCCCAGGTCGCGCAGGAGCTGCACGCGCGCCTTGAGGATGTACGCGAGGTTCGCGCCGAGGATGCCGTCCACGCCCAGGTCACGCGCGTACACGATCCCGTTGTAGCTGGGGTCCGGCGTGTTGAAGCTCGCGAACCGCTCGGGGTCCTTCGAGAAGTCGAAGTTGCCGGAGTCGACGATCACGCCGCCGATCGCCGAGCCGTGCCCGCCGAGGTACTTGGTCGCGGAGTGGATGACGATGTCCGCGCCGAACTCGATGGGGCGCAGCAGGTAGGGCGTCGCGACCGTGTTGTCGACGATGAGCGGGACCCCGACCTCGTGCGCGGCGTCGGCCACGGCCTCGATGTCGAGGATGTCGGCCTGCGGGTTGGGGATGGTCTCGGCGAAGAACGCCTTGGTGTTCGGGCGGGCCGCGTCGCGCCAGGCCTGCGGGTCGTGGGGGTCGGTGACCCACGTGGTCTCGATGCCGAGCTTGGCGAGCGAGTACTGGAGCAGGTTGTAGGTGCCCCCGTACAGCGACGGGCTGGCCACGACGTGGTCGCCCGCCTCGGCGACGTTGAGGAGCGCGAACGTGGTCGCGGCCTGGCCCGACGCGAGGAGGAGCGCGCCCACGCCGCCCTCGAGGTTGGCGATGCGGTTCTCGACGACCTCGGCGGTCGGGTTGCCGATGCGCGTGTAGATGGGTCCGAGGTCCTTGAGGGCGAACCGGTCGGCCGCGACGCCTGCGTCGGGGAAGACGAACGACGTGGTCTGGTAGATGGGCAGCGCGCGGGCCCCGGTGGTGGGGTCGGGCGTCTGGCCGGCGTGGATCTGGCGGGTCTCGAAGGACCAGCGGGGCTCGGTGCTCATGATGACTCCTGGAAGGGGGAGGGGAGCCGCAGAGGGGGCCGTTCCTGGCCGGGGTCCGCGGCGGGGCAGGGGGTGGACTGGTGCGCACGCGGGGGTGCGGGCCTTCCGGACGAGGCTGGCCGGCTCCTGCCGACGTCGTGGTCGGCGGGTGCAGCTCGTCCCGGAGGGGGTCCGCAGGCAGGCGAACGTGCGCTGGGGGTCAGCTACACATTCGGCGGCAGGTCATGCTGTCGAGGGTAGGTCGGTATCTCATCCGGCGAAACCCGCGTCTTGCGATGTGAGATTCTCGCGAGACGGTCGATCGCCCCGGTGCGGGCCGGGGCCGGCTCGCGCGCGGTCGCGCGACCGGGGAGACTGGACGTCCGCCGCGCCCGCGGCGGCGCCCGTCCGCCCACGCGGCAGGGGTGTGTCGTCGATCGATCGGGGAACCGTGGTGCACCCGTTCCCCCCTGCCCGACGGCGCAGCGCGCCCCTCGAGGGCGCGTCACCACGGCGAGCGGGCCGTGCCGTGCTCGTCGGGGCCCTGGTCGTGACGCTCGGCGGCGGCATCGCCCCGTCCGTCCGTGCAGAACCGCCGACCGACGACGACGTCCGTTCCGCCCAGCAGGACGAGCAGGCCGCAGGGTCACGGGTGGCCGAGATCGAGGCCGACCTCGCCACGCTCGCCGAGCAGCGCGACGACGCCTGGGTCCGGGCCGGCCTCGCAGCCGAGGACTACGCCGACGCGCAGGCCGCGCTCGACGAGGCACGCATCGAGGTCGAGGCCGCGCAGGCCGCCCTCACGGCGGCCGAGGCCGGTGAGGCCGAGTCCCGCTCGGCCATGGGCGCCGTCTACCGTGCGTCCCGGCAGTCGGGCGGGTCGCTCGACGCGCTGCAGGTCGTCGTGGAGTCGGACGGGCTCGACCAGATCGTCGAGTCCGAGCGCGCCCAGAAGCTCACGGGCCGCAAGGTCCAGACCGTCGCCGACGGGCACCGCACCGCCCGGGCGCTCGCGGACGCCGCACGGGCACGGGCGACCGCCGCCGAGGAGGCGCGCGTCGCGGCCTCGGAGCGCGCCGAGGAGACGTTCGCCGCGGCGCAGGAGGCGCAGCAGGCGATCGAGGGCTCGATCCGGGCCGCAGCCGCCCGGCGCGACGAGCTCATCGCCGACCTCGCGGCCGCGCGTGCCACGACCGTCGAGGTCGAGCGGGCGCGCCAGGATGCGCTCGACGCCGAGCGCGAGCTCGCCGCCGAGCGCCAGGCGCAGGCCGAGCGGGACGCCCTGGCCGTGCCCACGCCCCCCGCCGACACTCCGGACCCTCCGGTCGCTCCGCCGTCGGGCGGGGAGGGTGCTCCGGTGACCCCGCCCGTCACGCCTCCCGTGACGACTCCCGACCCTCCGGTCGCCCCACCGGTGACCCCGCCGGTGACGCCTCCCGTCACGCCTCCCGTGACGCCCCCGGTCACTCCGCCGGTGACGCCTCCCGTGACCTCGCCCGGGTCGGGCGCCGCCAAGGGGCAGGCCGCGGTCGACTGGGCGCGCACCAAGATCGGTGCGCCGTACCTGTGGGGCGGCAACGGGCCCGCGTACGACTGCTCGGGCCTCACGTCACAGGCCTGGGCGAGCGTGGGCGTCAGCATCTCGCGGACGTCGCGCTCGCAGTACGCGAGGGTCGCCAAGATCGGGTACGACCAGCTGCGGCCGGGAGACCTCATCTTCTACGGAAGCGATCCGCAGGATCCGAGCTCGATCTGGCACGTCGCGATGTACGTCGGGAACGGTCAGATGATCGAGGCCATCTACGCGGGCGTTCCCGTGAAGATCAGCGCCGTCCGCTACAAGAACTCGATGCCGTACGCGGGGCGGCCGTAGGCCTCTCCCGGGGACCGTCTCGACGGTGCCGTCCGGACATGACGGTGCCGTCCGGACTCGACGGTCCATGGATCGGGACGGTGCCGGACGCGGGACGCGGCGCCGCGACGGAGACGCGCACGGCCTGACGCACGAGGACCCGGCCTCCTGGTGGAGACCGGGTCCTCGTGGTGGTTCGTGGCCGTTCGCCGGCCGGCCCTGCAGAGGGCGCGAGGGTCAGTGACCGGGCGTGTGGTAGCCGCTGTCGATCGCGCGCTGGATGGAGCGCTCGATCTCGGCCTCGGCCTCGGTGCGACCGGTCCAGTGAGCGCCCTCGACGGACTTGCCCGGCTCGAGGTCCTTGTAGACCTCGAAGAAGTGCTGGATCTCGAGACGGTGGAAGTCCGACACGTCGTCGATGTCCTGGCGCCACGCGGCACGCTGGTCGCCCGTCGGCACGCACAGGACCTTGTCGTCGCCCCCGGCCTCGTCGCGCATGCGGAACATGCCGAGCGCGCGGCAGCGGATCAGGCAGCCGGGGAACGTGGGCTCCTCGAGCAGGACCAGGGCGTCCAGCGGGTCGCCGTCCTCGCCGAGGGTGCCCTCGATGAACCCGTAGTCGTCCGGGTAGCGCGTCGAGGTGAACAGCATGCGGTCAAGACGGATGCGACCTGTCGCGTGGTCGACCTCGTACTTGTTGCGCTGGCCCTTCGGGATCTCGATCGTGACGTCGAACTCCACTGTTCTCCTCCAGTTGAACCGGCGCACCCGCTCTGTCGCGGTGTGGCGGTCATGAAATCGGCTGTCGTGCGCACCCGGCTCCGGTGGTTCTCTGCCAGGTGGTCCGTGGGCCGACCCGAGGGGCGGCGCGGACCATCGAGGGAGACCGGGCCATCATGCGCCCTCTAGTGTGACACGAACGACCTGGGACAGCAGTGGCCCGTCCCCGGGAACGTTGCGGTTCCTGAGTGATAATGCGCACGGAGAGCGGCCCCACCCGAGGGCGCCGCCGCAGCAGGGAAGAGGATCAGATGGGTTGGGCAGCACGGTCGGCCATCACTGCGGGGATCGTGGTGGTGCTCGCAGGCGGCTACCTGACGGCCGACGCGTACGACGTCGTCCCCGGGATCCTCACGACCGCGCCCGCGGTCGCGCCCGCTGCCCCCTTCCCGACGCCTCCGGGCGCCGTGGACGCCGCGTCACCTGCGCAGACGCTCCCGGTCCTCGACGAGAGCGCGCCCGTGCCGGACGCCGCGGAGATCGCCTCATCGCTCGACGCACTGGTCAAGGACCCTCGGATGGGCAGCCAGGTCGGTGGCGTCGTGCTCGACCGGATCACGGGCGAGGTGCTCGCGCAGAGCGACGCCGGGACCCCCATGGTCCCGGCCTCGACGCAGAAGATCTTCACGGCCGCCGCTGCCCTCGCATCGCCCGGACCCGAGGTGACGCTCACCACGAAGGTGGTCGACCTCGGGTCGGGGACGATCGCCCTCGTGGGCGGTGGCGACATGATGCTCGCGGCCGGTGCGGGGGACCCGCTCGCGGTCAACGGTCGGGCCGGGCTCGCCGACCTGGCGGCCCAGGTGGCCGGGAAGCTCCAGCTCACGGGAGCGACGACGGTGCGGCTCGTGGTCGACGACCGGTACTTCTCGGGTCCCACCGTCAGCCCGGCGGTCTTCGAGGGGAACGTGACCGCGGGATACATCGCGCCCGTCACGGCCCTCGGGGTCGACGTGGCCCGGCTCAGCGACGCGGAGTACGCCAAGCGCAGCCCCGACCCCTCGCTCGCTGCGGGCGAGATCTTCGCGCAGCGGCTCGCCGACGTGGGCATCACGGTCACGGGCGCCCCGGAGCGAGGCGAGGCCCCGACCGACGCCAAGGTCCTCGGGTCGGTCGAGTCCGCGACGCTCGAGGAGATCGTGGGCTACTTCCTCCAGCACTCCGACAACACCATCACCGAGGTCGTCGGTCGCCTCGTCGCGATCGACGCGGGCCTGCCCGCGACGTTCGACGGTGCGACCGAGGCGGTCCGCGCGAGCATGGGACGCCTCGGGGTCGACATGCAGGGCGCGGTGCTCGCCGACTGCTCCGGGCTGGGCGACGGGTCGGCCGTGACGGCGGACCAGCTCGCCGAGACGCTCATGCTCCTGACGGACCCGGAGCAGCCAGGCCTGCGCGCCGGCGCCGTGGGCCTGCCGATCGCCGGCCTGTCGGGGACGCTCGACGACCGTTTCCTGGCGTCCCCCGGGCGGGGCCTGGTCCGCGCCAAGACGGGCAGCCTGCCGGGCGTGACCTCGCTCGCCGGGACGGTCGTCACCGCGCAGGAGCGTCAGCTCGTGTTCGTCCTCCTCGCGGACGCGCTGCCCGAGGGCGGGTCCTACGGTGCCCGGCTGCTCATGGACGGGTTCGTCGGGGGCCTCGCGGACTGAGCGCGCTGTGGTCGGCGGGCTGGGAGCAGCGGCTACGGTGGGGCGATGACGTCTCCCGCGGTCGGTGCGCCGCTCGTCGACTGGTCCGCAGCCGCGCAGATCGCGGGCCGGGTGGCCCGGCCGGGCCCCCTGGCCTCGCGGGACGAGCTCGCGGAGCTCGTCGCGGGTCTGCGGACCGCGGCGTCGGACGCGGTCCCGCACGTGCTGCGCGTGACGCGCATGGCGCCGGCCGTGCTGCCCAGCGGTGCAGCGCCGGGGGCCGTCGCGAGCGAAGGTCCCACCGAGCTGTCGCAGGTGTTCGTGGTCGACCGCTCGCGCTGGGCGCGGGCGAACACCGAGGTCATGGCGAGCCTGACCGACGGGGTCGCGGACGCGCTGACCGGGAAGGACGACAAGCCGGTCTCCGCGACGACGGCCCTGGTGGGCGCGGCGCAGGTGGGGGCGGTGCTCGCAGCGCTGTCGAGCAGGGTGCTGGGGCAGTTCGATCCATACAGCGCCGCAGGCGGTGGTGCTGACAGCGCCGGAAACCCCGGCCGCCTTCTTCTCGTCGCGCCCAACGTCCTCCAGCTCGAGCGGGACCTCGACCTGGTCCCGGCCGACTTCCGGCTCTGGGTGTGCCTGCACGAGCAGACGCACGCGCTGCAGTTCGCGGCGGCCCCGTGGCTCGCCGACCACCTGCGGGCTCGTGCGCACGACCTGCTCGTGGGGCTCTCGGAGTCGTCGCGCCAGATGGCGGACGCCCGGTGGCGGGAGAAGGTCGCGACCGCGGGCCGCGTCGTCGTGCGGGCGGTCCGTGGCGAGGGCGGCGTGGCCGACGGGCTGCTCACGGCGGACCAGAAGGCCGTGCTCGAGGAGGTGTCGGGGGTCATGGCGCTCCTCGAGGGGCACGCCGACGTCATGATGGACGCCGTCGGGCGCCGGACGGTCCCCACGGTGCGTCGGATCCGTGCCCAGTTCGAGGCACGCCGCGACGGGCAGGGCAGCAGCACGCTCGACACGGTGCTGCGCCGCTTCCTCGGGATGGACGCGAAGCTCGCGCAGTACCGCGACGGTGCGGCGTTCGTCCGCGCCGTGGAGAAGCAGGTGGGGCGCGACGGGCTCAACGCGGTCTGGTCGGGCCCCGAGACCCTGCCCTCGGCGCTCGAGATCGCGGAGCCCGGCGCCTGGGTGCGTCGGGTCCACGGCTGACGGGCCGCGCCGTGGTCGGACCTCACCCCGCCGACGCCGCGGCGCGTCGTGCCGTGCGCGCCGCGCTGCGCGACCTCGCGCCCGGCTCGCTCGTGCTCGTGGCCTGCTCGGGCGGTGCGGACTCGCTCGCGCTCGCGGCCGCGACCGCGTTCGTCGCCTCGCGCGACGGCGTGCGGGCGGGCGCGGTCGTGGTGGACCACGGTCTCCAGGAGGGGAGCGGCGACGTCGCGGCGCGGGCGGCCGAGCAGTGCCGTGCCCTGGGCCTCGACCCGGTCGAGGTGCGCAGCGTCCGGGTGGGGGCGCGGGGCGGGCTCGAGGCGGCCGCGCGGCACGCGCGCTACGCCCTGCTCGACGACGTCGCTCACCGCACGGGGGCGGCCGCGGTCCTGCTGGGGCACACGCTCGACGACCAGGCCGAGACCGTGCTGCTGGGTCTCGCGCGCGGCTCGGGCGCCCGCTCTCTCGCGGGCATGGCCGCGCGTCGGGGGATCTACCGGCGCCCCCTGCTGAGCCTGCGCCGGTCCGACACCGAGGCCGTGTGCGCCGCGAACGGGCTGACGTGGTGGACCGATCCCACCAACGGGGGTCCGGCCCCGCTCGACGCCGCGACCTCGGACCGGGCCGGTGGTGACCTGCCGCTGCGCTCGCAGGTGCGCACCCGGGTGCTCCCGGTGCTCGAGGACGTGCTCGGCCCAGGTGTCGCGCTCACGCTGGCCCGGACCGCCGACCAGCTCCGTGAGGACGCCGACCTGCTCGACGACCTCGCGGCCCGGCTGCTCGACCAGGCACGGGTCGACGAGCCCGACGAACCCCCCGCGCCGGCCGGATCGAGCGCCGGCGACCGTGCCGCTCCGGGCGGGTCGGTCGCCGCGACGCGTGCCGTGGAGCCGGCGACCCGAGCGGACGTCGCTGTGGTGCTCGACACCCAGGTGCTGGCGGCCGCCCCGGCCGCGCTGCGCCGTCGGGCACTGCGCGCCGCGGCCCAGGAGGCCGGGAGTCCCGCCGGTTCGCTCTTCGCGAGCCACGTCGCGACGCTCGACGCCCTGGTCACCGCGTGGCGAGGCCAGGGCCCCGCCCACCTCCCGGGCGACCTTCGCGCCTCGCGCACCCGTGGGAGACTCTTCCTACGGCCTGCACGGCCCCCCTCGCTCGCGCGAACCCCATCAGCAGAACCAGCACAGGAGTGAAACCCGTGGACTCATCCGACGTCGGCAACGACCTCGAGAACATCCTCCTCACCGAGGAGCAGCTCCGCGGGAGGCTGGACGAGCTCGCCGAGCAGATCGACCGCGACTACGCGGGCAAGGACCTGCTCCTCGTGGGCGTCCTCAAGGGAGCGGTCATGGTCATGGCCGACCTCGCCCGCCGCCTGCACCACGACGTCGAGATGGACTGGATGGCCGTCTCGTCCTACGGCTCGGGCACCAAGTCCTCGGGTGTCGTGCGGATCCTCAAGGACCTCGACGCCGACCTCACGGGGCGCCACGTGCTCATCGTCGAGGACATCATCGACTCGGGCCTGACGCTCTCGTGGCTGCTGTCGAACCTGCGCAGCCGCGGCCCCGCCTCGGTCGAGGTCGCGGCGATGCTCCGCAAGCCCGACGCCGCGAAGACCGAGGTCGACGTGCGCTACATCGGCTTCGACATCCCCAACGAGTTCGTCGTGGGCTACGGCCTGGACTACGCGGAGAAGTACCGCAACCTGCCGTTCGTGGGCACGCTCGCCCCGCACGTCTACTCGTCCTGACGCCTCACACCAGCCCCGACCGGTGACGGCGGCGGGGGCGACGACCTCGGTCCCGCCTCCGCCGCCCGCCACCGCGGGGCGAGCCGCGGCCCACGCCGCGACCCGCGCGGGACGCCGCTCCTCGAAGCCACGCCCTGGGCGAACAGACCAGCCAACTGCCAGGTTGTGCGTGTAACTTCACTGGCGGAACCATTGCGCGAGTGGAGGGATGCGGGGGCTCGTCCCCGTCGCCGATGAACATCAAGAAGATTCTCAGCGGGCCGATCGTCTGGATCGTGGTGGGTCTGGCGATCCTCGGGATCGCCTTCATGGCCCTGTCCGGACCCAGCGTGCACCGCGTCGACACCTCGACCGGGCTCGAGCTCCTCAAGGACGGGAAGGTCGAGCAGGCCCTCCTGGTCGACGGGGACCAGCGCGTCCAGCTCACCCTCACCGAGAACTACGAGGTCGACGGCAAGTCCCAGGGCAAGAGCGTGGAGTTCTTCTACGTCGCGCCCCAGGGTGAGGCCGTGGTGAACGCCGTGACCGAGGCGAACCCTCCCAAGGGCTACAACTCGGAGATCGCGCGTCCCTCGTTCCTCGCGTCGGCGCTCTCGCTCATCCTGCCCTTCCTCATCATCGGGCTCGTGTTCTGGTTCCTGCTGTCCCGCATGCAGGGCGGCGGCTCCAAGGTCATGGGCTTCGGCAAGTCCAAGGCCAAGCTCGCCTCGAAGGACACCCCGCAGGTCACGTTCGCGGACGTCGCGGGCGCGGACGAGGCCGTCGAGGAGCTCTACGAGATCAAGGAGTTCCTCGCGGAGCCGGACAAGTTCCAGGCCGTGGGCGCCAAGATCCCCAAGGGCGTGCTCCTCTACGGGCCTCCCGGGACCGGCAAGACCCTCCTCGCGCGCGCCGTCGCCGGCGAGGCGGGCGTGCCGTTCTACACGATCTCCGGCTCGGACTTCGTCGAGATGTTCGTGGGCGTCGGCGCGAGCCGTGTCCGTGACCTGTTCCAGCAGGCCAAGGAGAACTCGCCGGCCATCATCTTCGTCGACGAGATCGACGCGGTCGGCCGTCACCGCGGCGCCGGCATGGGCGGCGGGCACGACGAGCGCGAGCAGACGCTGAACCAGCTCCTCGTCGAGATGGACGGGTTCGACGTCAAGACGAACGTCATCCTCATCGCGGCGACCAACCGCCCCGACATCCTCGACCCCGCACTCCTGCGCCCGGGCCGTTTCGACCGTCAGATCGCGGTCGAGGCCCCCGACCTCAAGGGCCGCGAGGCGATCCTGGCCGTGCACGCCCAGGGCAAGCCGATCGTCCCCGAGATCGACCTGGCGGCCGTCGCACGTCGCACCCCCGGCTTCACGGGTGCGGACCTCGCGAACGTGCTCAACGAGGCCGCGCTGCTCACCGCGCGCTCGGGAGCCCAGCTCATCGACGACCGCGCGCTCGACGAGGCGATCGACCGTGTGATCGCCGGCCCGCAGAAGCGGACCCGCGTGATGAACGTCAAGGAGCAGAAGATCACGGCGTACCACGAGGGCGGACACGCCCTGGTCGCCGCGGCCATGCGCTACACGGACCCCGTCACCAAGGTGACGATCCTGCCGCGCGGCCGTGCGCTCGGGTACACCATGGTCATGCCGCTCGAGGACAAGTACTCCACGACGCGCAACGAGCTGCTCGACCAGCTCGCCTACGCCATGGGCGGCCGCGTGGCCGAGG
Source organism: Oerskovia sp. NPDC060338 (assembly GCF_042726295.1). Lineage (NCBI taxonomy): Bacteria > Bacillati > Actinomycetota > Actinomycetes > Micrococcales > Cellulomonadaceae > Oerskovia > Oerskovia sp. NPDC060338. The sequence goes on from NZ_JBHXCQ010000017.1 coordinate 95,897, forward strand.
AGCTCGTGTTCCACGACCCCACGACGGGCGCCTCGAACGACATCGAGAAGGCGACCGCGATCGCCAAGAAGATGGTCACCGAGTACGGCATGAGCGAGCGCGTCGGCGCGATCAAGCTCGGGACGGGTGCGGGTGAGCCCTTCATGGGCCGCGACATGGGCCACACGCGCGACTACTCCGAGTCGGTCGCGGGCACGGTCGACCACGAGGTCCGACGCCTGGTCGAGTCGGCCCACGACGAGGCCTGGGAGGTGCTCGTCCAGTACCGCGACGTGCTCGACCACCTGGTCCTCGAGCTGCTCGAGAAGGAGACGCTCAACCAGGCCGAGCTCGCCGAGATCTTCGCTCCCGTCGTCAAGCGCGACGCGCGCGAGGTCTGGCTCTCGAGCGAGCAGCGGTCGGTCTCGCAGCGGCCCCCGGTCCTGACCGAGGCCGAGAAGGCCACCATGCCCAAGGACCCCCAGGGGCACCCCATCGTGGTCCCGCAGGACGAGGCCGCGGCTGCCGCCGACGAGCTCCCGCCCGAGCGTATCGGCGAGCTCCCTGCGGACCGTGTGGTCGACGACGGGCAGGCCTGACGTGGCCCAGGTGCCCGACCAGGGGCTGTGCGCCCCGGCGGACGTCCCCGAGTACGACGAGGAGCGGGCCCGCGCCGCGGTGCGCGAGCTCCTGCTCGCCGTGGGGGAGGACCCGGACCGCGAGGGCCTCCGGGAGACCCCGTCCCGCGTCGCCCGCGCCTACCGCGAGATCTTCGCGGGTCTGCGCCAGGAACCCTCCGACGTCCTGACCACCATGTTCGACCTCGGTCACGAGGAGATGGTGCTGGTCAAGGACATCGAGGTCTACTCGACGTGCGAGCACCACCTGGTGCCGTTCCACGGCGTCGCGCACGTCGGGTACATCCCCAACGCGGACGGACGCATCACAGGGCTGTCCAAGCTGGCCCGGCTGGTCGACGTGTTCGCGCGCCGTCCCCAGGTCCAGGAGCGCCTGACGTCGCAGATCGCCGACGCGCTCGTCGAGAACCTCGCGCCCCGTGGCGTGATCGTCGTGGTCGAGTGCGAGCACCTGTGCATGTCCATGCGGGGCGTGCGCAAGCCCGGTTCGCGGACCGTGACCTCGGCCGTGCGCGGCCAGATGCGCGACGGCGCGACCCGCGCCGAGGCCATGAGCCTGATCCTGGGACGGTAGGCACGACGCGGTGCGGTACACGCAGCACAGCACGGCCCCCGCTCTCCTGCCCGAGCTGGGGGAGCTCGACCGGACGCTCGTCATGGGCGTCGTCAACGTCACGCCCGACTCCTTCTCGGACGGCGGCGAGTGGTTCGAGCCGCGCGCGGCGATCGAGCACGGCCTCGAGCTCCTCGCCGAGGGCGCGGACGTCCTCGACGTCGGGGGCGAGTCCACGCGACCCGGTGCGGGGCGCGTCCCGGTCGAGGACGAGCTGGCCCGGGTCCTGCCCGTGATCTCCGCGCTCTCGGCCCAGGGTGCGGTCGTGAGCGTCGACACGACGCGGGCGCTCGTCGCCGAGCAGGCCGTCGCGGCGGGCGCGCGCATCATCAACGACGTCTCGGGGGGCCTCGCGGACCCGGACATGGCCGGGGTGGTCGCGAGGACCGGAGCCGTGTTCGTCGTCATGCACTGGCGCGGGCACGCGGACGTCATGGACGACCTGGAGCAGTACGACGACGTCGTGACGGACGTGCGCGACGAGCTCGCCGCACGCGTCGAGGCGCTGCGGTCGGCGGGCGTGCGGGACGAGCAGATCGTCCTGGACCCGGGCCTGGGGTTCTCCAAGGCGGGCTCCACGAACTGGCCTCTCCTGACGCACCTCGACGTCCTGCGCGGGCTGGGCTTCCCGATCCTCGTCGGTGCCTCGCGCAAGCGGTTCCTGGGGCACCTCCTCGCGGGTCCGGACGGCGAGCCCGTGCCCCCGCTCGCACGCGACGGGGCGACCGCGGCCATCACGGCTCTCGCGGCGGCAGCGGGTGCCTGGTGCGTGCGGGTGCACGCGGTCCGGTCCTCGGCAGACGCGGTGCGGGTCGCCGCGGCGTGGACTCGGGCCGGGGCGACGGGGGAAGATGCCTCCGGGGGAACGGTCGCCGAGGCGGTCGCCTCCGGCACACCGGCGGGAAGGACCGCTGGTCCCGAGGACCTGCCCGACCGGGCGGAGCAGCGGGCGCACGGCAGCGGAACGAACGACAGCGACGACAGGAGTACGACGTGAGCACAGCGTTCCAGGGAGCGGTGCACGGGACCGACGGTCGCCCCCTCGACCAGATCCGGCTCACGGGGCTCAGCGCGACGGGGCACCACGGAGTCTTCGAGCACGAGCGGATCGACGGGCAGCTGTTCCGTGCCGACGTGGTGCTGCACCTCGACACGCGGCGCGCGGCGTCCGGCGACGACCTCGAGGACACCGTGAGCTACGCGGTCGTCGCGGAGGACGTCGTCGAGGTCCTGGCCGGTTCGCCCGCCGACCTCATCGAGACCGTCGCCGAGCGGGTCGCGGCGGTCGCGCTGCGTCACCCGACGATCGAGGCGGTCGACGTCGCGATCCACAAGCCGCAGGCGCCCATCACGGTGCCGTTCGACGATGTCGAGGTCGTCATCCGCCGCGACCGCGTGAAGGTGCCCGTGGTCGCGGTCGAGTCCGCTCGCGTGGTTCCCCTCCCGGTCGGGTCGATCACCCCCGCGGTGCTCGGGAACGTCTCGGTCGGGGAGCCCGGCCCCGCCGCTGGGGCGTCCGTCGAGGCACCCGCCGTGATGCCTCCGTCGATCCCGCCCGCGGCCCCCGTCGCGGCCCCCGACCGTTCGACCGACCAGGGCTTCCTCGCGGTTCCCGAGGACCTCGGCGCTCCTGCGGCGGAGTCCGTGACGAGCAGCGTCTCGGACGCTGAGTTCGTCGAGGCGCTCGACTCGTTCTACAGCGCACCCGAGGATGCCCTGAGCGCGCCTGCTCCCGCCCCGTTCGTCGAGGAGGTCGTGGTCGAGCCCGCGGCCGTCCAGGAGGTCTCTGCCCCGGAGGCAGCTCCGGCCGTGCCCGACGACGCCGCACCGGTCTCGTACGAGGCCACGGCTCTCCCCGAGGTCGTCGCGCCTGAGCCTGCTCCCGACCTCGCTCCCGCGGTCGTCGAGGACGTCTCGCCCGAGCCCGCGCCGGCCGTCGTGGACGGGCCGGTCGCGGTCGACGAGGTCGCGGCGCCCGAGGTACCGCACAGCGTCGAGCCGCCCGTGGTGCACGGAGCCGCAGCGTACGAGCCCGTTCCTGCTGAGTCGTTCGTGCCGGTCGTGCCCGTCGCCGCGGCCGAGCCGGCCGCAGCCGAGGAGCTGGACGTCCCCGCCGAGCACCCCGCAGCCGCGCCAGTGCCCGCAGCCCTCGTCGACCCGAGCGAACCCGCGGCGTCCGTCGAGCCCGTCGTCACCTCGAACCCTGCCGAGACCACTGCGCCCGAGGCTCCGGTCGCGTCGGACCAGCCGGTCGAGCAGGCTCAGCCGGCGCCGGTCGAGTCGGTGGCGCCGGTCGTGGCGCCCGCCGCCCTGGTCGACCCGGTGCACGTGCCGGAGCAGCCCGCCGAGATCGAGCCCGTCGCCCACGTCGAGCCACCCGTGATCGGCGAGCTCGCCGAGACCGCTGAGACGGTCCCCGCGCTCGAGGTCGCCCAGCTCGCGGCCGAGGCGCCGGCCCCCGTCGAGCCGTCGTCGGAGCCCGTGCTCCCTCCCGTGGTGGCTCCCGAGCCAGCCGTACAGTCGGCACCCGAGCCCGCACCCGAGCCCGTGCCGGTGACCGATCGTCTCGACGAGGCTCCTGGGGGCTTCGTGCCGGTCGTCCTCGCCCTGGGTGCGAACCTGGGCGACGCCCAGCAGACGCTCCGCGACGCGGTCACGGACCTCGACCGGATCTCCGGACTGGAGATCACCGAGGTCTCGCCGCTCGCCCGGACCGCAGCGGTCGGCGGTCCAGACCAGCCCGACTACCTCAACGCGATCCTGCTCGCCCGCACCACCCTGTCGCCGCGAGCCCTGCTCAGGGCCTGCCAGGGCGTCGAGAACGCCCACGGACGAGTGCGCGCGGAGCGCAACGGCCCGCGCACCCTGGACGTCGACCTGATCGTCTACGGCACGGTCGCGGAGATCACCGAGGACCTCGAGCTGCCGCACCCCCGTGCGCACGAGCGGGCGTTCGTCCTGGAGCCTTGGGCGCAGGTCGCCCCCGAGGCGTTCCTGCCCGGGCTCGGCGGTGGGCCGGTCGCGACGCTCGCCGCGACGGCTCCCGACCGTGGGGGCATCCGTTGGCTCGCGCTGGACTGGTTGACGGACGCAGAGCCCGAGCCCGCCCCGGCCGCGACCCCGCCGGCGGTGCCCGTCGACGAGCCTGCTGCCGCCCCGGCGCAGGCCGCCCCCGACCAGCTCGCGCCGGCCGAGCCCGCAGTCCCCGAGCCGGCCGTCCCCGAGAGGACGGACGAGCCCGAGGCTCCTCAGGCAGCGCTCGAGCAGCCCGCGTTCGCACCGGCACCTGCACCGACGCCGACGCCGACGCCGGCACCGGCACCGGCACCGGCACCGGCACCGGCGCCCGCCCCCGCACCGGCGCCCGTCGTCCAGGAGCAGCCTGCTGCTCCGGCCGAGCCTGCGCCGTTCGTCCCGGCCTTCCACCCCGTGCACCCCCAGGACGGTCAGGAGCCGCCGCACCCGCAGGTCCCGCCGCTGTGGTCCGACGTGTCGGCGCAGGGCGCCGCGGACCCCCTGGGCGCCACCCCGCCGACGGGCTCCTCGGACGACGAGGCCCCGGCCCTCCCGAGCTGGTCCGCGCTGACGGCTCCGGCGCAGCAGGCTGCACCCGGACTGCAGCTCCCGCCGCAGACGGCAATCGACCCCGAGCCCGTCGACCGCCCTGCCCAGGCCCCCGAGCCTGCCGTACCGGCATTCCGCCCGGTCCATGAGTCGCCCGCCAGCGCCTTCCAGCCCGTGCACCCGGCACAGCCCGTCCCCCCTGCCCAGCCGGTCAAGCAGGAACCGATCACGGGTGTGCCCATGTCCTTCCCGGCTGACCTGCGCGGTCCGTCGAGCTGATGCAGCGCACCAAGGTCACGACGCTCCTGCTCGTCACGGTCGCCACGACGCTGCTCGGGTGGCTCGTCGTCGTCGGGCTCGAGCGCCGCGCGACCTACCTGCCCGCGGTGCCCTGGATCGTGGACGTGGCACTGGTCGGGCTGGCCGCGGCCGTGTTCTGGGCGGGGTGGGCGGTCCGCTCGTACCTCAAGGGACGTCGGCCGTCGCTCGACCCGCTGCGCGCGGCACGCACCCTGGTACTGGCCAAGGCGGCTGCCCTCACCGGCTCGCTCCTCGCCGGGTGGTACCTGGCGCAGGTCGTCGCGGTGCTCGGCGACCTGGCGATCGAGGCACGCCGCGACCGGGCGATCGCCGCAGGGATCGCGGCGGCGTGCGCGCTCGTGCTCGCCGTCGTCGGGCTCGTGGTGGAGAAGTTCTGCCAGCTCCCGCCCGAGGACACCGAGCCGGGGAACGGCGGCCGGTCGCGAGCGCCCGGCGATCACGAGCCCGAGGCCGACGCCGCGGGCTGACGCGCGTCAGCACTTCGGAGGACGCGGTGCGTGCGCCCTGGATGGGAAGATGGGGCCATGACCGACCACGCCTCCGACCATCCCGTCGACCGGGTCCCGGCGACGGCACCCAGCGGACCCTTCGACCCGCCCGGGGTGACCTGGCAGGGTGTCTCGAGCCGGCTCGTCACCGCACGGCTCGTCACGGTGGCGATCTCGCTCCTCGTGCCGTTCGTCCTCGGGGCTGTCTTCGCGCTGGTCTTCAGCCTCGTCTGGTTGTGGATCATCCCGGCCGTCGCAGTAGTGATCGGCGTCTGGTGCGTCGTGGTCGTGCCCCGGCAGGTCCGTGCGATCGGCTACGCCGAGCGCGACGAGGACCTCCTGATCCGCAAGGGCGTGATGTTCCGCTCGCTCGTGGTGGTGCCCTACGGCCGCATGCAGTACGTCGACGTGCAGGCCGGCCCGCTGGCGCGCAGGCTCCGGATCGCGCAGGTCCAGCTGCACACCGCGTCGCCCGCGACGGACGCGTCGATCGAAGGGCTCGAGCCCGCCGAGGCCGAGCGCCTGCGCGACCGTCTCGCATCGCGCGGAGAGGCACGGTTGGCCGGGCTATGACCGAGCGCAGCACTCCGCCCGAGTCTCCGCCGACCGACCTGACCTGGCATCGCGTCCATCCTGTGACCCCGGTGGTCCGGGGCTGGTCCGTGATCGCGGTCCTGCTCGTCATCGTCGGCAACCGGACCCTCGAGGGGCTCCCCGAGGGGCAGAACATGCTGGCCGGCAACGGCTGGTGGCAGATCCTGGGTGCGATCCTCGTGGTCGGCCTGATCGGCCTGGGCTACTCGGCCCTGGCGTGGCGCATGACGACCTACGCGATCGACGACGAGTCCGTCCGCCTGCACACGGGGGTCCTGTTCAGGCAGCAGCGCAAGGCGCGCCTGGACCGCCTCCAGGCGGTGGACATCGTCCAGCCGCTCGTCGCGCGCCTGTTCGGGCTCGCCGAGCTCAAGCTCGAGGTCGCAGGTGGCTCGGACTCGGGCATCAAGCTCGGCTTCCTCAAGCTCGACGAGGCGAACCACCTGCGGGCCGAGCTGCTCGCGCGGGCGGCAGGCCTGCGTCTCGGCGCGGTGCCCGCACGGCGCGCGGTCGCTCCGGGGACCCCGGCAGGGGGCGCCGTCGGTAGCCCCGCCGTCGGCGACGCTCCCCGTGGGGAGCTCGTCGCGGGGGCTCCCGTCGACGGCGCCGGTGCCCCCGGGGTGGGGGACGTCGTCGGGCACGTGCACCTGGACGCGCCCGAGGCGCCCGAGCAGCCCGTCATGGAGGTCCCGCCGGGCCGCCTCATCTGGTCGCTGATCCGCACGGTCGCCATGATCGTCCTCGTCGTGGCCGTGCTCGGCCTGATCGGGGTCGCAGTCGGCACGCGCGAGATCGGGACGCTGTTCACGGCGCTCCCGCTGGTCCTGGGCGTCGGCGGCTACCTGTTCGGACGGTTCACGCGCGAGTTCAACTTCCGCAGCGCGATCTCGCCCGACGGCATCCGGCTGCGCCACGGCCTGCTCGAGACCCGTTCGCAGACCATCCCGCCCGGTCGGGTGCAGGCGATCCGTCTCACGCAGGGGCTCCTGTGGCGCAGCGCCGACTGGTGGCGCGTCGAGGTCAACGTGGCGGGCTACGGTCAGAGCTCGGACGGGACGACCAACAACAGCGTCCTGCTGCCGGTCGGCACGCGCGACGAGGCCCTGGGCGCGGTGTGGCTCGTCCTGCCGGACCTCGGCACGGCCGACCCGCGCGCGCTGCTCGACGAGGCCCTGTCCGGGATCGACGCCGGGGCGCACTTCACGACGGCCCCGCGGCGCACGCGGATCCTCGACCCGTTGTCGTGGCGCCGGAACGGCTTCGCGGTCACGGGCCGGGCCCTGGTCCTGCGTCGCGGACGCCTGGCGCGCAGGGTGGAGATCGTGCCGCACGAGCGCACGCAGTCGCTCGGCCTCGAGCAGGGGCCGTGGCAGCGGCGTCTGCGGGTCGCGACGTTCGCGGTCCACTCGGTGCCCGGGCCCGTCACGCCGTCGGTGCCCCACCTGGACGAACACGTCGCGGGCGCGCTCATGGACGAGCAGGCACGGCGTGCCCGCGAGGCGCGTGCGCACGCGGGGCCCGAGCTGTGGATGCGGCGCGACGAGGTCGCGGCGGCGGTCGAACGGATCGAGAGCGGTGAAGGAACAGGTGACTGAGGGATGACCGACCAAGGAACGCCCGAGCGCAGGCGCCCCGGGCGGCTGGGCGTGGGGGTCGTGGGCGCGGGCCGCGTGGGCGCGGTCCTGGGCAGCGCGCTGCGCGCGACGGGCCACGCGGTGGTCGGGGCGAGCGGCATCTCCGAGGCGTCGCGCGAGCGCATCGAGATCCTCCTCCCCGGGGTCCCCGTGCTCGAGGTCGAGGAGGTCGTGCGGCGTGCGGAGCTCGTCCTGCTCGCGGTGCCCGACGACGCCCTCCCGGGCCTGGTCTCGGGCCTCGCCGAGGTCGGGGCGTGGCAGGGCGGGCAGATCGTCGTGCACACGTCCGGACGGTACGGCGCGGGGGTGCTCGACCCGGCGCGCGCGCTCGGCGCGATCCCGCTCGCGATCCACCCCGCCATGACGTTCTCCGGTACCTCGCTCGACCTGTCGCGCCTCGAGGGCACGACGTTCGCGGTCACGGGACCGGCACCGGTCCAGCCCATCGGGCAGGCGCTCGTGGTCGAGCTCGGTGGCGAGCCGGTGATCCTCGAGGAGGGGGCGCGCGGGCTCTACCACGCCGCGCTCGCGCACGGCGCGAACCACCTCGTGGTCCTCGTCGCGCAGGCCGCGCAGGCCCTCGAGGCCGCGGGCGTCGAGCAGCCGGGGCGCGTGCTGGCCCCGTTGCTGTCGGCCGCGCTCGACGGCGCGACGCGGTCCGCCGACGCGGGCGGGGGAGCAGGCCCGGGGGCCATCTCGGCCCTGACGGGTCCGGTGTCGCGCGGGGACGTCGGCACGGTCGCCGAGCACCTCGAGGTCCTGCGCGCGCTGGCCGTGACCTCGGCCCAGGAGTCCGCTCCGCACGTCGCCGCGACCGACGTGCCGGCGTCCTACCGCGAGCTCAGCCGCGGAGCCACCAGCCGGGCCCTGGCCGCGGGGCGCATCGACGCCCGCCAGGCCCAGGAGCTGCTCGACGTCCTCGAGGAAGGTCAGTGATGTCTGTCCCCACGCCCACCACCGGTGCGCAGCCGCTCGTCGTGCGGACCCGCTCCGCGCTGCGCGCGGCCCTGGAGGCCCCTGCCCGGACCGCCGCCCGCGCGCCCGGGGGCGCTGCGCCGTCGGGCACCCAGGGCACCGGCCCTGCCGGACCCGACGGGCACGGCGAGGCGCACCGCGCGACGCGGGCCGTCGTCATGACCATGGGTGCGCTCCACGACGGGCATCTGCAGCTCGTGCGCGCGGCGCGCGAGCGCGTCGGCCCCACGGGGCAGGTCGTCGTCACGGTCTTCGTGAACCCCCTGCAGTTCGGGCCCGACGAAGACCTCGACCGCTACCCGCGCGACCTCGACGCCGACGTGGCGCTCCTCGCAGGGCTCCCCGAGCCCGCGCCCGGCCGCCCGGCCGTGGACCTCGTCTTCGCGCCCTCGGTCGAGGAGATGTACCCCGGAGGGGACCCGATCGTGCGCGTCACGTCGGGGCGCATCGGCACGGTCCTCGAGGGGGCCTTCCGCCCCGGCCACTTCGACGGCGTGCTGACCGTGGTGCTCAAGCTCCTGCACCTGACGCGGCCCGACGTCGCGTTCTACGGCGAGAAGGACGCGCAGCAGCTCCTCGCGATCCGCCGCATGGTCGCCGACCTGAACGTCGACGTCGAGGTCGTCGGCGTGCCGATCGTGCGCGACGACGACGGGCTCGCGCTGTCCTCGCGCAACGCGTACCTGTCCGCGCAGGAGCGCGCCGACGCGCTGACGCTGAGCCGTGCTCTGCGTGCCGGAGCCGAGGCCGCCGCGGCGGGCCAGGGCGGTGCGGGGGCCATCGAGGTGGCCTCGGGAATGCTCAACGAGCACCCCGGCGTTGTGGTCGATTACCTCGCACTGGTCGACCCGACTACCGTGGACGACCTGGAACCGGAGTACGTGGGACCCGCGCTGCTGCTCGTGGCGGCACGTGTGGGCTCCACCCGACTGATCGACAACCTGGCCGTGGACGTGGCGCCCCCCGTCACCAGCACGGCCCGCCCAGGAGGCACGCAGTGACCCAGACGGGACCGCAGGACGGCACGCGCCGCCCCGCTTCCTTGCAGCGACCCATGATGATCGGGAAGATCCACCGCGCCACCGTGACGCAGGCGGACCTCCACTACGTCGGGTCCGTGACCGTGGACGTGGACCTCCTCGAGGCCGCGGACATCATCTCCGGCCAGCAGGTCGACATCGTCGACGTCACCAACGGCTCACGCCTGACGACGTACGCGATCCCCGGCGAGCGCGGCTCGGGCAAGGTCTGCATCAACGGTGCGGCCGCGCACCTGGTGCACCCCGGGGACACCGTCATCCTCATCGCCTACGGCATGATCGCCGACCACGAGGCGCGCCACTTCCTGCCGAACGTCGTGTTCGTCGACGGGGAGAACCGCATCGTCGAGGTCAGCGACGAGCCGGGCCTCGTGCCCGAGGGGTACGACCTCGAGCCGAGCGGGCTGCCCATCGCCCCCTTCCAGTCCGCCTCGGTCGAGTGACCCAGGCCGCGCAGGCGCCGCTCGTCGAGTCCGCGCAGGGCTACCTGCCGGGCGTGGACGGCCGGGTTCCCCGCCGTCTCGCCCGCCGCCTGGCGGCCCCCGCCCCGGGGTGGACGACGACGGCCGACGCGATCGTCGTCGGCTCCGGCATCGCGGGGCTCACCGCGGCGCTCGAGCTGCGCACGCACGTCCCGCGCGTCCTGCTGGTGACCAAGGGCGAGCTGTCGTCCGGGTCGACCGTCTGGGCGCAGGGCGGCATCGCCGCGGCGCTCGACCCGTCGGACTCCCCGGCCGCCCACCTCGAGGACACGCTCGCCGCGGGCGGGGGCCTGTGCGACCCGGCAGCGGTCGAGGTCCTCGTGACCGAGGGGCCGGAGCGCGTGCGCGAGCTCGTGGGACGCGGGGCGAACTTCGACCTCGCGCCCGGCGGCGACATCGCGCTCACGCGCGAGGGCGGCCACCACGCGGACCGCATCGCGCACGCAGGCGGCGACGCCACGGGCGCGGAGATCTCCCGGGCGCTCGTGGCCCAGCTCGAGGCCGTGCTCGCCGACCCGGGCATCGAGGTCATCGAGAACGCGCTCGTGCTCGACGTCCTGACCACCTCGCCCGACGCCCCGGGCGGCGAGCGGGCGTGCGGCGTCACGCTCCACGTGCGCGGCGAGGGGTCGCGCGACGGCGTGGGCGCGGCCCTCGGCCGGGCGGTCGTGCTCGCGACGGGTGGGATCGGTCAGGTCTTCCGCTCCTCGACCAACCCGCCCCAGGCCACGGGCGACGGCATGGCGGCCGCGCTGCGGGCCGGCGCGACGCTCGGCGACGTCGAGTTCGTGCAGTTCCACCCGACCGTGCTGTGGCTCGGTCTCGGCGCCAAGGGGCAGCTCCCGCTGATCTCGGAGGCCGTGCGCGGTGAGGGCGCGATCCTCCTCGACACCGACGGACACCGGTTCATGCCCGCGGTCCACCCCATGGCCGAGCTCGCTCCGCGGGACGTCGTGGCGCACGCGATCGTGCGCCAGATGGCGGCCACGGGTTCCGACCACGTCCTGCTCGACGCCCGCCACCTCGGCGCCGACTTCCTGCGCAAGCGGTTCCCGACGATCACCGAGCGCCTGCTCGACCAGGGCATCGACCTGACCGAGGAGCCGATCCCGGTCGCGCCCGCCCAGCACTACCACTCGGGCGGGGTCGTCACGGACCTGCACGGGCGCTCGACGCTCGACGGTCTCTACGCCGTGGGCGAGGTGGCGTGCACCGGGGTGCACGGCGCGAACCGGCTCGCGTCGAACTCCCTCCTGGAGGGCCTGGTCTTCGCCTACCGTGCCGCGCGGGAGATCAGCGCGCGCGTCGCGGCCGGCGAGCTGCCGCTCGGCGAGCCCGTGGAGCGGGCGGGCGAGGCCGCGCTCGTGCCCGCGGCGGCCCGGTCGCGGGTCCAGTCGATCTCGTCGGCAGGGCCCGGCGTGATCCGCGACGGCGAGGGGCTGCGCACCGCGGCCGACAAGCTCGCGGCGGTCCGCACGGACGCCCACCGGGCGACCGACGTGGTCGCGGCGCCGCAGACCGCCGAGTGGGAGACGACGAACGTCCACCAGGTGGCGACCGCGCTGACCGAGGCGGCGCTGCTGCGCGAGGAGAGCCGGGGCGGGCACTTCCGCACCGACTTCCCGGAGGTGCGCCCCGCGTGGGCCCGGCGGATCGAGGTCACGCTCGGTGCCGACGGCGAGCTGCGGCTCGTCTGAGGTACGGAGCGGACCGGGTGACGCGGCCGACCGGGGGTAGCGTGAGCGCGTGAACTCTCCCTCTCTCATCGAGCCCGGTCTCGACCCCCGGTGGGTCGCCGACATCGTCACGCGTGCCCTCGACGAGGACCTCGGCCCCACGTCCGGCCGGGACGTGACCACCCAGGCGACCGTGCCGCCGTCGGGCACGGGGACGGCCCACCTCGTGGCGCGCGCCGACGGCGTCGTGGCCGGCCTCGTGGTCGTGGAGGAGGTCACGCGGCAGGTCGCCGAGCGCTTCGGGCTCGCGCCCGTCACGGTCACCTTCACCGCGCAGGACGGCGACGCCGTGACCCGTGGCCGTGTCCTCGCGGCCCTCACGGGCCCGGTCCAGGTGATCCTCACGGCCGAGCGCACGCTCCTCAACCTCGCGAGCCGCGCGAGCGGTGTCGCGACCGCGACCCGTGCGTGGGCCCGCGAGCTCGACGGCACGGGCGCCCAGGTGCTCGACACGCGCAAGACCACCCCGGGTCTGCGCGCCCTCGAGAAGTACGCGGTGCGCGCCGGCGGTGGCACGAACAAGCGCATGGGGCTCTACGACGTCGCGATGGTCAAGGACAACCACGTCGTCGCCGCAGGCTCGGTGGCGGGCGCGATCGAGGCCGTCCGCGCGATGTTCCCCGACGTCCTGATCCAGGTCGAGGCCGACACGACCGACCAGGCCCTGGAGGCCCTCGACGCGGGCGCCGACTTCCTGCTCCTCGACAACATGCCCACGCCCGTGCTCGCGGACACCGTCCGCCGGGTGCGCGAGCGCGAGGGCGTCCCGGGCGGTCCCACGAAGATCGAGCTCGAGGCAACGGGCAACCTGACCCTCGACCGGGCGCGCGAGGTCGCGGGGACCGGCGTCGACTACCTGTCGGTCGGTGCCCTCACGCACTCGGCGCCCATCCTCGACCTGGCGCTCGACCTGATCGGCTGAGCCGCCCCGCCCCGCGGACGGGACGGGCACGAGCACCGCGGGGGAGCGCCGGACACCCTTCCGGCGCTCCCCGGTAGAATCGACGCGTGACCTCCCCCGATCCCGCTGCCGCTGCCGTGCCCGCTTCCGACGAGACGCCCGTCGTGCCCACCACCCCGGTGCCCGTCGACGAGTCCGACGACCTCCCCGAGCAGCTGCGGGTCCGGCGCGAGAAGCGCGAGCGCCTGCTGGCGCAGGGCGAGGAGGCGTACCCGGTCTCGGTGCCGCGCACGCACACGATCGCCCAGGTCCGTGCGGCGTACGAGCACCTGGAGAGCGGCCAGGAGACCGACGACGTCGTGGGCGTGGCCGGTCGTGTCGTGTTCCTGCGCAACACGGGCAAGCTCTGCTTCGTCACGCTCCAGGACGGCGAGGGCAACCGCCTCCAGGTCATGCTGAGCCAGGCCGTCGTGGGCGAGGAGTCGCTCGCCGCGTTCAAGGCCGACGTCGACCTGGGCGACCACCTGTTCGCCCACGGGCGCGTCATCAGCTCGCGCCGCGGTGAGCTGAGCATCTTCGCGGACGAGTGGAAGATCGCCGCGAAGTCGCTGCGCCCGCTGCCCGTGCTGCACAAGGAGCTCTCGGAGGAGAGCCGGGTCCGCCAGCGCTACGTCGACCTGATCGCCCGCCCTGCCGCGCGCGACATGGTCCGCCTGCGCGCGGGCGTGGTGCGGTCGCTGCGCGAGAACTTCCACGAGCGCGGCTATCTCGAGGTCGAGACGCCCATGCTGCAGACCATTCACGGTGGTGCGGCGGCGCGCCCGTTCACGACGCACATGAATGCGTTCGACATGGAGCTGTATCTGCGGATCGCTCCCGAGCTCTTCCTCAAGCGTGCGGTCGTCGGAGGTGTCGAGCGCGTGTTCGAGATCAACCGCAACTTCCGCAACGAGGGTGCCGACTCGACGCACTCGCCGGAATTCGCGATGCTCGAGGCGTACGAGGCCTACGGCGACTACAACACCATGGCCGAGCTGACCCAGAACCTCGTGCAGCGTGCCGCGCTGGACACCTTGGGAACCACGGTGGTCGAGCTTCCGGGCGGTGAGGAATACGACCTCGGCGGTGAATGGGCGCAGCTCAAGATGTACGACTCGCTCTCCGAGGCCCTGGGCGAGGAGATCACCCCGGAAACGTCGGTGGAACACCTGTCCAAGATCGCGGACCGTCTCGAGATCTCCTACGACACCAAGCGTGCCGGGCACGGCAAGCTCGTCGAGGCGATCTGGGAGCACCTCGTAGGCGACCACCTGTACGCACCGACGTTCGTCCGCGACTTCCCGGTCGAGACCTCCCCCTTGACCCGCGACCACCGCACCGTCAAGGGCCAGGTCGAGAAGTGGGACCTCTACGTCCGCGGTTTCGAGCTGGCCACGGCCTATTCGGAGCTCGTCGACCCGGTCATCCAGCGTCAGCGTTTCGAGGCGCAGGCGCTCCTGGCCGCAGCGGGTGACGACGAGGCCATGCGCCTCGACGAGGACTTCCTCACAGCCATGGAGTACGCGATGCCCCCGTCAGGCGGCATGGGCATGGGGCTGGACCGCCTGCTCATGGCCCTGACCGGCCACGGGATCCGCGAGACCATCCTCTTCCCGCTGGTCAAGCCTGCTCAGTGACGTCCAGGTGACGGTGCGGGGGCTGGGTGCGTCGCGGGAGACGTACCCAGCACCCGTGAGCCGGTCGTAGACTGGCGGGCATGACTGATTTCTGGCCGGCCGTCTATGCGCTGATCCCGTCGGTCGGGGTCGGTATCCTCTTCTTTTTCGCGATGCGCGCCATCATCCGTTCGGACCGCACGGAACGCCTTGCCATGGCAGAGCTCGACGCCCAGGCGGACGCGGCAGAGCGTCAGGAACGGGCGGCACAGGAATCCTCGACGACTTCTCGGTAGCCCGGCACGCTGCTTTCGCTTTGACGTGATTCCATGAGAATGGCACACTTCGAGATACCAGCATCAATTCTCGAAGACGCGAGGTAGCACTGTGGCACAGAAGGTTCAGGTAATTCTCGTCGACGACGTCGACGGTGGGTCTGCCGACGAGTCCGTGACGTTCGCCCTCGACGGCGTCTCCTACGAGATCGACCTCAGCTCGGCGCACGCCGAGGAATTGCGTGAAGCATTCTCGAAGTGGGTCGGTCACGCGCGCAAGGTCACGCGTGGCGCTGCGCGTCCGGCGGCCAAGAAGGCGCGTTCTTCCGCAGCCGGCCCGTCGCGTGCGACGGAGATCCGTGAATGGGCCCGGAACAACGGCTACACGGTGAGCGAGCGCGGTCGTATCTCGGCCGACATCCAGCAGGCATTCGACGCGGCGAACTGAATTCGCCGACGTCTTCCGTCAGGGGCGTCCTGACCGGTTCTCCGCAGCGCGGAGGCCTGGTCAGGACGCCCCTGACGCATGTCCGGGTGCTACTAGGCTCTGTGCATGACTTCTACCTCGTCGGCGCCCGTGGCCGCCGCGACCTCTCGGACCCTGTGGCTCGGTACGTACCCGGACGGGGCGGACGCCGGGAGCGGCGAGGGGATCTGGCGTCTCGAGGTCGACGCGGCCACGGGTGAGCTGGGCGAGGCGGCACTGGTCGCGGTCACGCCCTCGCCGTCCTTCCTCGCGCTCGACCCGGACGGCTCCCGGCTGTACGCGGTCACCGAGACCGAGCACGGTGCGGTGAGCGGGTTCGCGCTCACGGCGGACGGTGGGCTCGCCCCGCTGGGCGTCGTGCCCAGCGGTGGCTCCTACCCCTGCCACGTCGTGGCGGTCGACGACGCCCTGTGGGTGGCCAACTACGGTGACGGCACGTTCGCGGTGCTGCCGCTCGACGCCGAGGGAGCCCCGACCGAGGCGCTGCGGCTCGGGCACCAGGGCACGGGACCCGACGCCGAGCGCCAGGAAGGACCGCACGCCCACTTCGTCGGCGAGGTCGGGGGCGCGCCGGTCGTGGTGGACCTGGGGACGGACGAGCTGCGCGCCTACCCGCGCGCGCTCGACGAGCTGCGGGCCCAGGCGGACGGCGGGGTCCCCGCGCGAGTCCTCGCGACGTTCCCCGGCGGTGCGGGGCCGCGTCACTTCGCGGTCCTGCCCGGCGAGGCCGGGGCGCAGGGAGCCCCCGCGGCCCTGCTCGTCGCGACCGAGCTCGACTCGCGCGTCTACGTCCTGGTCCCGGCCGCGGACGGCTCGTTCGAGGTGGCGAGCTCGGTCCCGGCGACCGCGGCCCCGCTGCCCGCGGGGGGCCGCAGCTACCCCTCGCACGTCGCGCTGAGCGCGGACGGATCGCGCCTGTTCGTCGCGATCCGGGGGGCGGACGTGCTCTCGACGTTCGCCGTCACGCGGGACGCCGCAGGGCCCGACGGCGCCGCTCCCGTCCTCGAGCACCTCGCCGACACCCCGCTGGGCGGGGCGTGGCCGCGGCACTTCGCAGTGCTGGCTCCCGTGGGCGACGGCACTCCTGCGAGCGACCTGGTGGTCGTCGCGAACCAGAACTCCTCCAACCTCACGGTCCTGCGGATCGACCGGGAGGACGGGTCGGGCGTGCTCGTCGACGAGCTGGCGGTCCCCGTGCCCGCGTGCGTCGTGGAGGCCTGAGCGCTGTGAAGGAGTCCCCGCGCATCGCGATGCTCTCGGTGCACACCTCGCCGCTCGACCAGCCCGGGACGGGCGACGCGGGCGGCATGAACGTGTACATCACCGAGCTGTCGCGGGCGCTCGCGCGACGCGGGGCGAAGGTCGAGATCTTCACGCGCGCGACGTCGTCGTCCCAGCCTCCCGTGGTCGAGGCCGAGGACGGTGTCCTGGTCCGCCACGTCGTGGCCGGTCCGTTCGAGGGGCTCGACAAGAACGACCTGCCGGGCCAGCTCTGCGCCTTCACGGCCGGGGTCCTGCGGGCCGAGGCCCGGCGGGACGCCGGTTGGTACGACGTGGTCCACACGCACTACTGGCTCTCGGGACAGGCGGGTTGGCTCGCGGCCGACCGCTGGGACGTCCCGCTCGTGAACTCGATGCACACCATGGCCCGCGTGAAGAACGCCGCGCTGGCGCCGGGTGACGCCCCGGAGCCGCTCGGTCGGATCATCGGCGAGGAACAGGTCGTCGCCGAGGCCGACGCGCTCGTGGCGAGCACGCCCGAGGAGTTCAAGGACCTCGTCGACCAGTACGGGGCCGACCCCGCGAAGGTCCACGTCGTGCCGCCGGGCGTCGACCTCGAGCTGTTCTCGCCCCCCGCGCCGGGGGAGTCCAAGGAGGCGCTGCGTGCGGCGCTCGGGCTCCCGACGACGGGCAGGCTCGTGCTCTTCGCCGGGCGCGTCCAGCCGCTCAAGGCGCCCGACGTCGTGGTCAGGGCGCTCGGCGTCCTCGCGGACCACGACGAGCCGCTTCCGACCCTCGTGGTCCTGGGCGGCGCGAGCGGTCGTCTGACGGCCGTGCGCGAGCTCGAGGCGCTCGCGTTCCAGATGGGCGTCGCCGACCACGTGATCGTGCGCCCGCCCGTGCCGCGCGAGCAGCTCGTGCGCTACTACCGGGCCGCGGACGTCGTCGCGGTGCCGTCCCACAACGAGTCGTTCGGGTTGGTTGCGGCCGAGGCGCAGGCGTCGGGCACGCCCGTGGTCGCCGCGGCCGTCGGCGGGTTGCGGACGGTCGTCGAGGACGGGGTGTCGGGCATCCTCGTCCCCGACCACAACCCGTGGACGTGGTCGCGCACGCTGAGCGACCTCCTGGCCGACGACGCGCATCGCGCCGAGCTCGCCTCAGGCGCCCGGCGCGTGAGCGAGCGCTACGGCTGGGACGCGACGGCCGAAGCCATGCTGGCGGTGTACGCGCAGGCGGCCGAGGTGCGGGCCGCGCGCCCCCGCTGACGGGACCGGTCTGCGACTCGGTGCGGCCCGCGGGGTCGCGGCGTCCGCCGTCGTCCGCGGCGAGCGGCGCCCGTGCTCGCCGGGCACCGCTGGGGACCGCTCGGGTCAGTCCTGGCGTTCGAGCACGAAGACCGGGATCTCGCGGTCGGTGCGCTCCTGGTAGTCGGCGTACGGCGGGTAGGCCTCGACCGCGCGCTTCCACCACAGGGCCTTCTCCTCGCCCGTGACCTCGCGCGCCGTGTAGTCGTGGCGCTCGGGGCCGTCCTGGAGCTCGACGTGCGGGTCCGCCACGAGGTTGTAGTACCAGACGGGGTGCTGGGGCGCTCCGCCGAGCGAGGCGACGACGGCGTAGTCGCCGTCGTGCTCGACGCGCATGAGCGGGGTCTTGCGGATCTTCCCGCTCTTGGCGCCCAGGGTCCACAGGATGACGACGGGCATCCCGTTCATGGTCGGGCCCTTGGTGCCGCCCGAGCTCTCGTAGAGCTCGGTCTGCTTGCGTGCTCGGTCGTCGGGGCTCGGTGCGTACTCTCCGGTGATGGGCATGTCTGTACCAACGCGTGGCGCGCGTCACCATTCCCGCGGCGCGAGCTCCCGGTTCGCCGCCGGAAGTTCCACCAGGAGTTCCGTGGTGTTCCCGTGAGCTCCCGCCCGAGCTCCCCCGACGCCCGACGTGTTCCACCTTCTTCGGGGGGAACTTCCCGTTCCGTAGATGTTCGGTGACCATTTCCCGGGACAGCGCTGCCACGGTCGCCGGGGTACGGGATGATGTTGACCATGACCTACACCCTCGTGCTGCTCCGCCACGGCGAGAGCGAATGGAATGCCAAGAACCTGTTCACCGGCTGGGTGGACGTCGCACTCTCGGAGAAGGGCGTCGAGGAGGCGAAGCGCGGCGGCGAGCTCCTCAAGGAGGCCGGCATCCTGCCGGACGTCGTCCACACCTCCCTCCTGCGTCGCGCGATCACCACGGCGAACCTCGCCCTGGACGCTGCTGACCGTCACTGGATCCCCGTGAAGCGCTCGTGGCGCCTCAACGAGCGCCACTACGGTGCGCTCCAGGGCAAGGACAAGAAGCAGACGCTCGAGGAGTTCGGCGAGGAGCAGTTCATGCTGTGGCGTCGTTCCTACGACGTGCCGCCGCCCGCGATCGAGAAGGGCTCGGAGTTCTCGCAGGACGCCGACCCGCGCTACGCCGGCGAGCCCGAGGTCCTCACCGAGTGCCTCAAGGACGTCCTCGAGCGCGAGATGCCCTACTGGGAGTCGGACATCATCCCCGACCTCAAGGCCGGCAAGACCGTCCTGGTCGCCGCTCACGGCAACTCGATCCGTGCGATCGAGAAGTACCTCGACGAGATCTCGGACGAGGACATCGCGGGCCTGAACATCCCCACGGGCATCCCGGTCGTCTACGAGCTCGACGAGAACTTCAAGCCGATCGTCAAGGGTGGCACGTACCTGGACCCCGACGCCGCGGCAGCCGCCGTGGCCGCGGTCGCGAACCAGGGTCGCTGACCTCGACGCACAGCCACGAACGCCCGACGGCGCCGCTCCCCTCGCGAGGGGAGCGGCGC
>NZ_JBHXCQ010000018.1:0-97318 GCF_042726295.1 Oerskovia sp. NPDC060338
GGCATTAACTATCAAGCACACTGTTGAGTTCTCAAGCAACCGACACGCACCGACTCCAACCCGTTTCCAGGCCTTCACTCGGGGCAACTTCTCTAATCTACCAGACTCTTTCCGGCTTCTCAACCCGCCGTTTCCGGCGGAGAAGATCTACCTGAGCCGGCCTCCCAGCAGATCATCCAACGACGCACGAGTGCCTCGTCGAGATCTTCAGGGTGGCCACCCGGGGGTTCCAGCCACTTCGCGGCGGCTCCGAGGAGCTTCGCAGTGGTGTCTGTTCCTCCCTGCCGGGCTGACTTCCAGAACATTACGCGGTGCGCCTCGACTCCGTCAACTCCGCCTGGTGCAGCCCTCCGTCGCCACGCCGGACACCCGGAGAGCCTCGCGCACGGTGCTCGCTCGACACCACCGTGGCTAGGTCCCCACCCGCCCCACGTCCCGGACCTGGCGCCCCGCTCGCGCCCATCGGAACGAGACCCTGTCCCCCGGTCGGAGCTGCGCCGCGGTGTCGAGCCCGTCCGCGGCGACGACCGCGATCACCGGGTAGCCGCCCGTGACCGGGTGGTCGCGCAGGAACAGCACCGGGTTCCCGTCGGGCGGCACCTGGATCGCCCCGGGCACGAGCCCCTCGCTCGCCGGCTCCCCGCGACGACGGCGGATCGTCGGGCCCGAGAGGCGCAGCCCCACCCTGTTGCTGGCGTTCGAGACCTCGAACTCCCCCTCGAGCAGCGTGGCCAGTGCGTCGTCGTCGAACCACTCCGGCCGGGGTCCCCCGCGGACGTCCAGCGCGACGCCCACCGGGCCGCCCGTCGGGAACGCGCGACGCGAGGGCACCGCCTCGACGACCGGCAGCGCCGAGGGTCGCGGCCCGATCGCCACCAGGTCCCCCGCACGCAACGGCGCCGGCCCCAGCTCGGCGAGGACGTCGTACGAACGCGACCCGAGCACCGGCGGGGCCTCGAACCCGCCCCGCACGCCCACGTAGGTGCGCGCTCCACCGACGGGGAAGCCCAGCCTCAGCACCGATCCGGGTCGCGCGACGAGGAGCGCCTGCATCCCGACCGGGGTCCCGTCGAGCGTCGCGGGCGCGGGCGCGCCTGCGAGAGCGAACGTCGCTCGCTCGTGGAACCGCACGGCCAGCCCACCGAGCGTCACCTCGAGCGCGGCTGCGGCGCCGTCGTTGGCGAGCAGCCGGTTCACCAGACGGAGTGCGCCCTGGTCCGCCGCGCCGGACCGACCGACGCCAGCCGCGGCCCACCCCGGGCGGCCCCCGTCCTCGACCAGCGTGAGGAGCCCGGGCGCGAGGACCTCGACACCGCGCGGCTCGCGCGGGGCACCCCGGCCGACACGCTCGGCCGCACCGGGAGCACCAGGAGCACCGGTCGCACCGGGCACGAGCCGGTCCTGGCGGGCTCGCCCCGGTCCACCGGCCGCGGCGCCGCCGCCGTCGTCACTGCCACCGCCACCGCCACCACCGCCGACAGGAGTGCGCCCGCCGTCACGCGCGGCCTCGTCACCCTCGCCCACGGTCTGGTCCCCGCGGGCCCCACCGTCCTGGTCGTCGTCCAGCCGCTCGACCGCGCGGAACCGGACCCGGGTGCCCGCAGTGAGCAGCGCGGGCGGGTCCCGGTCGACGTCGAACAGGTCCACGTCGGTCCGCCCCAGCAGCCGCCACCCGCCCGGCGTCGCCCGCGGGTAGACCGCCGTGAGGTCTCCCGCGAGCGCGACCGACCCCGCAGGAACCCGCGTCCTGGGCGTCGCGAGGCGGGGCGCGGCGATCGCCGGGTCCACCTCGGTCAGGTACCCGAAGCCCGGCATGAAGCCGCCGAACGCGACCACGTACTCGCGGCCCGTGTGACGGGCGACGACCTCGCCGACCGACAAGCCGGCCCACGCGGCGACGTCGGCCAGGTCCTCCCCGTCGTAGACGACGGGGATCTCGACGACCGCCGCCTCCCCCGGCGCACCGGCTCGCGAGTCAGGATCCGTTCCTCCCTCCGCGTGCCCGCGGCGGGCGACCGAGGCCCAGGCCGTGCGGACCTCGCCCTCGACGCGGGCCAGGTCGGCGGAGCTCGCCGTGTCGTCGAGCAGCACGAGCACCGTGCGTGCTGCGGGCACGACGTCCGCGACCCCAGGCACACGCCGTGCCCGCAGCGCGGCGGCCAACGCATGGACCTCGTCGAGCCCGGGCAGGTCGACCAGGAGCGCCAGGTCGCCGTAGGGGCGCACCGGCAACCGGTCGGTCCCGTCCCCAGCACCGTTCACGGTCGCTCCCGTGGTCGCGCCCGCCGTGCCCGTCCGGACGTCGCCTCGGGGCGGCCCGCCGACATCCGCCCGCGCCGTGTCACCACCCTGCCCCCGGCCGCCCGCCGGCCGCGCGGCGTCCGTCGGCCTGCTCATCCGCAGAACCGCTGCACGACGACGCCGCTCGCCTCGAGCGTCCGACGCACCTCGGTCAGGAGCGCGACCGCGCCCGGGGTGTCGGAGTGGATGCAGACCGAGTCGGCCTCGACCGTGATCTCGCTGCCGTCGGACGCGACCACGACGCCCTCGGTCACGAGGCGCAGCGCCCGCTCGGCGACCGCGGCCGGGTCGTGCAGGACCGCGCCGGGGATCCCACGGGGCACGAGCGACCCGTCTGGCGCGTAGCCGCGGTCGGCGAAGACCTCGTGCACCACCGGCAGCCCTGCCTGCCGGGCGTGCCGAAGCACGGCCGAGCCGGACATCCCGACGACCGGGAGCGTCGGGTCGTAGCCCGCGACCGCCTCCACGACCGCGCGCGCCTGCTCCTCGTGCCGGACGATCGCGTTGTAGAGCGCGCCGTGGGGCTTGACGTACCGGACCCGGTCGCCGGCCAGGCGCGCGAAAGCGTCGAGGGCGCCGAGCTGGTAGACCACGTCCGCCGTCAGCTCCGCGGGAGCCACCGCGAGGAAGCGCCGTCCGAAGCCCGCGAGGTCGCGGTACGCGACGTGCGCGCCGATGCTCACGCCCCGCTCGACGGCGGCTCGCGTCACGGTGCGCATGATCGTCGGGTCCCCCGCGTGGAACCCGCACGCGACGTTCGCGCTGGTCACGAGGTCGAGCAGGGCGTCGTCGTCCGCGAGCACCCACGGCCCGAACCCCTCGCCCAGGTCCGCGTTGAGGTCGATGCGGCGCGCGCCGGGCGCCGTGAGGTGTGCCATGTCCCCATCATCGCCGAGAACGCCTGCGCCCAGCAGGAGCCGAC
The DNA here is from genome assembly GCF_042726295.1 of Oerskovia sp. NPDC060338. Classification (NCBI taxonomy): domain Bacteria; kingdom Bacillati; phylum Actinomycetota; class Actinomycetes; order Micrococcales; family Cellulomonadaceae; genus Oerskovia; species Oerskovia sp. NPDC060338. The sequence goes on from NZ_JBHXCQ010000018.1 coordinate 3,224, forward strand.
GCGGACAACAGCGGCCCCGGAGCACGGCTGTCGGCCGTGACCTCGTGGTCACGACCGGCTGTCCCTCCGGGTTCTCCGGTCCCGGTGACTCGGCTCCGTCGCCGGGAGGTTCCGTCAGGCCATCGAGGGTTCGGCGTCGACCAGGTCGGCGCGGATCTCCTCACGCAGCTGTGGCGTGGGTTCGTGTCCGTGCTTGCTGACCATGTGGTCGTACGCGGCGTCGAGGACCTCCTCCTCCTCGCCAGCGATCGTCAGCGTGCAGTTGATCACGCTGGGCGTCGTCCGACAGTCGACCATCTTCCTCATGTGCTCTCACCTCCCCTCACGCGGACCCCGTCGTCGGGGCTCTGGGCGGGGCGGCGTCCGTGGGCTGGGCGGGCGACGTCTCCGGTCCTTCCACCGTCCTCCGTGCGCGGTGAGGTGTCAACGGCGCGGGTCGCTCGCCCGCCGGGGCGCGCGTCCGCAGGGCGGGGGCGCGCGCGGCTCCGTGCTCGCCGGCCCGACGGCGGTCCGCGCCTCCCGCGCGTGGGTGCACCCGGGTAGATTGCGCGGGTGACGACCACCCTGCGCCCCGCGACCCCGGACGACGCCGAGCACCTCGCGGCGCTCGCGGCGATCACCTTCCCGCTCGCGTGCCCGCCCGGCTCGGACCCCGCCGCAGTCGCCGAGCACATCCGCACGCAGCTCTCCCCCGAGAGGTTCGCGGCCTGGGCCGCGAGCGCCGACCACACGCTGCTCCTCGCCGAGGCGGCGGACCCCGGGGAGGACCTCGACGGCGCCCCTGACGGCGGCAGCACCCCGCCCGACGGCACCACAGCGGGCCACCGTCTCGTCGGCTACGCCCTGCTCGTGCGCGCGGTGCCCGCCGACCAGGACATCGTCGCGGTCGTCGGCGACGAGCCGACGGTCGAGCTCTCCAAGATCTACGTGCACCCCGGCTCCCAGGGCACGGGGGTCGCGAGCGACCTCCTGCGGGCCGCGCTCGACGCGGCGCCGGGGCTCGTCCCGGACCGGGCCGTGTGGCTCGGTACCAACGAGGAGAACGCACGGGCCCAGGCCTTCTACCGCAAGCACGGCTTCGAGGTCGCCGGGAGGCGGACCTACGTCGTGGGCGGCGAGTCGCACGACGACGTGGTGATGGTCCGCCCGCTGGGCTGAGCGCGGCCCGGCACACTCCGGGGCACGCGGCGCACCGTGGCGAGCGACGCCGTCGGGCACCGGGCTGAGCCGGGCCCCGCACGCGTGCCGGACGACGGACGGGGCGGGACCCCGAAGGATCCCGCCCCGCCCGCTGCTGCGGTCGACCGGCCGTCGACCGTGCCCGTCACTCGCGCGACGGGTCAGCCTCTCGACCGGTCACCCGGTCACCCGCAGCTCGTGGCCCCGTAGGCGACGTCGAAGGTCGTCGTCCGACCCCCGGCCGTCGCGGTGACCTGCGCGACCCCTGCCTCCACCGCGCCGGCACGCGCGCTGAAGGACTGGTGCGCGGACTTCCCCGGCGCGACGCCGAGGAAGGTCTTGGTGCCGAACGGCGTCGTGACGACGATGTCCGCGGGGACGTCCTCGTCGTTGACCACGCGGACCGAGACGTTGGCGGTCCGCCCCACGCACTGGGACCTGACCGTCGTGGTGACCTCGACCTCGGGCTCCGGCTCGGCCGTCAGGTCCTTGACCTGGACGTTGCGGAACGAGACGTCGTCGCCGTTGCCGTGGTTCTGCAGCCCGATGTAGCCGGACGACAGGTCACGCGACGGTTCGGTCGAGGTGAAGTCGTTGATCAGCGTCCCGTTGAGGAACACCCGGATCCGCTGCCCCTCGACCTTGATCTCGTACGAGTTCCACTCCCCCGGCGCCTTGAGGACGGCGTCGCGAGCCGCGAGGTCGGCGCTCTGGAACGTGTAGATCGCACCTGTCGTGCGGTCGTCGGCGTCCGTCGCGTCGATCTGGATCTCGTAGCCCTGGTTGACCGCGACCCACGGGTCGTTCCCCGGGTCGGGGAACCCGACGAAGACGCCCGAGTTGTCGTCCCCGGCCATCTTCCAGTCGAGCGTGAGGCTGTAGGCCTCGAGCTCCTCGGGGTACCAGAGCAGGCCCATGCCCCCGGTGGACAGCATGGAGCAGTCCTCCTGGAGCGCGAACCCGCCCGGGCCGGCCATCTTCCAGCCCGCGAGCGACTCGGCCGTGCCGTTGAAGAGCATGCGGTAGCCCTCCGCGGGCGTGGCCGGCTCGCAGACCTCGGGCTCGTCCTCGACGAACGTGACGTCGCCGAACGCGACCGTCGTGGGAGCCGTCTGGTTCTTGCCGAGCGCGAACGGCCCCGGCGCGATCCCCGCGAGCGTGTCGTTCGTGACCGGTGCGAGGTCCGTCCAGGTGACACCGTCGAGCGACCAGGAGCCCGTGAACGTGCTCCCGTCACGCGTCAGGCGCACGTGATACGTCTTGTCGGCCTCGCGCGGCAGGTCGGACACGCCGGGCTGCGGGTTCTGGACCACGTCGCCCTTCTCGCTGCGTGCCTCGAAGCCCACGGTCCCGGCTCCCGCCCCGTTGTGGATCACGCCCACCTTGACGTAGTTGGCCTGGTCCTTGAAGACCATGAGGCCGCCCTGGTGGTAGTTCTGCGTGAGGTCGGCCGTGATGGTCGTCTCGACCGTCCACTCGTCACCCGTGACGACCTTGTTGCGCAGGATGTTCGGCACGGTCGAGTTGGTCGCGCCGAACACGTCGTCGTCCGTGGTGGTCAGGCGCAGCGAGCCGCCGCTCACCGCGAGCTTGGACGCGTCCGGGTTGACGACGTACCAGCGACACGCGTCGAGCTCGGTGCCCTCGAACGTGTCGCTCGCCGTCGTGCCCTCGCACGTGGGCGGCGTGCCGTCCACGAGGCGCACGTAGTCGAACGCGACGTCGATCTGCGCCGTGCCCGCGAGCTTGCCGAGCGCGAAGACCCCGACCCCGGCGTCCTGCGCCGCCACGTTCTTCACGCCACCGGGCAGCGCGGCCCAGGACTGGCCGTTGTCGACCGAGACCTGACCCGTGAACGTGTCGCCCGCCCGCGAGAGACGCAGCAGGTACTCGCCGTAGACCGGCTTGGCGAGGTTGTCGATCCCCGGCTGCGGGTTCTGCGTGACGTCCCCGACCTCGCTGCGCAGCTCGGCGCGCACCGAGCCGTCGTCGTTGCCGACCACGTCGAGCTTCACGTAGTTCTTCTCGTCGAGGTAGACGATGATGCCGCCCTGCTGGGCCGACCTGGCGAGCGGCGCCGTGAACGACGTCTCGACGGTCCAGGTGTCGCCCGGCTGGTCGGTCGTGACGATGTTCGGCACGGGCGAGTTCGCCGTGCCGTAGAAGTCGTCGTCGGTCGTGGTGACGACCCACTTGCCGTCGCGGACCTCGGCGAGGTCCGGGCGGTAGCTGTGGACGTCCCAGCGGCACGCGTCGATCGACGCACCGAGGAACTCGTCCTCGGGCCCGCGCTGCGGGTCGGGCTCGGTGCACTCGAGCGCACCGAACGTCGTCACCTTCACGGTGCCCGACGCCGAGGCGCCGGCCGGGTCCTTGACGGTCACCTTGGCCGTGAACGCGCCGCCCGTCGTGTAGGTGTGCGAGACCTGGGCCCCCGTGCCGGTGCCCCCGTCGCCGAAGTCCCACGCGTACGTGAGGTCGTCGCCGTCGGCGTCGGTCGCGGTGGCCGTGAAGGTCACGTCGAGGGGGGCGTCGCCCGTGGTGGGCGTGCCCGTGACGGCCGTGAGCCTGGGTGCCACGTTGTTCGCGGCCCCCTTGCCGGCGAAGTGGAGCGAGTCGACGTCGAACATGTCGCCCGTGCCCCCCGACGCCGAGCGCGCGACGAAGAACAGCGTGTTCGTGCCGCCCGGGTCGGTGATCGGCACGACGTCGGACGACGCGTGCGTCTCCCAGCTACCCGTCGAGCCCATCGTGATGGTCCCGAGGAGCGGACCGTTCGCGGCCCCCACCCGGACGTCGATGAGACCGCCCGCGTTGCCCGACGTGTAGCGCGCCGAGATGCCCGTGATGTCCTTGAGGTTTATCCGGTCGAACGCGAACCAGTCGCCCGCGGCGATGTAGCCGAGCTGCTTGGCGCCCTCGGCCGCGGTCTTGTCGACGACCTGGACCCCCTGCTGCGACGTGAAGTACTCGGCCTGCTTGGTGCGCGTGTGGAGCACCACCTCGTCGTCGCTGCTGAGAGCCGGCACGCCCTCGGCGCCACCGTCGGTGTACGTCGCGTTGACGACCCCGAAGATGTTGGCGTCGAGCCCGTGGCCCTCGTCCTTGACGGTCGTCAGGACGCCCTCGCAACCGGTCGCGCTCGACAGCGGGTGACCGTGGTTGTCGTGGCCGAGGATGTACTCGACGACGACGTTGTCGCAGTCGACCTGCGTCCCGTCCTCGGCGTCGGTGACCGTGACCTTGAACGGCACCTGGTCACCGAAGTCGAAGAACTGCCCGTCCTGCGGCAGGTCGAGCGTCACCACGGGGGCGGTGTTGCCGACCGTGATCGTCGTGGTCGCGACGCCCGTCTTGCCGTCGGGGGCGGTGACCGTGAGACGGGCCGTGTACTGGCCCTTGGTGGTGTACGTGTGCGTCACGACGGGTTCGGTCGAGTCGACCGTGCCGTCCGAGTCCACGTCCCACGCGTACGTGAGCGGCAGGTTCTCCGGGTGCTTGGAGGCCGACCCGTCGAGGACGACCTCGAGCGGCACGCCGCCGTTGGTCACAGACGCCTCGATCTCGGCGACCGGGGAGCGCGAGCCCTTGACGTAGTCGATGCGGTAGACCGCGGAGTCCGCGGCGCCGCCGAAGTAGCCGCTGCCGTAGTCGAGCACGTACAGCGAGCCGTCCGGACCGAACTCGAGGTTCATGGGACGACGGATGTTCAGACCCGTCAGCGCCGGGGCGAAGCCCGCGGGGCTGCCGTCCTCGTCGAGCACGGCCTCCTTGATCCAGCGCCGCTCCCACTCGTACAGCAGGGGCTTGCCGTCGTAGTACGCGGGGAACTTGGTCTCCGAGACGAGCTCGGGGTCGTAGTTGTAGACCACGGCGCCCATGGGCGACTCGCCGCCCGAGCCGAACGCGGGGACGTTGCCGCCGTCGTAGGGCTGCCAGGCCGCGATGGCCGGCGGCAGGTCCACGAGACCCGTGTTGTTCGGGCTCGTGTTCTTGGGAGCGCTGCAGTCGAACGCCGCGCCCGAGGTACCCGTCGCGAAGTCGTAGTCGACGTAGGGGACGTTGGCCCCCACGCAGTACGGCCAGCCGTAGTTGCCGGGCTCGGTGATGACGTTGAACTCGACCGAGCCGCCGGGGCCGCGGTTCGTGTTCGCCCCGCCCGCGTCGGGCCCGTAGTCACCGAGGTGCACATAACCCGTGGCCTTGTCGACCGAGAACCGGAAGGGGTTGCGGAAGCCCATCGCGTAGATCTCGGGGCGGGTCTTGTCCGTCCCCGGGGCGAAGAGGTTGCCGTCCGGGATCGAGTAGGTCCCGTCGTCCTTCATGGTGATGCGCAGGAGCTTGCCGCGCAGGTCGTTGGTGTTGCCCGACGAGCGCTGCGCGTCGTAGGCAGGGTTGCGCGTCGCCCGCTCGTCGATCGGCGTGTAGCCGTCCGAGGCGAACGGGTTCGTGTCGTCGCCCGTCGACAGGTAGAGGTTGCCCTCGGCGTCGAAGTCGATCTCACCACCGGCGTGGCAGCACGTGCCGCGCGAGGCCTCGACCTCGAGGATCTTCTTCTCGCTCGCCAGGTCGATCGTGTTCTGCTCGGTCAGCGTGAAGCGCGAGAGCTGGTTGTAGCCGTCGAAGGCCGCGAACGACTCGGGACCGGTCCCGTTCTCCGGGGCGTCGCCCGCGGGAGTGCTGAGCCGCGGGGCGTAGTAGAGGTAGACCCAGCGGTTCTCGGCGAAGTCCGGGTCGATCGCGACCCCCTGCAGCCCGTCCTCGTCGTGCGAGTACACCGGGATGGTGCCCGCGAGCGAGGTCGTCGCGCCCGCGGTCGTGTACCAGACCCGGCCGTCGCGCGAGGTGTGCAGGACGTCGCCCTCCGGCAGGACCGCGAGCGCGATGGGCTCGCCGGTCTTCTCGGCGCCCTTCGCGAGCGTGATCTGCTCGTACGAGCTCTCGACCGTCGCGCCGCACTCGGCGTCGACCGCTCCCGCGGCGGTCTGGATGCCGCCCAGGAGGTGCTGGACGAACGCCGGGTCGCTGTACGACTCCTGCGTGTGTCCGCCGCCCGTGTACCAGGAGCGGCCGCCGGCCACGTCCTGGCACCAGGCCGTCGGGTGGTCGGCGCCCATGGCACCGCCGCCCGGTGAGTAGCTCGCCTCGTCGAGGGTCGCGAGCACGTGCACGTCCCCGCGCGGGTTCTCGCGGAAGTTGTACCACTCGTCGTACCGCTCCCACGTCGCCGGCAGGTGCGCGGTCGAGGGGTGGTCCTTGTCCGCGACCACGACGTTCGCGGTCTGGTTCTGCGGGTGGGCCGAGAAGTACGCGCCCACGAGCTCGCCGTACCAGGGCCAGTCGTACTCGGTGTCGGACGCCGCGTGCACGCCCGCGTAGCCGCCGCCGTCCGCGATGTAGGCCTCGAACGCGGCCTGCTGGTCGGCGTTGAGCACGTCACCGGTCGTCGAGAGCCAGACGACGGCGTCGTAGCCCGCGAGGTTCGCCTCGGTGAACGCCCCGGCGTCCTCGGTCGCGGTCACGGCGAAGTGGTTGTCCACGCCGAGCTGCTTGATGGTCGCGATCCCGGCCGGGATCGCGTCGTGCCGGAACCCGGCGGTCTTGGAGAAGACGAGCACGGAGAACTCGTCGTGGGCGGCGGCGGGTGTCGCCGTCAGTGCCAGGGTCGGGGCAGCGAGGGTCAGCGCCAGGAGCGCGCTCACCCCTGCCCGTCTCCTTCGGTGTCGTACGGTCACAGCTTTCTCCTTTGAAAGTCGATCGTCGTCCTCGGCGGCGGCCAGGGCCGTCCACCGGTACTGCGTCCGTCCTCACCTCCTCGTGCGCACGGTGCTCCTGGGTGCCCGCCGGGACTCGGCCCACCCGCAGGTGGTCCCGGCGGGCACCGGTCTAGTGGTCGCTCTCCCCCAGGCTCGCGGCGCCGTCGCCCGCGTCGTCCGGGTGGAGCGGGAGGAACACGTGGACGTGCCCCTGGTCTGCGGCGACGCTCAGGTCGTCGAGCTGGGTCGCGGCCATGCTCCACGTGTCCGCGGCGCGCAGGCGCAGGTCGCCCGCGAGCGCGAGGAGCTGCGCCCGGGCCGGCTCGGCCGACGCCTCGGCGAGCTCGAGCGTGTCGAGCGCGTCGCCCAGCAGCGCGATCGAGACGCCCAGACCGTTGCGCGTGACGTTGTACCCCGACGCGCCCGTCGGGAGTGCCTCGGCCTCGGTCGCCAGGGCCGCGAGCTGGTCCCGCCACCCGGCGAGCTGCTCGGGCGTCGCCGGGTTCCCGGGCGCGCCGTCGAGCGGGAGCGCCACGGACAGCTCGTGCATGGTCGGCACGAGCCGCTCCTGGGCCGAGACCGCGAAGTCGGTCACGACGCCCAGGTTCTCGGCGTCGCGCGCCACCTCGGCGGCCTCGAGCTCGGCCACGCGCGCGGGGTCGACGGCGTACGCGCCGGACGCTCCGTCGTCGGGACCTCGCGTCGTGGCCCAGACGACCACTGCGACGACCAGGACGACCACCGCGACCGCGGCGACCGCGAGCCACGCGCGACGAGCGCGCGAGAGGTTCCACGGCCACCGGGCGCTCGCGCGCTCCGGTGGCCGCTGCTGGGGACGGCCGGCACCGTCCCCGGACCGGGGCCCCGCTCCCCGAGCGGTCGCCGACCGGGCTGCGAGGTCCGCCTTGCTGCGTCGTGCTGCGGTCTTCTGCGCCACGGGTCGGTTCCTGTCTGTCGGGGGCGGGAGGTTCGTGCCGGCGCGGGCGCCCGGCACGAAGACGGAGGGTGATGCGGGTGTACGGAAGAGGCCTGCCGGGAGACCTGGCAGGGAAGCGCTGTCAGAGCCGTACGCCGTCGGGCCCGTCACGGGCGGGACGACGTGCGCGGCAGGCGCCGCCCCCGAGGGGGCGACGCCTGCCGCTCGTGCATCAGCTGCAGGAAGCAGCCGCATAGTCGACCGTGTACGTCGACGTCCGGTCCCCGATCGTCGTGGTGACCGTGACGGAACCCGCCTCGATCGCCCCGAGACGCGAGCTGAACGTCTGCGACGCGGACTTGCCCGGAGCGACACCCGTGAAGGTCTTCGTCCCGAACGGCGTGCTCACCTTGATCGTCGCGGGCGCGTCGTCGGTGTTGACGACCCGCACGTTGACGAGCACCTTGCCCGCAGTGCACTGGGGCTTGGCCACGACCTCTGCCGAGACCCCGCCCTCGACCGCGGGCACCGAGAGGGTGAGCGGCTCGCTCACGTTCCCGGCGACGTCGACCGCGCGGTACGAGACCTCGACGGCCCCGTCCCCGACCACGACCGGCTCGCCGTACGTGAGCCACTCGCCCTCGGCCGTGTCGGCGAGTCGGTACTCGACCCGCGCGACGCCCGAACCTGCGTCGGCGCCCGCGAGGGTCACCGTGCGCTCGGCGAGCTCGGCCGTGGCCGTCGGCACCGTGGCGTCGATCTTGACCACGTGAGCGACCTCCTCGGAGACGTTGCCCGCCTCGTCGGACGCCCGGAAGGCGAGCGTGTGCTCCCCGTCCGTCGTGAGCGCCACGCCGGCCGTGTACGGGGCCCAGGCGCCGTCGGCGACCTTGACCTCGATCGACGGCGCCTGCGAGACGTCGTCGGTGGCCGTCGCGGAGACCGTCACGGCCCCGGTGTTCCAGCCGGACGCGCCGGCCGCCGGGTCCTGGGCGACGGTCACGACCGGCGCCTGCGTGTCCTCGTCACCCGTGGTGACGTGGAACCAGTCGAACGCCACCTTGACCGGGACCTCCTGCTCGGGGCCGATGGCCACGAGACCGAAGGACGTCAGTGCCGCGTCGTTCGTGACGGGCGCCCCGAGGGACGTCCAGTTCACGCCGCCGTCGCTGACCCAGCCCTGGTAGGTGTTGCCCACCTTCTCCATGCGCAGGTACCAGTAGCCCGACTCGGTCGTGTCGGCGATCTCGAGCTGGCGGTTGCCGCCGCTCGAGGCCGCGTTCTTCTCCGACGCGAGCTCGGCACCCAGGTTCAGCGGGGTGCCCGGCTGGTTCTTGGCGACCACGTCGAGCTTGACGTAGTTGTCGTCGTCGCCGTACGCCATCAGACCCGCGTACTGCCAACGGTGCAGCAGCGGAGCCTTGAAGCGGGTCTCCGCGACCCAGTCGCCCTCGGGGGCAGCCTGGAGCACGAAGTTGCGCGGGCTGATCGGGTTGTTGTTGTTGATGTCCCCCGGCTGCGTGGTGATGCGCAGCTCGCCACCGGCGACCTCGACCTTCGAGGCGTCGTAGCGGACCACGTTGTTCCAGCGGCAGCCGTCGAGCGAGGTGCCGTCGAACTCGTCGGACGGCTCACGCGTGCCGTCGTCCGTCGAGTCCGGCGTGACCTTGAACCAGTCGACCAGCGCGACCGAGTCGGCCGTGCCCGTGTCGCCCGCGGCGATGACGCCGAAGGTCGCGTTCGCCTTGACCGGGGCAGAGCCCGCGATCGCGGTCCACGTCTGGCCGTCCGCCGAGTACGCGGCCGTGATGGCCGTACCCGTCGAGGTCAGCTTGAGGTACACCGACGACGGGAAGTTCGCGGCGACGTTCGTCTGGCCGTGCCACGTGCGCGCACCGCCGGTCTCGGTCTGGAACTCCAGGAAGCGGTTGCCGTTCTGGTTCTTCGTGAACGCGAACTTGGTGTACTCGTTGTCGTTCACGTGCACGAGGAGACCCGCGTGCTGCCAGTGCCGTGCGAGCGGGACCTCGACCTTGGTCTGGATCTCCCACGCCCCGGCAGGTGCCGGCTGACCCAGGTAGCTGATCGGGCCCGGGACCGCCTCGTTGATGTCGCCCTGGACGACGGGCAGGACCGCCTTGCCGTCCACGACCGTGATCGACTTTCCGGGCGCGGTGCGCACCACGGTCCAGCGACCGGTGTTGATCGACGGGGCGTCGAACTCGTCGGACTTCTGCGCCGCGCACTGCGGCGGCGTGCCCGTACCCGGCTCGGTCGGGTCGACCGGGTCGTCGTCGAACGTGAAGTCCTGGAACTCGACCGCGCTCGTGCTCGAGCTGTGCGCCGTCACGAACAGGCCGACGTCCTGGACCGACGCCGCACCCGGCAGGGACACCGGGTCGCCGATCTGGGTGAAGTTCTCGCCGTCCTTGCTCCACGACGCCGTGTACAGGTCGCCGTCACGCTCGATCCGCACCCACGCGGGGTAGCTCGTCGAGCTCGCCGCGGACGACGTCACGAGCTGCCCCGCGGCGTTGCCGCGCAGCCACTCGAAGCCACCGTTCGGACGGATGCCGAGGGCCGCGTAGCCCGGCGACTTGCCCGGCTGCGTCACGTCGTTGCGGACGATCAGACCCGCCTTGGCGGACCCGTTGGAGTTGCCCTGGCTGTTGACCTTGACCGTCGCGGACCACTTCTCGTCCGCACCGGCCTCCTTGTAGATGGCCGAGTACTCGTCGGTGCCCTGCCACATGTTGGCACCCGCAGAGGTCACGAGGTACTTGCCCTCGGACAGCTGCTCGAACGTGCCGTTCGCGTTGGTGTAGGTCTTCATGCCGGCGAACAGGTCACCGACCTGCGCCATGACGATGCGGGACTTCGTGGTGAGGCCCTTGTCGTTCGTGGCGACCGCGGTCAGCTTGTAGTAGTTGTCCGCCGTCGCGTTCCACGTCGTCGTGTACGGCGCGGACGTGTCCGTGCCGATCGACTGGCCGTTCACGAAGAACTCGACCTGCGTGACGGTGTTCTCGGCGTCCGTCGCGTCGGCCGAGACCGTGATCGCACCCTGCTCGAGCTGGACGCCCGCCTCGGGAGCGGTCACGACGACCTCGGGACGGGTCGTGGCCGAGATGCCCTTGCCGTGCGCCTCGATGAAGTTCAGGCGACGCTCGCCCGCCCCGGGGAACACGACGTACAGGGTGAAGCTCTCGCCCGGGTCCGCCACGTCGACGCGCACGTCGGTGAAGGTCCCCAGGCCGGTCTCCGGGACGGAGGCCGTGGCGAGGAGCTCGCCGTCGGGAGCGTCACGACGCAGCTCGACGGTGCCCGCCTGGGCTGCCGAGACGCGCAGCGACAGGGCGCTGATCTGGTGGAGGTTGAACGGGTCGTACGAGGACCAGGCCCCGTCCTTGCCCGTGATGACCGACCCGCCACCCTCGACGTCCCGGCTCGGGAGCTGGGTCGTGCCCTGCGAGGCCGTCTGGAACTCGGCCTCACGCTTCTTGCCGAACACCAGCGTCGTGTCGGAGCCGGTCAGCGCGGGCACGCCGCCCTCGCCGCCGCCGTCGGTGTAGCGGGCGTCGAGCACGTAGAAGACGTTCATGTCCTCGCCGTGGCCACCGCCCAGGCCGGTCTCGACCGAGCCCGTCGTGCCGTGGAGCGGCTCGGACGGGTGCGCGTGCGCGTCGTGGCCGAGCGCCGGCTGGATGATGACGTTCTCGTCGACGATCGAGGCGTCCTCGGCGTCGGTGACCGAGACGTCCCAGTCGATCCGGTCGCCGAAGTCGAAGAACGACCCGGTCGGCGGCAGGTTGAAGTCGACCTCGGGGCGCGTGTTGCCCACCGTGATCGGCGCCGTGGCGGTACCGACCTTGCCCGAGGGGTCCTTGACCGTGAGGCGGGCGTCGAACACGCCGTTCTCGGTGTAGGTGTGGGTCGGCTTGGCCTCGGTCGAGTCCGTCGTGCCGTCACCGTCGAAGTCCCACGCGTACGTGAGCGCCTCGTTCTCGGGGTCCGTGCTCGCCGAGCCGTCGAACGTGACGGTCAGCGGGGCCGTGCCCGAGTCCGGTGTGGCGGCCGGCTTGGCCACCGGGGAGCGCGAACCGGAGATGTAGTCGATGCGGTGCAGGCCCGAGTTCGGGTTGTCACGGCCGAAGCCGCCGCCCCAGTCGAGCACGTAGAGCGCGCCCTCGGGGCCGAACGTCGAGTCGATCGGTGCGAGGAACTGCTCGTTCGACAGGAAGGGGTTGACCTTCTCGACCGCTGCACCCTGTGGCGTCGCGTCCTTGAGGTCGATCGAGTACATCTTGTTGCGCGCCCACTCGTAGAAGAAGGGCTTGCCGTCGTAGTACTCGGGGAACTTGGTGTCCGACTCGAGGTCGGCGTCGTAGCTGTAGAACGGACCACCCATGGGTGCGAGACCGCCACCGGCGTTGATGACGCCGGGGGCCGAGGTGCGCTGGTAGCCGTAGTACATGTCCGCGGGCTGGGCCGGCGGGAGCTGCGTCAGACCCGTGTTGAGGATCGAGTCGTTGACCGGGTTGGCGCAGTCGAAGAAGGCGCCGACCGTGACCGGGTTGGTGCGGTAGTCGACGTCGCGGAAGGGCTCGTTCTTGCCCATGCACAGGGGCCAGCCGAAGAAGCCCGGCTCCTGGATGTAGTTCCACTCGGCGATGCCCGCAGGACCGCGGTTCGCGAGGTTGTCGGAACCGTTGTCGGGCGAGTAGTCGGCCACGCCCAGGTTGCCCGTGGCGGGGTCGATCGTGAACCGGAACGGGTTGCGGAAGCCCATGGCGTAGATCTCGGGCAGCGTCTTCTCGGTGCCCGGGGCGAACAGGTTGCCCTCGGGGATCGTGTACGTGCCGTCGGCCTCGGGGTGGATGCGGAGCACCTTGCCGCGCAGGTCGTTGGTGTTGGCCGACGTCGCGCGCGCGTCGTGCAGCCGGCCCGGGCGCTCGGAGATCGGCGCGTAGCCGCCCGAGGGCTCGGAGTGCGGGTTCACGTCGTCGCCCACGCCGATGTACAGGTCACCGGTGCGGTCGTCGAAGATCAGGCTGCCGCCGGTGTGGCCCGGCTCGTCGGGCAGACGCCCGGCCGGGACCTCGATGAGGACCTTCTCCGAGGCCGGGTCGATCACCGTTCCGCCGGGACCGCCGTCGGTCACGGTGAAGCGCGAGATCCGGTTGAAGAAGTTCTCCGGGTTCGTGTCGTCGGAGCTCGCCGGCGAGTAGTACTGGTACAGGTACCCGTTGGTCGCGAAGTCCTTGTCGAGCGCGATGCCCAGCAGGCCGTCCTCACCACCGGAGTACACGGGGATGGTGATCGCGGTCGAGGTGTTCTGGGTGCGCGGGTCGTAGACGCGGATCTGTCCGCGCACGAGCTCGGTGAAGAACACGCGGCCGTCGGGCGCGACGTCCATGCCGAACGGTGCGCTCGTGTTGGTGTCGAGCGCGACCTTCTCGAACTGGCCCCAGTCGGTGCCACCACAGTCGCCCGCGACCTGACCCGACGCCCACTGGACGCCGCCGACGATGTGCTGGACCAGGTCCGGCTCACCGGTGAAGTGCGCACCGAAGTGGCCCATGCCGGTCATCCAGGCGCGGCCACCGTCGTAGGGCTTGCACCACGAGATCGGGTGGTCGGCGCCCATCTTGTTGCCGCCGGCGTCGTAGGTCGACTCGTCCATCGTGGCCAGCACGTGGGCGCTGCCGCGCACGTTGGCCGAGTAGTTGTACCACTCGTCCGCGCGGTTCCAGCGCTGGTCGAGGTGGCTCGTCGAGGGGTGGACGCGGTCCTCGACGCGGACCGTGCCGGGCAGGCCGGGGCTGTTGCCCGTGGCCGCGTGACCGGGCATGAGCGCCCCGATCATGTCGTCCCACCAGCCGTAGTTCCCGCGCATGTCGGTCGCGTTGTGGATCGCGACGATGCCGCCGCCCGCCTGCTGGTAGCGCTCGAGCGCGGCCTTCTGGTCGGCGTTCCACGGGTCGCCCGACGTCTGGAACATCACGAGCGCGTCGTACTCCGCCAGGCCCGCGTCGGTGAAGACCGAGGAGTCCTCGGTGTGGTCGGACGCGATGCCGACGTCGGCGAACGCGGCCTCGAGCACGGGGGTGCCCTGCGTGATCGCCTCGGAGTGCCGGAACTGGGTCGTCTTGGTGAAGATGAGGACCTTGCGGTCGTCACCGGGTTCGTGTGGTCCGTCGTGGGCAGCTGCCATGGTCACGGGCGCGAGGGTGAACGCCAGTGCTCCGATGGTCAGTGCCGCGACGGCTCTTCCCCGCAGGGGAAGTCGCGCAGCCTTCATGTGTCTTGCCTCCAGGGCAGTCGGCACGTGGTTTGCGTGCCCCGCTCGTCGGTGAACGGGGCGCACGTGCTGTGAAGAGATACGTCGTCCCACGGCGTGCCGGCGCCGTCGGTGATTCCTACCGATCGATCAGCCGCGCATCAGTCCTTTCAGGAAGTCCAGGCCATCGACGGCGATGGCGTCCTGGGTGGGGGCGAGCGGACGCCAGATGGAGGCGGCCGTCGCGATGGTCGCGTTGTCGGCGGTGAACGACTCGATGCACAGCGAGCCGTCGTAGCCCACCCGGTCGAGCGCGCCGAGGAACGCGGGCCAGTCGAGGTGGTCGCTGCCGGGGGCCCCGCGGTCGTTGCCGCAGACCTGCACGTGCGCGATCCGGTCCCCGGCGCGCGTCACCGCGGCGGCCAGGTCCGTCTCCTCGATGTTCATGTGGTAGATGTCGAGCATCAGCCCGATCCCGGCCGACGGCAGCGGTGCGACGACCGCGAGGCCCTGGTCGACCGTGTTGACGAGGCTCGTCTCGTAGCGGTTGAGCGGCTCGAGGCCGATCCGCACGCCCGCGGCCATCGCGTGGTCCACGACGGGGGCGAGGTGCTCGACCAGCTCGGCGTAGGCCGCCTCGCGCTGGACGGGGGTCATCCGCCAGGTGCGCCCGACGGACGCGTACGCGGGCCCGCCGATCACGCCCGCACCCACGGTGCGCGCCATGTCGACGACCTGGCGCAGGTAGTCCTGGGTCCGGCGGACCGTGCCGGCGTCGGCCGCGACGAGCTCGCGGCCGGGGCCCATGACGAGGGACACCGAGGCCCCGAGGCCGTGGTCGGCGAGCACTCGCGCGGCCTGCTGCGGGTTCCAGTCGGTCACGTCCTCGACGGGCAGCTCGAGGACGTCGAATCCCCACCCGGCGACGCGCGGAGCGATCTCGCGGAGGGAGGCGTCGGTCAGGGGCGAGGTCCACACCCAGGTGTTGACCCCGAGGGGGCGCGTACGAGCCACGGTGCTCTCTTTCGTCGGCGGGTGCGTCACCCGGGTGCCCGACGCCGGAGCTCGCCCTCGCGCGGAGGGCGGGCTGCGTCGTCGGGCACCGTGGGTGGAACGTGCGGTCGTGCTCTGGTGGGCCGTGCCCGGCCCCTCGACCTGGTCGAGGGGCCGGACCGCTGGCCTACCGGTCGTGCGGTCGGACCGGTGCTGGGATCAGCGCTCGGTCCAGGCGGTCGGGAACCCGGGCAGGTCCTCGCCACCGAACTTGGCGTAGTGCAGCGACGGCATGTCCTTGTTGGCGTCGAGGTATGCCTCCAGGTCCTCGCCCGTGATGGGCGACTGCGGCAGGACCCACTCGGCCGGGACCTGCTCGCCGTTCCAGATCTTCTGGGCCGCGAGGATCGGGGTGCGCCACTGGAAGTTGGAGTACACGGCGCCCAGGGCGGTCATGTCCGTCTCCTGCCACTTGCGCATGAAGCTCAGCTCGTCCTCGCCCATGAAGACGGGGTAGGGCTTGCCGGCGTCCTCGAACGCCTCGACCGCTGCGACGGCGCCGTCACCGGCGTCCATCCAGATGCCGTCCACGTCGCCGCGCTGCAGGTACTGCGTCACGATGTCCTTGATCTTGGCACCGTCACCACCGGTGAACTCCTGGCCCACGACCTCGATCTCGCTCTCGGAGAAGATCTTGTCCGCCGCGGCCCAGCGGTTCTCGAGCACGTCGACACCGGGCAGGATGCGCAGGGCGAGGACCTTGGAGCCGGGCTCGAGGTTCTCGACCAGGAACTCGGCGCCGTCGGCGCCGTAGGCGTAGCCACCGATCGGGTGGATGTAGGTCACCATGCAGTCGGAGTTGACGCCGCGGTCGAACACGATGACGGGCTTGCCGCTCTCGCACGCCGCCTCGACCGCCGGGGTCAGGGTCGCGGTGGTCGAGGGCGAGATGATGATCGCGTCGCAGTCACCGGCCTCGACGAACGCCTGGATGTCGGAGATCTGCTTGTTGTCGTCGTCGGCCGCGTCCGAGACGCGGAACTCCGAGATGTCGCCCGAGGCCTTGAGGACCTCGACCTGCTGCTGCATCGTGATGAAGCCCGTGACACGCCACGGGTTGGAGACCGAGGCGTTGGAGAAGCAGAGCTTCTTGCCCCCCTCCTTCGCGTACTGCGCGGTGTCCACGTACTCGGGGTCGATCGCCTGCAGCCACGGCTGCTCGCCCGGCCCCTCGGGGACCGCCGAGCGCTGCGCGAGCTGGCGCTCGTAGTCGGCCTGCACGAACCACTGGCTGTTCGCACCGGACTCGTCGGACTCCTCCGTGGACTCCTCGGTGGCCGCGGCACCCGCGTCCGGGGTGTCGGCGGGCGCGTCGGTGGTGCACGCAGCGGTGAACAGCAGTGCCGCGGTCGCGGCCCCTGCCATGAGAACTCGAGAGCGTCGCATGTTCCTTCTCCTGATGATCGAGAGACTTCTTTGTCCTGCCGTCGCAGCGGGTGCGGCGGCCTGTCGGGGACGGATCTGTGTGGCGTTCCGGGGGGTGACCGGAGGTCTAGGGTGCTGCTGGCTGGGGCTCCTTGGGGACGGTGGGTTCGGGGACCCCTGCCGGGGTGGTCGGGGAGCTCGGGGCTGCCTTGGACCTGCGCGGCATCGCGGCGTAGGCGACGGCCGCGATGATGATCACGCCCTGGACCGCGGGGCGGATCGTCGACGGCAGGCTGAGCTGGTTGAAGAGCGTGAACAGCGCCTCGAGGGTCAGCGCGCCGGCCATGGCCGCGACGACCGACCCGCGACCGCCGCCCAGGACCACGCCGCCCAGGACGACCGCCGTGATGGCCATGAACTCGAGCCCGTCGCCGACCTGGGCCGTCACGCCGGCGTAGCCGCCGATGAGGATGCCTGCGACCGTGGCCATGAAGCCCGAGAACAGGAAGGCGCGCGTGCGCACCCACCAGACCGAGGCGCCGGAGAAGGCGGCCGCCACGTCGTTGTCGCCCGTCGCGACGAGGGTGCGCCCGTAGGGGCGCCGCATGATGATCACGGCCACGACGCCGAGGACGAGCGTGATGAGCACCGCGTACGGCACCTGGAACTGACCGGGCGTGTCCGGGAAGCCGCCGCGCCCCCACTGGCGGAAGCCCTCGGTCAGGGAGCCCGTGGGCGCCCCACCGGTCCAGAGGCGGATCGCCCCGTACAGGACGAGCATCATGCCGAGCGTCGTGATGAACGACGGGACCTTGAGCAGCGTGACGATGAGGCCGTTGATCAGCCCGACCCCCAGACCGAAGAGGACCATCAGACCGATCACGGGCCAGGTCATGGACTCCTCGCCGTCGATGAGCTTGGCCGCGATGACGACCTGGGCCCCCACGAGGGACCCGACCGAGAGGTCGAACTCACCGGAGACGATCACGAAGTACTGACCGATCGCCAGGACGATCAGCGGTGCCGCCTTCTTGAGGAAGGCCATGAGCGACATGGGCTCGCCGAACGACGGGTTCATGACGAGGATCGCGACGAAGACGACGATCAGCAGGGCGTAGACGGTCCAGGAGCTGCCGGACGTGGCGCGCTGCACCAGGCGGGAGAAGCCGTTGCCGGAGGGCCCCGGCTGCGGTGCGCCGGCGGTGCCGGTGCCGCTCGGCGTGGTCGCGGACGTGCTCGCGCTCATCGGGTGGCCTCCTTGCCGGACGAGGTGGACGGGGCGGACGCGGACGAGGAGCCTGGAGGGGCCTGCCTGTCCCGCGCGCCGCCGGGACGGACGGACTGGGCCAGTGCCCGGAACCTCGCTCGGCTGCTCGCGGGGTCGATCTGACGGCGGGCGTACATGGCGACCGCGGCGATGATGATCGCGCCGCGCAGGACGTCCTTGAAGAACGGGCTGACGTCGAGGACGTTGAACACCGTGTCGAGCGAGGCGAGGATCAGGACGCCCGCGATCGTGCCCATGATCGATCCGCGCCCGCCCATGAGCAGGGTCCCGCCGAGCACGACGGCCGCGATCGAGTTGAGGTCGTAGCCGTAGGTGTAGACCAGGGCGTTGCCCGTGCCGAAACGAGCGGCGATGAGGAGCCCCGCGACGCCCGCGCACAGCGAGCACAGGACGTGGGCCAGGATGATCGACCGGTCGGTGCGGATGCCCGAGAGCCGGGCGACGTCGATGTTCCCGCCGACCGCGAACATGTGGTACCCGGAGCGGGTGCGGTTCAGCAGGACCACGCCGAGCACCATGACCACCGCGAGCACGATGACCGAGATCGGCACCGGGCCGATCCGCGTGTAGCCGAAGCCCTGGAACGCCTTGGGGATCTCGCCCGACGGACCCTTGTACTGGGTGTCGAGGTAGCCCTTGATGATGAGGCCGACGCCGAGCGTCGCGATGAACGAGTTCACGCGGAGCTTGGAGATCACCAGGCCGTTGACCAGGCCGACCCCCGCGGCGACCGCCAGGGCCGCCACCACGCCGAGCCAGATGCGCGACGGGTCGCCGGCCATGGTCGTGGCGGCGACGAGCGAGGACCAGGCCACGACGTAGCCGACCGACAGGTCGAGCGACTTGCAGAGGATCACGAACGTCTGCCCGATCGCGACGAAGCCCAGCAGGCTCGTCTGCGACAGCAGGTAGAACAGGTTGCCCTGGCTGAAGAAGTTGCCGCCCTGGGCCGCGACCAGTCCTGCCGAGATCACGAGGATCCCGACGAGGGCGAGGTAGACGATCCCCGTCGAGCCGAGCCGGCGCCGGCGCGGGCCGGAGGTCGACTTCGCGCTCCCCGTCGAGGGCGAGGCGGTGCTCACCGCGGTGCTCATTGGTCCTCCTGGGTGGTGTCACGCTGCGCGTGCCGGGGGGAGGCGGGCTCGCCGCCGGGCAGCACGGACTGGGGTGCGCGGGCTGCGTCGCCCACGGGTACGTCGAGGGCGGAGAGGTCGACCTCGACGTGCTCCGAGGTGTCCCCCGCCCCGGTGGCCATCGCCATGATGGTCTCCTCGTCGCTGCCCGCGGGGAGCTCCCCGGCCAGGCGGCCGTCGCGCATCACGAGGATGCGGTCGGCCATGGCGACGACCTCGGGGAGCTCCGAGGAGATGAGCAGGATCGCGACCCCGCGCGCCGTGAGGGTGCGCATGAGGTCGTAGACCGCACGCTTGGCGCCGACGTCGATCCCTCGCGTGGGCTCGTCGAGCACGATCACCGAGGGGTCGGTCACGAGCCACTTGGCGAGGACGACCTTCTGCTGGTTGCCACCCGAGAGGTACTGGACCTCGGCGTCCTTGGAGCGCGAGACCAGGTCGAGGGACGAGAGGATGCCGGGGATCGCCTTGGCGCGGCGGTCGGAGGACCCCGGGGTCACGGAGTCGAGCACGAGCCGCGCGTTCGCGGAGATCGACTGCTCGAGCGCGAGCCCCTCGGCCTTGCGGTCCTCGGTCACGAGCGCCAGGCCCAGGCGGACGGCCTCGCGGGCCGAGGAGACCGTGACGGGCTTGCCGTCGAGCAGGATCGTGCCGCGCGTGAAGGGAGCGACACCGAACACGCCGTGCGCGATCTCGGTGCGGCCGCTGCCCTGCAGGCCCGCGAGCGCGACGATCTCGCCCGCTCGGACCTCGAGGTCGATCCCGTCGACCTGGGTGTTGCCCGCACCCTCGAGCGCGAGCTTGACCGCGCCGGGCACCGTGCCGGGGTCCTTGTCCGGGTAGTAGCCCGCGAACTCGCGCCCGACCATGGTGCGCACCAGGCGGTCCGGGGTGATGTCGGCCGTCGCGGTCGTCAGCACGAAGTCGCCGTCCTTGAGCACCGTGATGGTGTCGCAGAGGTCGAAGATCTCCTTGAGGCGGTGCGAGACGTAGAGGATGGCGACGCCGCGGGCCCTCAGCTGCGCGACGAGCGCGTAGAGGAGCTCGACCTCCTGGTCGGCGAGCGCTGCCGTGGGCTCGTCCATCGAGATGATGCGCGCGTCGTAGGAGACGGCCTTGACGATCTCCACGATCTGCTGCTCGGCCACGGACAGCGAGCCGACCCGCATCCAGGACGCAAGGCCGTGCAGGCCGAGGTCCGCGAGCAGGGCGTCGGTGTCGCGGGCCATGCGCCCGGCGTCGACGATCCCGAACCGGCGGGGCTCACGACCGAGGTAGACGTTCTCGGCGACCGTGCGCTCGGGCAGGAGGTTGAACTCCTGGAAGACGGTCGAGACGCCGGCGGCCTGGGCCGCGAGGGGCGAGGCGAACGCGACGGGCTTCCCGTCGAGCTCCATGGTGCCCGAGTCGGGCTTGTGGACCCCGGCGATGATCTTCATGAGCGTGGACTTGCCCGCGCCGTTCTCCCCGACGAGCGCGTGGACCTCACCGGGCCGCACGTCGAGGTCGATGCCGCGCAGGACCGAGTTGCCGAAGAAGACCTTGCCGATGCCCCGCAGCTGCAGGATGGGCGCGCCCGTGGTGCTCGCGCCTCCTGCTGCCGTCGATGCGGTCATGCTCCTACCTCCACCCAGGTGCCGGTGCGTGCGGATCGGGCGACGGCCTCGGCGAGGCGCGCGGCCCGGAGCCCGTCGGCGAACGTGGGCAGCCCGTCGGGCGTCTGCCCGTTGATGGCCGCCGCGGTGTCGCCGACGAGGGCGTTGAAGCAGTCCTGGTATCCCTGCGGGTGTCCTGCGGGGAGCCGGGAGTAGCGGGCGGCCTCGGGCGTGAGCGCCTCGGGGTCGCGGATGAGCAGGCGGCTCGTGTCGCGGCGGCCCTCCCAGAGGGTCTCGGGGCCCTCCTGGTCGAACGCGAGGGTCGACTCGGAGCCCGAGATCTCGAGGAAGAGCCGGTTCTTGCGCCCGGCCGAGACCTGGCTGATGACGGCCGAGCCGAGCGCTCCTCCGTCGGTCTCGTACTGCAGGGTCACGGCGTCCTCGGTGCGGACCGCCGCGGGGCGGCCGTCGGCGCCCGTGCGCTCGGCGTTGATCGTCGCGGTCTGCGCGACGAGCCGCACGATGCGCTGCCCCGTCGTGAACTCGAGCAGGTCGCAGAAGTGCGAGCCGATGTCACCGAACGCACGGCTCGCGCCGCCCAGGGCGGGGTCGACGCGCCAGTTGTCGTCGCTCGCCCGCAGGAGCCAGTCCTGGAGGTAGGAGCCGTGCACGAGGCTGATGGTGCCGACCGCGCCGCTGCGGACCCGGGCGCGCGCCTCGCGGACCATGGGGTGGAAGCGGTAGGCGAAGGGCACGACGGCGACGCGGCCATCGGTGGCGGCGGCCTCCTCGGCGAGGCCGGCGAGCGCGATCGCGCCCTCGAGGTCCATCGCGAGGGGCTTCTCGCACACCACGTGCTTGCCCGCGGCCAGCGCGGCCGTGGCGAGCGGGACGTGCAGGAAGTTGGGGGTGCAGATGTGCACGACGTCGATGTCCGGGTCGTCGATGAGCTCCTGCGACGTGGCCGCGTACCCCAGGGCACCGAGGTCGGCGGCGGCCTCGCGCGCCCCCGGCGCGTCGATGCCGGCGACCGAGACGAGGTCTCCCCCGGCCGTGCGGATCGCGCGGGCGTGGACCTCGCCGATGAACCCGGTCCCGATGATCCCGGCGCGGTAGCCCGCGGCGGGCAGTCGGCTCGGGAGCAGGTCGCTCGCGGGGTGGACAAGAACTGGGGTGGTCGCGGTGCCCACGACGGCACGGCCGTTCAGGGAGGACGGCTCCGTCCTGGCTGCGGGGGCGGTGACGGCCCCGTGGTCTCGCGCGACTTCTTCGGCTCGCATGTCCCATACCGTAGGGGGACTTATGTCGAGCGTCAAGCAAAAGCCGGATGTTAGATGTCACCGTAACTCCATCGGTTAAACAATTGCCGAGGCCTACTGTCGCGCGGCTGAACCGTGACGAACCGCGTGCCGAGACGTGCCCCTCAAAGGTCTCGACCCTCGCCCCGGACACGCCGGAAGGGCGCCCTCCCCGGTGGGAGGACGCCCTTCCGGCGCCTGCTTCCTGCTGCTACTCCTTGGTCGAGAACGCCG
This sequence comes from Oerskovia sp. NPDC060338, assembly GCF_042726295.1. NCBI lineage: Bacteria > Bacillati > Actinomycetota > Actinomycetes > Micrococcales > Cellulomonadaceae > Oerskovia > Oerskovia sp. NPDC060338. Next base: position 25,321 of record NZ_JBHXCQ010000018.1, read on the forward strand.
CGTCGAACGCCGCGTCGGGAGCCTCGAACGCGTACTGCTTGACGAACGCGAGGGCCTCGGGCGCACCCACGAGGCGGTCCATGCCCGCGTCCTCCCACTCGACCGAGATCGGACCGTCGTACCCGATGCTGTTGAGCATCCGGAAGCTGTCCTCCCACGGGACGTCCCCGTGACCCGTCGAGATGAAGTCCCAGCCACGGCGCGGGTCGGCCCAGGCCAGGTGCGAGCCCAGACGGCCGTTGCGGCCGTTGTGCATGCGCTTCTTGGTGTCCTTGCAGTCCACGTGGTAGATCCGGTCCTGGAAGTCCCACAGGAACCCGACCGGGTCCAGGTCCTGCCACACCATGTGGCTCGGGTCCCAGTTCAGCCCGAACGCCTCGCGGTGGCCGATCGCCTCGAGCGTGCGGACCGTCGTCCAGTAGTCGTACGCGATCTCGCTCGGGTGGACCTCGTGCGCGAAACGGACCCCGACCTCGTCGAACACGTCGAGGATCGGGTTCCAGCGGTCCGCGAAGTCCTGGTAGCCCGCGTCGATCATGGCCTGCGACGCCGGCGGGAACATCGCCACGTACTTCCAGATCGAGGACCCCGTGAAGCCGACGACCGTCTTGACGCCCAGCCTGGCCGCCAGGCGCGCCGTGTTCTTCATCTCCTCGGCTGCGCGCTGACGCACGCCCTCGGGGTCGCCGTCGCCCCACACGCGGTCCGAGAGGATGTCGCGGTGACGCTGGTCGATCGGGTCGTCGCACACCGCCTGGCCCTTGAGGTGGTTCGAGATGGCGTAGACCTTGAGCCCGTGCGCCTCGAGCAGCGCGAGCTTGCCCGCGACGTACTCGTCGTCGTCCCAGCGCCAGGGATCCAGGTGGTCGCCCCAGCAGGCGATCTCCAGGCCGTCGTAGCCCCAGCCGGACGCGAGGCGTACGACCTCCTCGAAAGGCAGGTCGGCCCACTGGCCGGTGAAGAGGGTGATCGGTCGTGCCATGTCGGTGTCTCCTTCGTTCCGTCGTGCTGCGGGTGCGCCCGTGTGCGGCGTGCACCCGGGTGGGCTGTGGTGCGGCGCGCGGTGGTCACCGCCGCGCCAGGTCTCAGGGGCGCTCGGCGGCCGTGGCCCGACGGCGGAGCACCAGCACGGCTCCGGCGGCAGCGAGCAGCACGACCACGCCGACGACGATCGCGGTCGTCGGGACGCCCGCCCCGTCGTCCTCGCTCGCGGCAGCGGACGACGCGGCCTCGTCGCCCTGTGCGGCGACCTCGCCGTCGGCGCCATCCTCCGCGGGCGCGGGCGGGGCCGCCGGGGGCACCACGTCGATCTGCGTCGTCGCGGTCGTCGCCACGGGCGTCGTGGTCGTCGCGGTCACGGTCCAGTTGCCCTCGCCCAGGACGTCGGGGGCCGACGTGTACCAGCCGACACCCTCGGAGGCCGAGGAGAGCTGGATCGGACCGACCTCGGTGCCCTCCGCGGAGACCGCGGTCACCATGACGTCGACGATCTCCTCGACGGGGTGCCCGTCGGTCTTGTACGTCACGTTGACCGACACGCCCCCGGCACCGTCACCGCCGATCGACAGGATGATCTCCCCGCCGTGGGCGCTCGCCGGCGCCGCGCCGAGCACCGAGGCGAGCAGCAGGACGGCCCCTGCCAGGACCGCGCGCAGCGCGTGCGAGAAGGGGCGGGGGCGCGGGGTACGCGTCCGGTCCGGACCGGAGCTCCGGTTCGCCTGCTGAGTCATGTCGCTCATCACCTCGTCGTGAAGGAAAGGGGTCGTGCGTCGGGCTGCGCGGCCCGGCGGGCCGCGCGGTGGTGCTGGTCCTGCTGGTCCTGCTGGTCCTGCTGGTCGTACGGTAGGTGGCTCCCGGCACCAGCCGGAGCACCGGGTTCCGGTGCCGGGAGCCGGCACGTCCTCGTCGTCGACGGGGAAGTGCCAGACGTGCTGACGAGCCTCGGCCATGGTGCCGACGTCCCGGCCGAAGGGTCGTCGACGCCACACGTCGGTCGAGGCTCCTCAGCCCGCCCGTCAGGGGCGGTGGGGCCGCGGTTCACCGCGGCCCCACCGGTGATCGGTCAGCCGCAGCTCGCAGCGGCGTGGTCGATCGTGTACGTGCTGGTCCTCCCCTCGGCGTCGGTCACCGTGACGGTGACCTGACCGGCCTCGATCGACGCAGCACGGGTCGCGAACGACTGGTGGGCGGACTTGCCCGCCGCCACCCCCGTGAAGGTCTTGGTGCCGTAGGCCGAGCGCACCACGATCGTGACCGGGGCGTCACCCGTGTTGACCGCGGTGACGCCGAGCGTCACGCGGTTCGCCACGCACTTCGGTGCGGCCGTGACGGTCGCGGGGACCAGCTCACCGGCCGGCACCTCGAGCGAGGAGGCCGTGACGTTCCCGGCCACGTCCGTGGCCCGGTAGGCGAGGGTCGCAGCGCCGTCGCCGACGGCGACCGGTGCCTCGTACGCGACCCAGGTCGTCCCGTCGAGCGAGTACTCGACCGACGCGATCCCGGAGACGGCGTCCGTGGCCGTGATCTCCACCGTGCGGTCCTCGCGCAGCGTCGCCGCCGCGGTCGGTCCGTCACCGTCGATCTTGACCGCCACGTCGGCGCCCGTCACGTTCTCGGTGCCGGCCGAGGCCCGCACCTTGATCGTGTGCTCACCCGGTGCGTCCACGACCACGGGGGCCGTGTACTCGGCCCACGCGCCGCCGTCGAGCTGGTACTCGCGGTAGACCTGCTGGCCCGCCGCACCGCCCGTGGTGGCGACCGTGACGGTCACCGGACCGGTCCACCAGCCGTTCGCGCCCGACGGCGAGGCCGGGTCGAGCGACCCGCTCACCGTGAGCGGCTCGGCCTGCGGGCCCACGACGCGGAAGTGCTCGAACGTCGCGGTCGCCGAGGCCTTCTGGCCCGCGCCGAGGGCGTACAGCCCGACCTTGGCGTCCGCCAGGCCCGGGTTGGTCACCTTCTCGGCGATCTCGGTCCAGGTCACGCCGTCGGCGCTGTACGAGCCGGTGAAGGTCGTGCCCACCTTGGCCAGGCGCAACCACCACACGCCCTGCGTGAGGTTGTTGACGTTGGGCTGCGGGTTGAGGACGGTCGCGCCGGCCTCGCTGCGCATCTCGAGCCCACGGTCGACCGCCGCGCCCTGCTGGTTCTTCGTGATGAAGTCCAGCTTGACGTAGTTGTCGTCGTCGCCGTAGAGGATCAGACCACCCTGCTGGTACTGCTGGTCGAACGTCGAGCCGTCGACCTTGGTCTCGACCGTCCAGTCACCAGCGGGCTGGTCCTGCAGGACGATGTTCGGCACGTCGGTGTTGCCCGTGCCGTAGATGTCCGTCGGGGTCGTGTCGATCTCGAGCTTGCCGCCCGCGACCCGCAGACCCGATGCGTCCGGACGGACCACGCTGTTCCAGCGGCAGCCGTCGAGCGACGTCCCCTCGAACTCGTCGTCCGGCCCGGCCGCGGTGGCCGTGTCGTCCGGCGTGATGTGGAACCAGTCGAACTTGGCGTCGACCACGGCCGGCACCGAGCCGTCGTTCGCGAACGCCACGAGCCCGATCTTCGGGTTCACGAGGCCGTGCAGCGACTTGGTCTCGGACATGGCCGTGAAGTCCAGGCCGTCGGCCGAGTAGTACGCCCTGAGGTTGGACCCGTCGCTCGTGTAGCGCACGTAGAACGTGTCCGGGAAGTCCGTCGTGATGTTCACGTTGGACGCGGCCACCTCGTTGGGCGTGCCGTTCTCCTCGCGGATGAACTGGAAGACGCGCGAGTTGGGGTTCGCCCCGGTCCCGCGGCCCTGGATCACCATCTTGGCGTAGTTGTCGCCGTCGCCCCACAGGAGCAGACCGGCCTGCTGGTACTGGGCACGCGCCGGGAAGGTGACCTTGGTGGTCGCCGTCCACGGACCCGACGGGAGGTCCTGCAGGACGATGTTGGACACCGGTCCCTCGCCCTGGCCGTAGAAGTCCGCCTTGCTCGCCGGGATCACGAGGTGACCGTCGGCGACCGCGAGCTTCTGGTCACGACGGATGATCGTGGACCAGCGGTCCTCGTCCACCGCGGTGCCCGTGAAGTCGTCCGAACGGCCCGAGAAGCACATGACCGGACCGGACTCGTTGACCTTGATGTTCACGTACTTGACCGTGTAGGCGCCGCCGGCGTCGGTCACACGGACCTGCAGCCGGTAGGCGCCCGCCGCGGTGTACGTGTGCGAGAACTCGGGGCCACCGTCGACGAACCCGCCGCCCAGCCCGTCGTCCCACGCGTAGACCAGGTCGGACGCCTCGCCGTCGGGGTCGGAACCCGTCGCGGTCGCGGTGACCGTCAGCGGGGCCGAGCCGACCAGGGTGGGCACGTCGAGCTCGACGTCGGGACGGATGTTGTCCGTGACGCCGCGGCCGTCGATGTCCATCCAGTTGACGTTGATGCCGCCCGAGAGCAGGACGAAGTAGAGCGTCCCGCTGCCTTCCGGCACGTTCGTGAGCGGCGTCGAGACGTCGCGGTAGACCTGCCAGTCCCCCGTGTTCGGCACGGTGATCCGGCCGATCTCCGGGCCGTCCGGAGCGTCCCAGCGCAGCGAGACCACGCCGTTCGCGTTGGGCGAGGCGACGCGCAGGCTGATGGCCTCGACGTTCGTCAGGCTCACGGGCTCGTGCGCCCACCAGTCACCGGGCTCGATGTAGCCCAGGTTCTGACCGCCGCCCGCGGAGTCCGAGGTGGTCTCCTTCTGGACGCCGGGGGTGCCGCTGGTCCCGATCGAGGTCTCGCGACCCGTCGAGGTGTAGAACTCCGACTGGACGCGCTTGGGCTGGAGCACCTGGAGAGCGTTGCCCGTCAGGGGCACGCCGGCCTCGCCGCCGTCGTCGGTGTAGGAACCCTCGATGACCCAGAAGATGTTCGACTCGATGCCGTGACCCTCGTCGCGAGCGGTCTGGAGGACCCCCTCGCAGCCGTACAGCTCCTCCATGGGGTGAGCGTGCGAGTCGTGGCCGAGCGAGGTGCGCAGCGCGACCGACGAGCAGTCGACGTCGCCGTCGGGGTCCTCGACCGTGATCCGGTAGCGGACCTGGTCGCCCCACTCGAAGAACCCGCCGTTGTCCGGGAACTCGATCTTCACCGTGGGCGCCTGGTTGCCGACGACCACCGTGACGTTGGCGACGGCGAACTTGCCGTTGCTGTCGGTCGCGGTGAGCTGGGCCGTGTAGGAGCCGTTCGCGGTGTAGGTGTGGGTCGGGTTCGCCTCGGTCGAGGGCGCGGAGCCGTCGCCGAACGTCCACTGGAGCGCGATCGGGTCGCCCGACGGGTGACGCGTGCCCTCCGAGGAGAACTGGACCGTCAGGGGTGCCGCACCGCTCGTCACGTCCGCACGGGCGTGGGCGATCGGCGACGGGTCGCCCTGGACGTAGTTGACCTTGTAGACCGCGCTCGAGTCGTTGTTGCCGCCGAAGCCCGAGCCCCAGTCGATCACGTACAGCGCGCCGTCAGGACCGAAGTCGAAGTCCATGGGGCGGTCGAACCCGTTGGACGGGTCCAGCACGCCCGGCATGATCCGGTTGATGTCGACGATCTGGTCACGCTTCTCGCCGTCGAGCTGGATCGAGAACATCGTGCCGTGGTTCCACTCGCCGAACAGCGCCTTGCCGTCCCAGTACGCGGGCCACTTCACGTCGGAGTCGAGCTCGGGGTCGAACTCGTAGACGGGGCCGCCCATGGGCGCACCGCCGCCACCGATCTCGGGGAACTGCGGGTTGGCCGCGCCGGTGTACCAGATCTCGGCGGCGATGGCGGCCGGGAGCTTCTGGATGCCCGTGTTGTTCGGCGAGTCGTTGGTCGTGCCCGCCGCGCAGTCGAACGACGCACCGGACTGGCCGGTCGCGAAGTTGTAGTCGACGTACGACGTGTTGGCGCCCGTGCAGTACGGCCAGCCGTAGAAGCCCGGCTCGCTCACGACGTTCCACTCGACCGCGCCGCGGGGACCGCGAGCGGGGTCGGCCGAGCCCGAGTCGGGACCGTAGTCGCCGACCAGGACGTTCCCGGAGGCGTTGTCGATACCGATCCGGAACGGGTTGCGGAAGCCCATGGCGTAGATCTCGGGCCGCGTCTTGTCCGTGCCCGGGGCGAACATGTTGCCCTCGGGGATCGAGTACGTGCCGTCGTCCTCGGGCGTGATGCGCAGGACCTTGCCGCGCAGGTCGTTCGAGTTCGCCGAGGAACCCTGGGCGTCGAAGTTCTTGCGGCCGGGACGCTCGTCGGTCGGCGTGAAGCCACCGGACTCGAACGGGTTGGTGTTGTCACCCGTCGCGAGGATCAGGTTGCCGTCCTCGTCGAAGATCATGTCCCCGCCCGCGTGGCAGCACGTGTCGCGCTGCGTGGTCACGGTCAGGAGCTTCTTCTCGCTCGTGGGGTCGAACGTCCTCGACGCGGTGTCGTAGGTGTAGCGCGAGATCCGGTTGTGCGGGCCGTCCGACCCCACGTTCGCGGGCGACCAGTAGGCGTAGAGCCAGCCGTTCGTCGCGAAGTCCGGGTCGAGCACCAGGCCCAGCAGCCCGTCCTCGTTGGCCTGCGTCACGTTGAGGCTCAGCGCCGTCGTCGTGACGTTGGCGTCGTGGTCGATGCGGCGGACGCGACCGTCACGCTCGGCGTAGAACACCGTGCCGTCGGGGGCGACGTCGAGCATCATGGGGTTGCTCGTGTCCTCGTCGAGCGCGACGCGCTCGAAGCTCGCGCTCTGCGTCGCGTTGCAGTCCGAGTCGACGACGCCCGCGGCGGTCTGGATGCCGCCCAGCAGGTGCTCGACGAATCCCGGCTCGGTGTAGCTGGCCTGGGTGTGCCCGCCGCCGGTGTACCAGGAACGGCCGCCCTCGTAGGTCTGGCACCACGCGATCGGGTGGTCGGAGCCCATCTTCGCGCTGCCCGCGTCGTACGAGGTCTCGTCGAGGCTCGCGAGCACGTGGACCTTGTCTCGCGGGCTCGTGCGGAAGTTGTACCACTCGTCGTGGCGGTCCCAGCGGGACGGCAGGTGCGCGGTCGAGGGGTGGACGCCGTCCTCGACCTTGATCGTGGCGTCCTGGTTCTGCGGGTGCCCCGAGAAGTAGGCGCCCACGAGGCCGCCGTACCAGGACCAGTCGTACTCGGTGTCGGACGCCGCGTGCACGCCCGCGTAGCCGCCGCCGTTCGCGATGTACCGCTCGAACGAGGCCTGCTGGTCGGTGTTGAGCACGTCGCCCGTGGTCGAGAGCCAGATCACGACCTCGTACTGCGCGAGGTTCTCGTCGTTGAAGGCGGCCGCGTCCTCGGTGACGTCGACCGTGAAGCCGTTCTCGGTCCCGAGCTTCTCGATCGCGGCGATGCCGGCCGGGATCGCGTCGTGCCGGAACCCGGCGGTCTTGGAGAAGATCAGCGCGTCGAAGGGGGCCGCGGCGGCCTCCTGGGGCACCACGACGGACGTGGTGGCGGACTGGGCGGCACCGGGGGTGGCGGCGAAAGCCGCCGCCCCGGTCGCCATGGACAGTGGGAGCGCCACCGCGGTAGCGGCGACGGCCGCGACCGTGCGCATCGTTGCGCGCGGGGCTCTCCAGAGCACGTTTCTCACCTAGGACTCCTTGTGATGATGGGACAAGGGTGCTGCGCTCCGGGGTGTCGACGGCATCGGCCGTGACCCGTCGTCACCGGTGGCGGACCTGCTCCGCCGGGCATCTCGCACCACGCCGCACTCCGGCGCGTGGCTCCCGCACGCTGCGGGCCGAGACCTCCTCTCAGATCTGCTGCCAGTCGCTGTCGGACGCAGCGCTGCGCTCGACGGCTTCGAGGATTCGCTGGACGGCCAGGCCGTCGGCGAAGGACGGGGTGGGCTGGGTACCGGCAGCGACGTCGCGCACGAGGTCGACCGCCTGGTGCGTGAACGCGTGCTCGTACCCGAGCCCGTGACCGGCGGGCCACCAGCTGGCGATGTACGCGTGCTGGGGCTCGGTCACGACGATGCGCCGGAAGCCCGCGACCTGCGGGTCGTCCGAGGCGTCGAAGAAGTGGAGGACGTTCATGTCCTCGAAGTCGAACGCGACCGACCCGAGCGAACCGTTGATCTCGAGACGGATCGCGTTCTTGCGGCCGTAGGCGAAACGGGTGGCCTCGAAGACTCCGAGCCCGCCGCCCGTCAGGCGCGCGAGGAAGACCGCGGCGTCGTCGACCGTGACGGGACCCGTCTCGGTGCCGCCCGTGCCGGACAGGCCCGAGAAGCCCGTGGCGATCGGGCGCTCGTTGACGAACGTCTCGAGGATGCCCGAGACCCCGGTGATCGACTCGCCCGTGATGAACTGCGCGAGGTCGATGATGTGGGCACCGATGTCACCCAGGGCACCCGAGCCGGCCTTGGTCTTGTCGAGGCGCCACGAGAGCGGCGCGGTCTCGTCGGCGATCCAGTCCTGGAGGTACTGGGCGCGCACGTGGCGGATCGTGCCGATCCGGCCGTCCACCACGAGCTGGCGGGCGAGCTGGACCGCGGGGACCCGACGGTAGGTGAAGCCCACCGTGGCGAGCACGCCGCGCGCGGCGGCGGCCTCGGCGGCGGCGACCATGAGCTCGGCCTCGGCGACCGTGTTGGCCAGAGGCTTCTCGCACAGGACGTGCTTGCCCGCCTCCAGGGCCGCGATCGCGATCTCGGCGTGCGTGTCGCCCGGGGTGCAGATGTCCACCAGGTCGACGTCGTCGCGCGCCACGAGCTTGCGCCAGTCCGTCTCGACGTCGTCCCAGCCGAGCTTGTCCGCAGCAGCCGTGACGGCTGCAGCGTTGCGGCCCGCCAGCACGCGCATCTCGGGCGCGAGCGGCAGGTCGAAGAACCGCGGTGCGGTGCGCCATCCCTGCGAGTGGGCAGCCCCCATGAACGAGTACCCGACCATGCCGATCCCGAGGGTCGGGTGACCGTTTTCTGCCATCTCAGGCACTTCCTTTCGTGGTGGACGTCGCGGGCCGGGCGCCCGCCGGGGGCGCTGCGCCCGGCCCGCGACGTCAGTGGTGGGTCGTGCTCAGGACTCGAAGGCCGACGGCAGGTACTCGTCGACGTTGTCCTTGGTCACGACCGGCGCGAAGAGCTGGATCTGGCGCGGCACGCCCATCGAGGCGAGGTCGCTCATCGACTTGCCGTGCTCGATCAGGCGGGCCAGCTTGATGCCGTCGGCTGCCTGGGTCGAGGGGTAGATGACGGTCGCCTTGAGGACGGTGTCGTCGGCCTCGATCGAGCGCATGACGTTCGCCGAGCCGGCGCCGCCGACCATGAAGAACTCGTCACGGCCCGCGTTGTCGATCGCCGCGAGGACGCCGACGCCCTGGTCGTCGTCGTGGTTCCAGATCGCGTCGATCTTGGGCGCGGCCTGGAGCAGGTTGGCAGCCGCCTGCTCGCCGCCCTGGACCGTGAAGTCGGCCGCGACGCGGTTGCTGACCTCGAGCCCGCAGCCCTCGAGCGCGTCGGAGAAGCCCTTGCTGCGGTCCTGCGTCAGGGGCAGCGAGTCGATCCCGGCGATCTCCGCGACGACCGCGTCCTTGTTGTCGCCCAGCTGCTCGCAGATGTAGGTGCCTGCGCTCACGCCCATGCCGTAGTTGTCGCCGAGGACCGTGGACCGGGCCGCGAACGGGCTCGAGAACTCGCGGTCGACGTTGATGACCGTGATGCCCGCCTCCATGGCCTCGGTCGCGACCTCGGTGAGGGCTGCGCCGTCGAACGGGAGGATGACGATCGCGTCGACGCCGTCGTTGATGAACGTCTCGATCTGGCTGATCTGGAGGTTGACGTCGTTGGTTCCCTCGGCGACCTTGAGGTCGACGTCGTCGTACTTGTCCGCCTCGGCCTGGGCGGCCTTGGTGATGGCGCCCATCCAGCCGTGGTCGGCCGCGGGGGCGGAGAAGCCGATGACGACCTTCTCGCCCGAGGCGTCGTTGTCCGACGACGCGCCCGGGGCGGCGGCAGCGGCGCTGGTCTCCGAAGGGGCCGGCGTGTTCGACGTGCAGGCCGAGGCGAACAGCGCGACCGAGGTGAGCGCGACGGTCGCGAGGGCCAGACGGCGTGGCATCGGGGTACGGGTACGAGCGGACATGAGGATCTCCCTTGATTCTGGTCCTGCTGGTGCTGGTTGGGACGTGCTGGACGTGCTGGGTTCCGGCCCCGCGGGCGGGGTCGTGGTGCGGTGGTGCGGTACGAGAAGCCCCGACGGCGGAGCTAGTCGGATCTGGTGCGCGAGGCGAAGCGCTGCTGGAGGAGCACGGCGACCACGATGATCACGCCCTTCGCCACGTTCTGCGCCGAGGTCGACATGTTGTTGAGCGTGAAGATGTTGGTCAGCGTCATGAAGATCAGGACGCCGAACACGGTCCCGACGATCGTGCCGCGGCCGCCCACGAGGAGCGTCCCGCCGACCACGACCGCCGCGATGACGTCGAGCTCGTAGAACAGACCGTTCGTCGAGGAACCGGCCGTGGTGCGGCCGAGCATCATGACCGCCGCGATGCCGGCCGTGAAGCCCACGAGGCAGTAGAGGTACATGAGGTGACGCTTGACCTTGATGCCCGCGAGGCGGGCGGCCTCGGGGTTGCCTCCGACCGCGATGGTGCGTCGACCGAACGTCGTGCGGTTGAGGAGGATCCAGCCGGCGACCGCGACCACGACGAACATCCACACGAGGACCGGGATCCCGATGAAGTCGGCGCGGAAGAAGTTGAGGAACGGCTTGACCGTGACGATCTGCGTCTGCCGGTTGGAGATCATCTCGGCGAGCCCTCGGGCGGCGACCATCATCGCGAGGGTCGACATGAACGCGACGACCTTGCCGTAGGCGATGAGGACGCCGTTGATGAGCCCGCAGACCGTACCGACCGCGAGGGCCGTGACGACCATGACGATCCAGTGGGTGTCGGCGGCCATGGTCTGGGTCGCGAGCGTGCTGGCCCAGACGGTGGACAGACCCATGACGGAGCCGACCGAGAGGTCGATGCCGCCTGCCGTGATGACGAAGGTCATGCCGATGCTCAGGACGCCGATCACGGCGGCCGAGCGGAGGATCGTCAGGACGTTGTCGATGCTCGCGAACCGCTCTCCGGCCGTGACGTAACCGACGATGCCGAGCGCCACGAGGGCGAGGACCAGGCCGACGTTCCGACCCATCGATCCATTGAACAAATTCCGGCGCGACGACGCGGGACCGGACGAACCGGAGCTCCCGGCGTGCGCCGACCCGTCCACGACGGTTGCGGTGGACACCTCCTGCTCGCTCACGCGGCACTTCCTTCCATGACGAGGTCGAGCACACCGTGCTCGTCGATCGAATCTGCTGGTCCCTGGTGGACGACGCGGCCCTCCGAGATCACGAGGACGCGGTCGGACAGACCGAGCACCTCGTCGATCTCGCTCGAGACCACGAGGACAGCCGCCCCCGAGGCCGCGAGGTCGCGGATGAGGTTGTAGATCTCGGCGCGTGCCCCGACGTCGACGCCACGGGTGGGCTCGTCGAGCAGCAGGACGCGACAGCCGCGGACGAGCCAGCGCGCCAGGAGCGCCTTCTGCTGGTTCCCGCCAGACAGCGTCCGGGCGTGGCGTTCGACGCCGGCGGGGCGCAGGTCGAGCGAGACCGCCTGCTCCTGTGCCGCCGACCTCTCGGCCTGCTCGTCGAGGAAACCTCCCTTGGCGAAGCGCCCGAACGTCGAGAGGGTGATGTTGCGGTAGACGGGCTCGTCGAGGAGGAGCCCCTGGCTCTTGCGCTCCTCGGGGCACAGGCCGATGCCCGCGTCGACCGCGACCGCGACCGAACCGGCCCGGAGCTGCTTGCCCCCGACCACGACGGTCCCCTCGGTCGCGTGGCGCGCCCCGTAGATGGTCTCGAGGATCTCTGAACGCCCCGAGCCGACGAGACCGGCGAGACCGACGACCTCGCCCGCGCGCACCTCGAAGGACACGTCCGAGAACTCGCCCTTGAGACCGAGCGACTCGACCGCGAGCAGGACCTCCGCCTCGGCGGCGACCGGTTCACGTGCCGGGAAGACGTTGTCGACCGCGCGGCCCGTCATGAGCTTGATGAGCTCCGCGGTGGGCGTCTGCGAGACCTGGAGGTTCTGCGCGACCGTGCGCCCGTCCTTGAGGACCGTGATCCGGTCGCCGATCTGCCGGATCTCCTCGAGCCGGTGCGAGATGTAGACGATCGCGACACCGCTCGAGGTGAGCTCGCGGACCACGCGGAAGAGGTTCTCGACCTCTTCGCTGTCGAGCACCGCGGAGGGCTCGTCCATGACGATGACCCGCGCGTCGTGCGAGAGGGCGCGAGCCATGGACACGATCTGCTTGCCCGCGGCGGACAGCTCACCCACCTCGCGGTGGGGCGAGATCTCGGGGTGACCCAGCCGCCTCATGAGGTCGCGGGTGTTCTTGGCGACCACGCGCCGGTTGGAGAAGCCGACGGTCGACAGCTCGTGCCCCAGGTAGATGTTCTCGGCGACGGTCAGGCCGTCGACGACGTCCAGCTCCTGGTACATCGTGGCGACGCCGAGCTTGAGCGCGGCGACCGGGTGAGGGATGGTGACGGGCTCCCCGTCGATGAGGATCTGCCCCTCGTTGGGCTGGTGCGCACCGGCGAGCACCTTGATGAGGGTCGACTTGCCGGCGCCGTTCTGTCCGAGGAGGCAGTGCACCTCTCCGGGGAGGATGTCGAGATCGACGCCGTCGAGTGCTCGGGCGCCGGGAAACTGCTTGACGATGCTCCGCATCTGCAGGAGCGGCCTGGTGGGCTGAGGGTCTGCGTTGACCATGTGAGAGAAACTAGCCGACCTTTTGACGAGCGTCAATCAGAAGATCTCGATCTTTTGCTTCGTTACAGACCCGTGACCAGCAAAAGTGGACATAGAGGTGCGACGCGCCGGCCGAGACCCTGACTCACGTCCGGCCCCGCGAGCAGGCGGCGAGGACCTCGTCCAGGGTGGCAACAAGGGCAGATTGTCGGGGATATGACGCTACTGACAGGTGGAGGTGCGAGACTCCGTCCGCCGCGGCGTCGCTGCCGCAGCAAACCACACGCTAGGTCGGCTTCTGTCGATCGTCAAGCAAAAGCCGAAGATCGCAGTACGCTAGAGAACGCCACCACTGCGTAGTAACGAGAGGCTCCGTGATACATCGTGCCCACCGAGGAACTGCTGAAGTTCGCCCCACGCCCCACCGGCGCCGGGGACATGTTCCAGCTGCTCCGCGACGGCCAACCCCGGACACGGGCTGACCTCGCCGCGATCACCGGGCAGGCGCGGTCCACGATCGCCGCCCGCATCGACCTGCTGATGGCCTCGGGGCTCATCGCGCCCGCGGGCGAGGCGAGCTCGACCGGTGGGCGCCCCCCGGTGACCTTCGCCTTCAGCCCCGGCGCACGGATCGTGCTCGCGGTGGACCTCGGCGCGACGCACGCGCGCCTCGCGGTGACCGACCTCGCCTCGAACGTCCTCGCCGAGATCGACGCGCCCCTGTCGATCTCGGAGGGACCGGAGACGGTCCTCGCCTGGGTCGCGGAGACGGGTGAAAAGCTCATCGCCGCGGCAGGGCGCGACCTCAAGGACCTCGTGAGCGTCGGCGTCGGTCTCCCCGGGCCGGTCGAGCACTCGACCGGGCGGCCCATCAACCCGCCGATCATGCCCGCGTGGGACGACGTCGACGTCCCGGCGATCCTGGGCAAGACCTTCGACGCGTCGGTCCTCGTGGACAACGACGTGAACATCATGGCGCTCGGTGAGCACCGCACGGCGTGGCCCGCGGTGAGCGACATGCTCTTCGTCAAGGTCGCCACAGGCATCGGCGCGGGCGTCATCTCGGACGGCGAGCTCCGGCGCGGCGCCCAGGGGGCTGCCGGGGACATCGGCCACATCGCGGTCCCCAACGCGACCGACACGCCCTGCCGGTGCGGCAACATCGGCTGCCTCGAGGCCGTCGCGAGCGGCCAGGCCATCGCCGGCGCGCTCAAGAAGGAGGGGCTCGAGGCCCTCAACAGCGGCGACGTCGTCACGCTCGTGCGCGGCGGCGACCTCATGGCGAGCCATGCCGTCCGTCAGGCCGGTCGCGACATCGGGGCCGTCCTGGCCGCGTGCGTGAGCCTGCTCAACCCCTCCATGATCGTGGTCGGCGGCATCATCGCCGAGGCCGGTGAGCACCTGATCGCGGGCATCCGGGAGATCGTCTACCAGCGCTCGCTCCCCCTGGCCACGCAGCACCTGCGCATCGTCACGTCGCAGGCACGCGGGCAGGCGGGCGTGCTCGGTGCGAGCGCCATGGCGATCGATCACGTACTGTCTCCCGCAGCGATCGATGCCCTGATCGCGTGAGCGCCAACGGAGGACTCATGAGCGTGCCGGACCGTCGGGCCCTGATCGTCCGGGGAGGATGGCCAGGCCACTCCCCCGAGGAGAGCACCGACCTCTTCCTCCCCTTCCTCGAGGAGTCAGGATTCGACGTCGACGTCGAGTCCTCGCTCGAGGTCTACGCCGACGCCGGGTACATGGCGGGCGTCGACCTGATCGTCCAGTCCTGGACCATGGGCGAGATCCTGCCCGACGAGATGCGCGGGCTGCGCGACGCCGTGACCAACGGTGCCGGTCTCGCCGGCTGGCACGGCGGGATCATCGACTCGTTCCGCATGGCCACGGACTACCTGCAGATGCTCGGTGGGCAGTTCGCCGCGCACCCCGGCGACCTGGTCGAGCACACCGTGGAGGTCCTGCCCGAGCACACGGACCACCCGCTCGTGGCCGGCCTGGGCCCGTTCCACCTGAACTCCGAGCAGTACTGGGTGCTCGCGGACTCGCTCAACGAGGTCCTCGCGACCACGACGATCCAGCCCACGGCCGACTCGCCGTGGCGCGCGCCCGTGGTGTCGCCGTCGATCTGGACCCGGCAGTGGGGCGCGGGCAAGATCTTCGTGTGCGCACCGGGTCACCAGCTCTCGGACCTCGAGAGCTCCGACCTGCGCACCGTGATCGAGCGCGGCCTCCTGTGGGCCAGCCGGTGAGGCACCACCGCTCCTGAGCGGCACCGTCGCGAACGGTCGGCACCCCTTCCGGGCTGCCGACCGTTCGTGCGTCCGGCCCGACGCCGGAGCGTCCCCCGGGCGTGCGGGTACGCCCGGGGGTGCCGCGCGGGCGGCGACTACCAGGCGCGCGCGACCGCGGTGTGCAGCTCGAGCAAGGGCGCGGTGCGCTCGCTCGGGCCACGCCCGAACCCGCACTCGGTCCCGACCCCGACCTCGCCCTCACCCAGGACCTGCGCCGCGGCCGCGAGGCGGCGCAGCGCGCCCTCCTCGCCGTCCTCGTGGTGGACGACGCCCAGGTAGAGCTCGGTGGTCGGCTCGATCGCGAGGTCGGCGAGCGGCGCGACGTACTCGACGTCGTCGCGCTCGATCGGCACGGGCAGGTGGAACCAGTCGATCTTGCGGGTCACTGTCGTGGCGAGGCCGTTCGCGACCTCGACGAGCCGGCGCGCGTCGGCCGGCTCGACGAAGTGCTTCTCGGCCACGTCGCCGTAGCAGAGGTGGAACCCGAGCTCGACGCCCGCGGGGACCGCGGAGGCCACCCGGGCCGCGCGCGCGACGCAGCCGGCGAGCACCTCGTCGGAGTCGACCGCGAACCACGCCTGCGCGGGTCCGGCCCCGAGGTTCGCGCCCTCGATCAGCGCGAACTCGCTCGCGAGGTCGAGCTGGATCGCGAGGTCCTCGGCGGGGACGGTCGCGACGATCGCCTCGATCTCGCGCAGCATCGCGGCCTCGTAGGCCGTGTGGACGGCCGCACGGGCGTCGGGCACGGCGAACGCCACCACGGGGGCGAGCGGCGTGGGCAGGCAGACCTGGAAGCGGGTCCCGGCCGGGATGACCCCCTCGGCGCGCAGCCGCACGAAGTCCGCGTACGACGACGACGCGGCCGCCGCGTAGCCCAGCTCGCCGAAGGTCAGGTCCCCCGGGGCGACCGAGCCGTCGAGCACGTGCGGGCGCACGTCGAACCCGGCGACGACCACCGGGTCGATCGGGAGGCGCGCCAGACCGGGCACGGCTTCGAAGCGTGAGCCCTGGAACAGGATCCAGTGGAACCTCTCGCCGACCTCGCCGTCGGGGATCCGCCGGAGGTGGGTGCCCGCGTGCGCGGCGACGGTGCGGAACGTGTCCTCGGCGGTGGGGAGGTTCACGGAGCCCACGAGGTGGGCGCCACGCACGAGCGTCGAGGTGTCGGCGGGCGCGACGAGGTCAGGGATCAGGTCCTGGGTCATGCTCGCCATGGTAGGCGCGGGCGCCGATCGGGCGGTGGGTCGTTCATCCCTCGGGCCTGCTCGTGTGGCAGCATCACGCGGATGACCGTGCCGTCGCCCTTCAGCGGGCTGCTCGCCTATCCGATCACGCCCGTGGGACCGGGCTCGGGCGCCCCCGACCTGGAGGCGCTGGCCGGCCTGGTCGCGAGCACGGTCCGCGCGGGGGTCGACGGCGTCACGGTCCTCGCGTCGTCGGGCGCGGGCACGTCGTTCTGCCACGAGGAGCGCGCCGCGGTCGTGGGCACGGCCGTCCGCGCGGCGCGCGATGCCGGGCCCGGCCGCTCCGGGGCCCGGGTACCGGTGCACGTCGCGGTCGCGGCGCCGGCCACGACGGAGGTCGTGCGGAACGCGGTGGCCGCGCAGGCAGGCGGCGCCGACGGCCTCGTGCTCACGCCCTTCTCGTACGTCCCGCTGGTCGACGACGAGGTCGTGGCCCTGTTCGAGGCCGTGGCCGCCGAGACGGACCTGCCCCTGTGCTTCTACAACCGGCCCGCGCAGAGCGGGTACGACGCGACCCCGGAGGTCCTGGCTCACCTGGCACGCCAAGCCCGGCTCCTGGGCCTCAAGGACCCCGCCGGGAGGGCGGGCGTGGGCGCTCGCCTGTCCGCCGTCCGAGGCGCGGTCGACGACGACGCGTTCGCCGTCGGGCTGAGCGGTGACCTCGCGATGATCGAAGGGGCCTTCACGACCCTGCCGTCGAGCGACGCCTGGCACACCGGGGTGGCCGCCCTCGTGCCCGCCGAGTACGTCCGGTTGCACCGGGCGCACGTCGACGGCCGGCCCCTCGACGCCGTGCTGGAACGGTCCTGGCTCCTGGCACTGGCCCGCGAGCTCGGGCAGCTGCGCCCCGTCGCGGGGCTCCACGCGCTCGCCGAGCTGCTCGGCGTGCCGGCCGGCCCGCCGCGAGGTCCGGTCCTCGCGACACCGCCCGAGCAGGCTGCGGGTCTGCGGTCCGTGCTGGCACGCCGACCGGCTGCGGCGGCAGGGGCCGCGGGGCCGGAGGCCGCGGGGTCAGGGGCGCCGGGGTCGGGGGCCGGGAAGCCCGGTCGCGCGAGGTAGAGGTCTCGTGTCGAGGGAGAGGCCCAGAGACCTCTTCCTCGACAGGAGACATCTATCTCGGCGTACGCGTCCGACGGCTTCGCGTCGTCGGCTGATGTCTGTGGCTTCCAGCCCGACGTCGTGGCCGCCGGTCGGTCGTCGGGACCGTCAGCTGCTCGCCGGTGCCACCGGTCGGTCGTCGGGGCCCTCTGCGCCGTCGAGCTCGATCGGCACGTCTGCCTCGTCGGCCGGCACGTCACCGACCGCCGCGGGCCCACCCGCGAGGAGCGCCACGAACCCGGCCTCGTCGAGGATCCGCAGGCCCAGGTCGCGGGCCTTGGTCTCCTTGGACCCCGCGTTCTCGCCCACGACGACGTAGTCGGTCTTCTTGGACACCGAGCCCGAGGCCTTGCCGCCCGCCGCGAGGATCGCCTCCTTGGCGCCGTCGCGCGAGAAGCCCTCGAGCCCGCCCGTGACCACGACGGTCAGCCCGGTCAACGGACCGGCTGCGGACTCGACCGAGCCAGGACCGGGGTGGCCGGGGATGGCCATCTGCACACCCGCGGCCGTCCACTCCTCGACGATCTCGCGGTGCCAGTCGACCTCGAACCAGGCGAGGAGCTGGTCGGCGATGACGGGCCCGACGCCCTCGACCGCCGCGAGCTCGTCACGGCCCGACGCACGGATCGCGTCGAGCGAGCCGAACCAGTCCGCGAGCGCCCGCGCGGCGACCGGTCCGACGTGCCGGACGTTGAGGCTCACGAGGATGCGCCACAGGTCCTTGGTCTTGGCGCGTTCGAGCTCGGCGACCAAGGTCTCGGCCGTGGTCGAGGGCCCGTACACGGGGAAGTCCTTGCGGACGCCTGCGGCGCGGCGCTCGGCGGGCGTCGCGTCCTCGTACCCGGGCGGGTAGGTGCGGCTCACGACCTTCTGGAACGGGCGGGCCACCTTGGCGCTCACCACGGATCCGTCGGACATGGTGACGTCGGCGGCCTCGCTCTTGCCGTCGCTCGGTCGGGGCAGCCCGGTCTCCGGGTCGCGCACGACGACCCGGATCGGCGCGAGCTGTTCGACGGTGAGGGAGAACAGGCCGGCCTCGGTCGGCAGCGGAGGCTCGGCCGGCTCGAGCGGCCGGGTCAGCGCCGCGGCCGTGACCTCGCCCAGCGCGTCGATGTCGAGCCCGCCGCGCGACCCGATGTGCTCGACGCGACCCTGGACCTGCGCGGCGCACGAGCGGGTGTTGGTGCAGCGCAGGTCGACGTCGCCCTCCTTGAGCGGGCGCAGCGGCGCGCCGCACACGGGGCACTCGGTCGGCATGACGAACTCCGTACGCTGCACGCCGTCCTCGCGCAGCGCGACGACCGGACCGAGGATCTCCGGGATGACGTCCCCCGCCTTGCGCAGCACCACGACGTCGCCGATCAGCACTCCCTTGGCCCGCACGACGTCCTGGTTGTGGAGCGTCGCCTGGCGCACGGTGCTGCCCGCGACGAGCACCGGCTCCATGACGGCGTACGGCGTTGCCCGCCCGGTCCGGCCGACGCCGACCTGGATGGCGAGCAGGCGCGTGTTGACCTCCTCGGGAGGGTACTTGTAGGCGATGGCCCACCGCGGTGCGCGGCTCGTCGCACCGAGGCGGCGCTGGAGCGCGAGCTCGTCGACCTTGACCACGATCCCGTCGAGCTCGTGCTCGATGCTGTGCCGGTGCTCGCCGTAGTAGGCGATCATGTCCTGCACGCCCGCGAGCCCGTCGACCACGCGGTTGTGGGGCGAGACCGGGACGCCCCACCGCTCGAACAGGGCGTAGGCGTCCGACTGGCGCTCGAGCTCGGCGTGCTCGCCCTCGTCCCACTGCAGCGCTCCGACGCCGTGCGCGTACATGCGCAGGTTGCGGCTCGCCGTGACGGCCGGGTCCTTCTGCCGGAGCGAGCCTGCCGCGGTGTTGCGCGGGTTGGCGTAGGGAGCCTGGCCGGCCGCGACGAGCGCCTCGTTGAGGGCCGCGAAGTCCTCGACGCCCAGGAAGACCTCGCCGCGGACCTCGATCACCGCCGGGTGCGTGGCCGGGTCTCCCGCGAGCTGCTGCGGGATGCTCGTGATGGTGCGGACGTTGGCCGTGACGTCCTCGCCCGTGCGCCCGTCGCCTCGCGTCGCGGCCCGCACGAGGCGCCCCCGCTCGTACAGCAGCGCGATCGCGAGGCCGTCGATCTTGACCTCGCACAGGTACTCGACGGGGGCCTCGGGCGGGACGCCCAGGTCACGGTGCACGCGCGCGGCCCACGCGGCGAGGTCCTCCGCGGAGAAGGCGTTGTCGAGCGAGAGCATGCGTTCGAGGTGCTCGACCGTCGCGAAGCCCGTCGCGGCCCGTCCGCCGACACGCTGCGTGGGCGACTCCGGGGTCTGGAGCGCGGGGTGCGCCGCCTCGAGCGCCTCGAGCTCGCGCATGCGCGCGTCGTACTCGGCGTCCGACGACACGGGCGCGTCGGCCTCGTAGTAGGCCCGCTGGTCGGCCTCGACCAGGGCCACGAGCTCGGCCCAGCGCCGTTGGGCGGCGGCTTCGTCGAGGGCCGGGGCGGCGTCGGCGGCGAGGGGCTCGAGGAGGTGCGAGGAGGCGTCGTTCACGTGCCCATCATCGCGTGCTCCACCCACACCCGCGCGGTCCACCGGCTCGCCCTGCCCCGACGCAGAGCAGCGCCCCGCGCTGGAGGACGCGGGGCGCTGCGTGCGGGTCCGGGACGAAAGGGGGAACCCCGGACCCTCGGTGAGTGGCGCCACCCGGCAGGACGCGCCACCCGACCCTGACCCGTACCGCTCGGGTCGTCGGTCGGGCTACCGGCGTCCGGGCTGCTCCCCGGACGCCGGTGCCCAGATCATTCCGAGGTCTCGGCGGCCGCGGCGAGCGCGAGCGCCTCCTCGGTGGCCTTGCGCTCGGCACGGACCTCTTCACGGCTCGTGCCGTAGTAGGCCGCGACCATGATGTCCTTCATGTCCTCGAGCATCGGCAGCCGCGGGTTGGCCGGGGCGCACTGGTCCTCGTAGGCCCGCATCGCCAGGGCGTCGAGGCCTCCGATGAACTCGCGCTCCGAGACACCCTGCTCCTTGAACGAGCGCTCGATCCCGACCTTGGCCCGCAGCTCCTCGACGGCCCGGGCGTACGACTCGACGGCCTGCTCGGGCGTCGAGGCCGGCAGCCCCAGGTGCTTGGCGATCTGCTGGTAGCGCTCGTGCGCGATGTACTTCTCGGCCTTGGGCCAGCCCGTGACCTTGGTCGGGATCTGCCCGTTGTAGCGGATCGCGTGCGGCAGGAAGATCGCGTTGGTGCGACCGTGGACCAGCCCGAACGACGAGCCGACCGTGTGGGCCATCGCGTGCACGATCCCGAGGAACGCGCTGCCGAACGCCATGCCGGCGATCGTGGCCGCGTTGTGCATCTTCTCGCGGGCCTCGGGGGCGTCGGCCCCCTGCGTGACCGAGGCCTCGATGTGCTCGAAGACCAGCTTGATCGCGTGCAGCGCCAGGCCGTCGGTGAAGTCGTTCGCGTAGACCGACACGTAGGCCTCGGTCGCGTGCGTCAGGGCGTCGAAGCCCGAGTCGGCCGCGAGCTTGGCGGGCATCGTCGCGGTCAGGACCGGGTCGATGATCGCGACCGACGGGGTCAGCGCGTAGTCGGCCAGAGGGTACTTGTACCCGGTCGCGTGGTCCGTGATGACCGCGAACGGCGTGACCTCCGAGCCCGTGCCCGACGAGGTCGGGATGCAGACCAGCTTGGCGAGGTCACCCAGGGTGGGGAACTTGAACGCGCGCTTGCGGACGTCGAAGAACTTCTCGCGCAGGTCCGAGAACGCCATCTCCGGGTGCTCGTACTTGAGCCACATGACCTTGGCGGCGTCCATGGGCGACCCGCCGCCGATCGCGACGATCGTGTCGGGCTTGAAGTCGCGCATCATCTCCGCGCCCTTCTCGACCGTCTCGACGCTCGGCTCGGGCTCGACCTGGTCCATGATCTGGATCGAGACCTTGTTGGGACGGCGGCCCAGGACGTCGAGGACCTTGTCGACGATCCCGATCTGGCTCATGACCTTGTCCGTGACGATGGTGACGCGCTCGACGTCGGGCATCTGGGCCAGGTACTGGATCGAGTTCGGCTCGAAGTACGTCTTCGGCGGGATCTTGAACCACTGCATGTTGTTGTTCCGGCGTCCGATCCGCTTGACGTTGATGAGGTTGACCGCCGACACGTTGTTCGACACCGAGTTGTGCCCGTACGAGCCGCACCCGAGGGTCAGCGACGGGATCAGCGCGTTGTAGATGTCGCCGATGCCGCCGAGCGCCGACGGCTGGTTCCACAGGATGCGCACGGCCTTGACGCGCTGGCCGAACTCCTCGGCGATGTCCTTGTCCTCGGTGTGGATCGCCCCCGAGTGGCCCAGGCCGTCGAACTCGACCATCTGCTCGGCGAGCGAGATGCCGTGGTCGGTCGACTGGGCGCGCAGCACCGCGAGGACCGGGCTGAGCTTCTCGCGCGTCAGCGGCTCGGCGGGGCCGACCTCGGCGCACTCGGCCAGGATGATCGACGTGCCGTCCGGGACGGTGAAGCCCGCCTGCTCGGCGATCCACTGGGGGCTCTTGCCCACGATCGAGGCGTTGAGCTTGGCGCCCGCGCAGTTCGCGCCGCCGGCCTCGACGCCGAAGATGAACCGCTCGAGCTTGGCCTTCTCCTCGGGGCTCGCGAGGTAGGCGTGCATGTGGGCGAACTCGGCCAGGGCCTCGTCGTAGATCTCGGTGTCGAGGATGACGGCCTGCTCCGAGGCGCACACCATGCCGTTGTCGAAGCCCTTGGACAGGACGACGTCGTTGACCGCGCGGCCGAGCTTGGCGGTCTTCTCGATGTAGGCCGGGACGTTGCCCGCGCCGACGCCGAGGGCCGGCTTGCCCGCCGAGTAGGCGGCGCGGACCATCGCGTTGCCGCCGGTGGCGAGGATGAGCGAGACGCCGTCGTGGTTCATGAGGGCCGAGGTGGCCTCGAGCGAGGGCTGCTCGACCCACTGGATGCAGTCCACGGGGGCACCCTCGGCGACCGCGGCGTCACGCACGATGCGGGCTGCGGCGACCGAGCACTGCTGGGCGCTGGGGTGGAAGGCGAAGATGATGGGGTTGCGTGTCTTGAGCGCGATGAGCGCCTTGAAGATCGCGGTCGAGGTCGGGTTGGTCACCGGGGTGATGCCGGCGACCACGCCGACCGGCTCGGCGATCTCGACGATGCCCGTGAGCTCGTCACGGCCGATCACGCCGACCGTCTTGAGGTTGGCCATCGAGTTCGGCACGTGCTCGCACGCGAAGATGTTCTTGGTGGCCTTGTCCTCGAAGACTCCGCGCCCGGTCTCGGAGACCGCGAGCTGCGCGAGGCGACCGTGCTCGTGGAGGGCCGCGACCGACGCCTTCTTCACGATGCGGTCGATGTCCTCCTGGGTGAAGGCGTCGTACTGCTTGAGCGCCTTGAGACCGCGGTCGACGAGCGCGTCGATCTCGGTGACTCCTACGGGGGCCTTGCTCGTGCTGCTCACGTTGCTCCTCCAGTGACCCGAGCGGCCGGGTCTGCGTGGTGTCTTTCCCTTGCTTGTGAATACTTTCACAAGGTACGGATAGATGCAAGAGCCGCTCCAGGATGTGGCACGGGCCACAGGGGGTCGCCCTCTTCCGGGGCGGCCGGGCCGAGACTCCCCGTCCGCCAGGTCGCCTAGGGTGTTTGCATGAGTGCTGAGAACGCCGTGACCGACACGCCCACCGCACAGCCGACCACGCCGCACGACCCGTACCTGTGGCTCGAGGAGGTCGACGGCCGCGAGGCCATGACCTGGGTCCAGGGCCGCAACGCGGAGACCGCGGCGACCATCGAGGCCACCCCTGAGTTCACCGCGACCGAGCAGGCGATCCGCGAGGTCCTCGACTCCGACGACAAGATCCCCGACGTCTCCCGGATCGGCGAGCACTACTACAACTTCTGGCGCGACGCGCAGCACGAGCGCGGCATCTGGCGCCGCACGACGCTCGACTCCTACCGCACCGACCATCCCGCGTGGGAGCTCGTGCTCGACCTCGACGCGCTGGGCGAGGCCGAGGACCAGAGCTGGGTCTGGCACGGCGCGAGCGTGCTGCGCCCCGCGCCCGGCGAGGAGTGGCGCCACGCCCTGATCGACCTGTCCCCCGGCGGCTCCGACGCCGACGTCACGCGTGAGTTCGACCTCGTGACCAAGTCGTTCGTCGCGCCCGAGGACGGCGGGTTCCTGCGCGAGGAGTCCAAGGGAGGGCTCGGCTCGATCGACGCGGACACGGTCTACGTCTACACCGACTTCGGCCCGGGCTCCATGACGCCGTCGGGATACCCGCGGATCGTCAAGCGGTGGCGCCGCGGCACCCCCGTGACCGAGGCCACCGTCGTGTACGAGGGCGAGCCCGAGGACATGTACATCATGGGCTGGCGCACGCACTCCCCCGGGTTCGAGCGCGACTTCGTGGGTCGATCGATCGCGTTCTACGACAGCGAGACCTACCTGGTCCAGGATGCCGGCACCCCCGACGAGAAGCTCGTCAAGATCGACGTCCCGCGCTCGGCGGAGGTCGGCGTCAAGCGCGAGTGGATGCTCGTCGAGCTGCGCGACGACTGGACGGTCGGCGGCGCCACGTACGTGGCGGGCTCGCTGCTCGCGACCCGCTTCGAGGACTTCCTCGCGGGGGCCCGCGGCTTCACGGTCCTGTTCGAGCCCACGCCCTCGACCTCGCTCGCCGGGGCCACCTGGACGGCGCACCACCTCGTCGTCAACGTCCTCGAGGACGTCAAGAACCGCCTGCACGTGCTGACCCCGCCGCCTCTCGCCGAGGGCCCGGACGTCCCCTGGACCCGCAGCGAGCTACCGGGCCTGCCGACCATTGGCATGGTCGTCGTGGGCGCGGTCGACTCCGAGGAGAGCGACGACGTCTGGCTCGTCACGACCGACTACCTCACGCCCTCGACGCTCTCGCTCCTGACCGTGGGTGCGGGCACCGCCCCCGAGGTCCTCAAGTCGAGCCCCGCGTTCTTCGACGCGCAGGGGCTGGTCATCGACCAGCACTTCGCGGTGTCCGACGACGGCACGCGCGTCCCGTACTTCGTCGTCGGGCGCGAGGACCTCGTCCGGCCCGCAGCAGGTGCGGACCCGACCAGCGCCGCCGAGCCCGCCGACGGCGCCCCCGCTCCGGTCGGCTCCCGCCCGGGCGCCGCACCCACGCTGCTCTACGGGTACGGCGGCTTCGAGGTCTCCCTGACCCCGGGCTACTCCGGCACGCTGGGCCGCGCCTGGCTCGTGGACGGCGGCGTCTACGTCGTCGCGAACATCCGCGGCGGCGGCGAGTACGGACCGGCCTGGCACCAGGCGGCCCTCAAGGCCAAGCGCCACAAGGCGTACGAGGACTTCGCGGCCGTCGCCCGCGACCTCGTCGCCCGCGGGATCACCACGCCCGAGCACCTGGGCATGGAGGGGCGCAGCAACGGCGGGCTCCTGGCGGGCAACATGCTCACCCAGTACCCCGAGCTCTTCGGCGCCGTGATCGTGGGTGTCCCGCTGCTCGACATGCTCCGCTACACGCACCTGCTCGCGGGGGCGTCGTGGGCCGCCGAGTACGGCGACCCCGACGACCCCGCGCAGTGGGAGTTCATCAGGACGTTCTCGCCGTACCACCTGTTCGACGCCGAGCGCGAGTACCCGCCCGTGCTCTTCACGACGTCGACCAAGGACGACCGCGTGCACCCCGGGCACGCCCGCAAGCTCGCCGCGAAGATGCTCGCGGCGGGCAAGGACGTGACGTACTACGAGAACGTCGAGGGCGGGCACGGCGGCGCGGCGAACAACGCGCAGGCCGCGCACATGGCCGCGATCCACTACCGCTTCCTGCGGGAGCAGCTCGGCTGAGACTCACCGGGACGACGTGAGGGCGGGCTCCCCGGGGAGCCCGCCCTCACGTGTGTCGACCTGGCCGGCGACCCGACGCCTCGCTGGATGCCGGGCGTGGCCGTCGAGCGCTAGGAGTGCGGCACCTGGGCCGTGATGAGCGTCCCGTCCTCGCGGCGGTTGCCGGTCAGGTCGCGCAGGCTCGGCGTGCCGTGGAGCACGGGCCCCTGGCCGTCGAGCGCGACCGTGACGCTCTCGCCCGCACCGACGTGCACGGCCCCGCCCCGCACGTGCACGTCCGCGCCGTCGCCCGTCTCGCACACGAGCTCGATCGCGTCGACCGTGACCGTCACCTTGAGCCGGGAGTCGCGCAGCGACACACGGAACGTCAGGGACTCCCACTCCTGGGGCAGACGCGGGTCGAAGCTGATGCGCCCGCAGTCGTCCCGCATGCCGCCGAACCCGAACGCGAGCGCCGACCAGGTGCCGCCCGCCGAGGCGACGTGCACGCCGTCGGCCGCGTTGGCGTGCCGGTTCTCGAGGTCGACGAGCAGCGACGACGTGAAGTACTCGAGCGCGAGCTCGTGGTACCCGACCTCGGCCGCGATGATCGACTGGACGACGCCCGACAGGGTCGAGTCGCCCGTGGTCAACGGGTCGTAGTACTCGAAGTCGGCGAGCTTCTCCTCGGGCGTGAACTCGGCTCCCTGAAGGAACAGCGCGAGCACCACGTCGGCCTGCTTGAGGACCTGGTATCGGTAGATCACGAGCGGGTGGTAGTGCAGCAGCAGCGGCCGCTTGTCCGCCGGGGTGCCCGAGAGGTCCCAGATCTCCCGCTCGAGGAAGTGCGAGTCCTGGGGGTGGATGCCCAGGTGCTCGGCGAACGGGATCGACATGTGCTTGGCGGCCCGCTCCCACTCGGCGGTCTCCTCCTCGCTCACCCCGAGCCGGATCGCCAGCGCCTGGTACTCGTGCGGCGCGTCGCGCCGCATGGTCTCGAGCGTCTCCGCGGCGACCCGCAGGTTGAAGCGGGCCATGACGTTGGTGAAGAGGTTGTCGTTGACGACCGTCGTGTACTCGTCGGGACCCGTGACCCCGTGGATGTGGAAGTAGTCGTCCCCGTTGACGCGCCAGAACCCCAGGTCGGCCCACATGCGCGCGGTCTCGACGAGGATGTCGACGCCCTCGCGCTCGAGGAAGTCGACGTCGCCCGAGGCCCGCACGTACTGCATGAGGGCATAGGTCACGTCGGCGTCGATGTGGTACTGCGCGGTGCCCGCAGCGTAGTAGGCCGAGGCCTCCTCGCCGTTGATCGTGCGCCACGGGAAGAGTGCGCCCTGCTGCGAGAGCTGCCCCGCCCGGCGCCGGGCGGCGTCGAGCATCTGGTAGCGGAAGCGCAGCGCGTTGCGCGCGTACCGCGGGCTCGTGTACGTCAGGAACGGGAGCACGTAGATCTCGGTGTCCCAGAAGTAGTGCCCGCCGTACCCCGTGCCCGTGAGCCCCTTGGCCGGCACCCCGTTGCCCTCGGCGCGGGCCGTGGCCTGCGCGAGCTGGTAGATGTTCCAGCGCACGGCCTGCTGGACCTCGGGCTGACCGGGGATCTCGACGTCCGAGCGCGCCCAGAACTCGTCGAGCCACTCACGCTGCTCGGCGTGCTGGAACGCGATGCCCTCGTCGCGCACGCGGTCGAGCGTGCGACGGCAGCGGTCGATGAGCTCGATCGCGGGCACGCCACGCGACGTGTGGTAGGCCACGGTCTTGGTCAGACGCACGGTCTTGCCCGGCTCGGCCTGGATCCGGTAGACGTGCTTGGCCAGGTCCTCGTCCACCTGGGTGCGCACGTCGTAGGTGTTCTCGGTGACCAGGTCGTCGTCCGCCGCGACCGCGAGCGTCATGCCCGAGTTGGTGCAGCGGTAGGAGAGCACGAGCCGCTGGTCGTCGCCCCACTGCGCCTGCGGCTGGAGCACGCGCTCGGTGAACTGGTTGGCCTTGCGCGGGTCGAAGCCCTGCCCCATCGCGGCCGAGGGGACGTGGTACTCGTCCTGCCCGTCCTGACGGTTGAGGATCTGCGACGAGATCGCGATGGGCGCCGGGTCGTCGAGCATGGTGACCTCGAACGTGAGCACGGCCAGGTGCCGCTCGACGAACGAGACCATGCGCTCGGACTTCACGAGCACGCGCTTGCCCGACGGCGTCCGCCACAGGAGCTCGCGGCGCAGCACGCCGTCGGCCATGTCGAGCGACCGGTCGTAGGAGATCAGGTCCGCGACGGGCAGCAGGAGCGGCTCGTCGTCGACGTAGAGGCGGATGATCTTGACGTCGGGGACGTTGACGATCGTCTGCCCGACCTCGGCGAAGCCGTAGGCCTCCTCGGCGTGGTGGATGCGCCAGGTCTCGTGGAAGCCGTTGATGAAGGTCCCCTGCGTGTGGGACTCGCGGCCCTCCTCGACGTTCCCGCGCATGCCCAGGTACCCGTTGGCGACCGAGAAGAGCGTCTCGGTGACCCCGAGGTCGTGCGACGCGTACCGGCTCTCGGTGAGCTTCCACGGGTCCGCCGGGAAGCGGCTGCGGTCGATCGTCCCGTCGAACCCGTGCTCGAACCCGCCCATCAGCGGACCCCCTCGTGTGCCGGACGGTCGAGGACCGTCGCGTCGAGCTCGCCCAGGTCGCTCACGACCAGGTCCGCGCCGTGCTCGGCCAGGGCCTCGGCACCGACCCCGCGGTCGACGCCGACGACGAGACCGAAGTCGCCCGCCGCCCCGGCCTGGACGCCCGAGATCGCGTCCT
Organism: Oerskovia sp. NPDC060338; assembly: GCF_042726295.1. Lineage (NCBI taxonomy): Bacteria > Bacillati > Actinomycetota > Actinomycetes > Micrococcales > Cellulomonadaceae > Oerskovia > Oerskovia sp. NPDC060338. Next base: position 53,365 of record NZ_JBHXCQ010000018.1, read on the forward strand.
CGACCACGATCGCCGCGGTCGTGGGCACGCCCAGCAGCTCGGCCGCGTACTCGTAGGTCGCGGGCGACGGCTTGCCGTCGAGGCCGTGCGCGGCCGCGACCGTGCCGTCGACGACGACCTCGAAACGGTCCGCGATGCCGGCCGCGGCCAGGACCGACGGCGCGTTGCGCGAGGACGAGACCACGGCGACCTGCGCCCCGGCCGCCGTCACGGCGTCGAGGAAGGCGATCGAGCCGGGGTACGGGGAGATGCCCTCCTCGACGAACATGCGGTTCACGATCTCGTTCTTCTTGTTGCCCAGCGCGCACACCGTGCCCTCGCCCGGGGCGTCGTCGATCGTGCCCCGCGGCAGCCCGATCCCGCGCGAGGCGAGGAACGTCGCGACCCCGTCGAAGCGCGGCTTGCCGTCGATGTGCGCGAAGTAGTCGGCCGAGGTGTACGGCTCGACACCACGCTCGACGCACAAGGGGGCGAACAGACGCTCCCAGGCACGCATGTGCACCTCGGCAGTCGGTGTCAGGACCCCGTCGAGGTCGAAGAGGACGGCGTGCAGAGCGGGCATCGCGCTCCTTCGGGAGAGTGGACGGACGTGGGCACCGCAGATCGCGAGCGCGTGCTTCGAGCGTACGCACCGGGGGCCGTCCCGGCGAAAACGAGCGGGCACCGCGGACGTACGGCAGCCCGGCTGCCGAACCTCGCCACCGGGGGGCACGAGGTGCCCGCGCCCCCAACCCGTTCCCCTGGGGGGCCACGGCCCGCAGGCCCATGCCCTCACGAGCCCTCAGTCCTGGGCCCGCTCCGCGAGCATCTCCGCGACCCGCCCCAGGTTCCCGAGCATCGCCCGGTTCTCGTCGGTGCTCCCGAGCCGGCTCCCCGAACCCAGCCCCACTCCCCCTGCGCGAGGTGCCGCCAGGAGCGTCACGTCGTCGAGCCCCGAGGCAGGGAGCCCGATGCGGCGCCACGGGACGGTCACGAGCGACGCGAGCTCGCCGAGGTGGGGGCCCGAGCACTGCGAGACCTTCGCGGGCGGCAGACCCGCCCAGACCCCGGTGCCGCGCTCGACCGCGCGAGCGACCAGCTCCCAGCCCTTCTCGTCCCAGCCCGTGCCGCGCGCGGCGAGGTCGAGACCCACGGCGTCGGCGCCCGCGAGCACCACGGGTGCGATCCCCACCCAGGCCGGCCCCACGTGCACGACGCTGCGCGCACCCCACCCGCGCACGGCGTCCAGGACCCCGGTGAGGCCCTCGACGATGTCGGGCCCCTCGACCGCGCGCAGGCGCGAGTACCCGGAGAACGTGGGCAGCACGCCCGCGTTGATCTGCCCCAGGAGCGGTTCGGAGACCTGCACCACGAGGTCGGCACCGGGCACCTGTCGCCGGACCTCGTCGAGGTGCGCACGCAGCCCGACGGCGAGCGAGCCCGCCAGGTCGGCCGCCGCACCACGGTCGGAGAGCACGCGGTCGCCCCGCGCGAGGTAGAGCTCGGCCGCGAGCGTCCACGGCCCGACGACCGACACGGCGAGCGGCCCCGTGTACCCGTGGCCCGCGATCGCGAGCGCACCGAGGTCCTCGCGCAGGAACGCCTGCGCGCGACGCTCGTCCATGCCGGGTCGGTCGGCGAGCTTCCAGCCGTGCGGGCCGATCTCGACGGGCAGGTCCGCGAGCAGGGTCGCCGTGCGTCCTACGCCGTCGGCCCCTGGTCCCCGCTGGGGCAGGCGCGCGAGGAACGGGACCGGCGTGACCCCCGTGGGCACCTCGGCGAGGTCCCCGAAGATCATCTGCTGCGCCTCGAGCACGTCGGTGCCCTCACCGCCCGGCCACGGTCCGTGCCCGCTGACTGACGTCATGACGTGAGCTCCTTGCTGGTGTGTCGTGCTGAGAACTGCTCTGCTGATCGCGCTGCACGGCCCGTGGGGTGCGCGTCGCGGGGATCTCACCCGCGCATCACCCGCACGAACCCTTGCGGCGGCCCTCTCTCCGAGTGAAGGGTGATGAGTATGCACCACAGACCGTGACGACGCGGTGGCCGTTGGACGACCCCGCCGGACGAGCGAGGCGGACATGAGAAGCACCCACCAGGCCGGGACCGCGGCCGACGCGAACCACGAAGCCGCTGCGACCCACGAGGCCACCGCGACCAACAAGGCCACCGCGATCGCCGTGCACACCCAGGCGATACCGGGAAACCACGCACAGGCCCTGGCGGCGCTGGTCGCCGCCGACTTCCACAACCACGACCCGGCCCCCGGGTCCTCGGGCGGGCTCGAAGGGCTCGTCGCGACCATGCACTGGTTCTCGGACGCGTTCTCCGACCAGCACGTCGAGGTGCTGCACGCCGTGGCCGAGGGCGACCTGGTGGCGCTGCACGTCGCGTTCAGCGCGCGGCACACCGGCTACTTCCGGGGACTGGCCCCCACGGGCCGTCACTTCACGGTCCGCGAGATGCACATGCTGCGGTTCGTGGACGGCCGCGAGGCCGAGCACTGGGCGGTGCGCGACGACGCGTGGCTCGTGCGCGAGCTGAGCGAGCACCCCGTGGTGCCCACGAGCGCGGTCGTCGCGGCGACCCGGCCGGGCGCCGCGGTGGGGAGCAGCGTGCCCGTCACGGTCTGAGACGGGCTCAGCCCGCGAGGCTCGTGGCACGCGCGGCCCGGTAGGCACGCTGCACGGTCGACTGCCCGACCACGCGCGTGCCCTGGTACACGACGAGCGACTGCCCCGCGGCCACGCCGCGCAGCGTCTCGCCCGTGAGCTCGACCTCCATGCCGCCGCCCTGCGCGGGCGCCGCACCGGACGCGTCCGCCGCAGGCCCGACGACGGCACGCGCCCGCGCCGGGACCGGCGCCCCGTGGGCACGCACCTGGACGGTCGCCTCGAACCAGTCCGACGCGGCCCGGGTCCCCTCGCCGGGCTCCGCCCCGTCGTGGGTGCCCGAGACCGACGCCGCCCGGTCCCAGCCCGCGGCGGCGAGGACGTCGTCCGCGAGCCACACCGACCGGTCCCCCACGATCCGGTCGACCGTGAGCAGCTCCGCGGGCCCCACGACGACGCGGTTGGACACCGGCTCGACCTCGAGCACGTAGCGCGGCTTGCCGTCGGCCGCGGGACGCCCCAGCGCCAGGCCCTTGCGCTGGCCGACCGTGAACGCGTACGCCCCCTCGTGCTCGCCCAGGACCTCGCCCTCGGTGTTGACGATCTCGCCCGTGCGTGCTCCCAGGCGCGACCTCAGGAAGCCCTGCGTGTCGCCGTCGGACACGAAGCAGATGTCGTACGAGTCGGGCTTGTTCGAGACGGACAGCCCGCGCCGCTCGGCCTCCTCGCGCACCTCGTCCTTGGATGCGAAGCCGCCCAGCGGGAAGATCGAGCGGGCCAGCCGCTCGGGCCCCATGACCGCGAGCACGTACGACTGGTCCTTGGCCTCGTTGGGCGAGCGGTGCAGCTCGCGGACCGTACGGGTCACGGGCTCGCCGTCGGGCCCGGTCTCCGTGACCTCGCGCGTGACGACCTGCGCGTAGTGGCCCGTCGCGACCGCGTCGAAGCCGAGCGCGGTCGCCTTGTCGAGCAGCGCCTCGAACTTGATGTGCTCGTTGCAGCGCACGCACGGGTTGGGCGTGCGCCCGGCCTCGTACTCGGACAGGAAGTCCGCGACGACCGTGTCCTCGAAGCGCTCCGAGAGGTCCCACACGTAGTACGGGATGCCCAGGACGTCGGCCGCGCGGCGCGCGTCGCCCGCGTCCTCGATCGAGCAGCACCCGCGCGACCCGGCGCGGAACTGCTCACGGTTGCGGGACAGGGCCATGTGTACGCCGACCACCTCGTGGCCGGCCTCGACGGCCAGTGCGGCCGCGACGGCGGAGTCCACCCCGCCGGACATCGCTGCCAGGACTCTCATGCAGGCCTCCTCGTCGTGCTGGTGGTGGTGCTGCTGACGCCCCGGCTCGTGCCCGCCGAGGACGCGAGACCCGCGGCCTGCGCGCGCGCCACGACCTGGGGCAACGCGTCCAGGAGCCGCTGCACGTCGGCGTGCGTCGAGGTCGCACCGAGCGAGAACCGCAGCGCACCGCGCGCGTCGTCCTCGGGCACCCCCATCGCGAGCAGGACGTGCGAGGGCTGCGGGACCCCGGCCTGGCACGCCGAACCCGTCGACGTCTGGACGCCGGCCGAGTCCAGCAGGTACAGCAACGAGTCTCCCTCGCAGCCGGGGAACGTGAAGTGGGCGTTGCCGGGCAGGCGCCGCGACGGGTCGACCAACGGGTCCGGCCCCCGCAGGACCGCGCCGGGGACGGCCGCGCGCACGCCGCGCACCAGCTCGTCGCGCAGCTCGGCCAGGTGCTCGGCGCGCTCTGCGCGCGCCCCGACGGCCTCGGTCACCGCGACCGCGAACGACCGGATGGCCGGGGTGTCGAGCGTGCCCGAGCGCACGCCGCGCTCCTGCCCGCCGCCGTGCAGCACGGGCGTGAGCGGCAGCCCTCGCTTCGCGAGCAGGGCACCCACGCCCACCGGCCCGCCGAGCTTGTGGCCTGTGAGGGTCAGGGCGTCGAGCCCGCTCGCGGTGAAGTCCACCGGGACCTGGCCCACGGCCTGCACCGCGTCGGAGTGCACGGGGATCCCGTACGGGCGCGCGATCTGCACGACCTCCTGGACCGGCTGGATCGTCCCGACCTCGTTGTTGGCCCACATGACCGAGATCAGCGCGACCTCGTCCCCCTTGGCCGCGAGCTCGGCCCGCAGGGCGTCCAGGTCGAGGCGCCCCTCGTCGTCGACGGGCAGCAGGACGATCTCCGCGCCCGTGTGCTCGGCCATCCAGAACGCCGGGTCGAGCACCGCGTGGTGCTCGACCGCCGAGACGAGGATGCGCCGCCGCCGGGGCTCGGTCGTGCGACGCCCCCAGAACAGGCCCTTGATCGCGAGGTTGTCCGACTCGGTGCCTCCCGCGGTGAAGATCACCTCGCTGGGGCGCGCGCCGAGCGCCGCGGCCACGGCCTCGCGCGACTCCTCGACGACACGGCGCGCTGCCCGTCCCGCCGAGTGCAGCGAGGACGGGTTGCCGGTCGCCGTCAGCTCCGCGACGAACGCCTCGATCGCCGCGGGAGACATGGGGGTCGTCGCGGCGTGGTCGAGGTACGCGCCGGCACCGGGCGCGGCAGGGGTGGAGGTCATGGGGCGATCACAGTCGTCCAGTCTACGAAGGGTTCCTGGGGCTCGCTGTCACACGGTCGCCGAGGGACGTCCCGAGGCCCCTCGGCCGACCTGTGGGACCGCGCTGGACAGCCCAGGAAAACGCGATATCTTGACAGATGCCCGATCGTCCTCGGATCGACGTCCTCGGCTCGTTCCCCGCCGTGGACCGCCCCCGGGACGCCTTCACGCGGTTCCCCCTCAGACTCCCCTCCTCACCCTGTGAGAGTGCCACACCCCATGCCCGACGACGCCGCGACCACCACCGTGGTCCGCTCACCGGAGGACCCGCGCGCCCACGCGAGCGACCGGCTGGGCTGGGCGCAGCTCCCCGCCGAGCTGCGCGACGAGATCGAGGCGACCATGAACGCCCGGGTCGTGGAGGAGATCAGCGTCGTGAGCGGCTTCAGTCCGGGCATGGGCTCGCTCGTGCGGCTCTCGACGGGCGACCAGGTCTTCCTCAAGGCTGCCCGCACGCTCGACGCGCCCGAGTGCGCCGACCTGCACCGGGCCGAGGCCAAGATCTCGGTGCGCCTGCCCGCAGCCGTCCCCATGCCACGCTTCCTGTGGGGCCACGGCGACGGTGACTGGATCGTGCTCGCGTACGAGGCGATCGACGGCTACCCGCCCCGCGTCCCGTGGGACCCCGCGGTGCTCGGTCGCGTGCTCGAGACCCTCGACGACCTCGCGCGCGTCCCCGGCGCACGCCAGATCCCCCTGCCGCCCGCCGGCCCCCAGCTCGCGTCGGCCGCGATCGGCTGGGGCCGCGTCCAGCGCGAGCCGTACCAGCACCTCGAGCACGTCTCGCCCTGGGCGGCACAGCACCTGGACCGGCTCGTCGAGGCCGAGCTGGGCGTGCTCGTCGCGTGCGAGGGCGAGTCGATCGTCCACGGCGACATGCGGGCCGAGAACCTCGCCGTGACCGACGACCAGGTCTACGTCCTCGACTGGCCCTACGCCATGCGCGGGGCGGGCTGGCTCGACCTCGCCCACCTGCTCGTCACGGTCGGCGCCCAGGGCGTCGAGGGCGTGTTCGAGCCCGTCGACGTCGAGGTCCCGTGCGACGGAGGACCACCGGTCGTGCACTGGGACGACGCCGAGCGCGCCGGAGCCTGGCTCACGGCCGTGTTCGACGACCACCCGCTGGGCGCCGAGGTGCACCCCGAGGACCTGCGCTCGATCGTCGGCGGGTTCGCAGGATTCTCCCTGGACACCGCCCGTCGCCCCGCTCCCCCGGGCCGGCCGTGCCTCCTGGACCGCTCCCTGGGCCGGGCGCTCGCGGGTCTCGCCTGGCTCGAGCACCTCGGACTCTGACCCGCTCCAGGGACCTCGCACCGGCGCGACCCCGCCCCCGCGACCCGCAGCACCCCCGGGCGCACGCACGCCCCGGCAGGCGAGCCTGCCGGGGCGTGCGTCGGTCGTGCGGGTGGTCAGCCCTTGTGCTCGCGGATGACCTTCGCCGCCTGCGGCAGCACCTCGGCGAGGTCGCCGACGACCGCGAAGTCCGCGATCTCGAACAGCGGGCAGTCGGAGTCGTTGTTGACCGCGACGATGACCTGCGAGGCCTGCATGCCACCACGGTGGTGCGGAGCCCCCGAGATGCCCGCACCGATGTACAGGCGGGGCGCGATCGTCACGCCGGTCTGGCCGATGAACGTGTCGAACCAGCCCTCGTAGACCACGTCGCGGGTTGCGCCCACGGCCGCGCCGAGCGCGTCCGCGAGCTCCTCGATCGGAGCGAAGTCACCGTCGGTGCCGCGCCCGCCGGCCACGACCGACGCTGCCTCGGCCAGGCTCGGGCGCCCGCCCTCGACGACCGGCTTCTCCTCGCGCGAGACGACCGTGACCCGCGTGGCCGATGCCGGGACCTCGACGGGGAACCCGATGACCTCGGTCGCGACCGAGGACTCGGCAGGCTCCGGCACGACCGAGTTGGCGCGGACCGTGAAGACCGCGACGTCCGTCGAGACCTCGCACGCGGTGTCCCACGAGCCTGCGAAGACCCGCTTGTAGCCCACCGCCTTGCCGTCCTCGGCACGGACCGCGGCGGCGTCGATCACGAGGCCCGCACCGAGCTCGTACGCGAGGCGTGCGGCGGCCTCCTTGTTGGGGAAGGTCGCCGAGAGCAGCACGACGTCGGCGTTCGCACGGCGCACCGCGGTCGCGAGCGTCTGCGAGACGACGGCCGTGAGGTGCTCGGCGCCGGGGCTCAGGGACGTGGGCAGCTCGGCCTGGAGGACCGTGTCGACGCCGTAGGCGCCGAGCTGGGCGAGCGTCGTGACGCTCGGGCTGCCGAGCGTCACCGCCTTGGGTCGCCCGAGGCTGCGGGCGATGGTGAGGAGCTCGAGGGCCGCGGAGCGCAGCTGCGTCTCCGGGGAGTCGAGCAGGACGAGGACGTTGGTGGTCACGGTGTTCCCTCTCAGACCAGCTCGTTGCGGATGAGGAACTCGGCCAGTGCACGGCCGCCCTCGCCCTTGTCGACGACGACCTCGACCTCGGGGCGCGGCGGGCGCGGCGTGGCGCTGAGGATGTGCGTGCGCGCACCGGCGTCGCCCACCGTGGCGGGGTCGATGCCCAGGTCCGCGAGGCTCCAGACCTCGATGGGCTGGGTGCGCGCGGCCATGATGAGCTTGAAGTTCGGGAAGCGCGGCCAGTTCGCGTGGTCCGTCACCGAGACCACCGCGGGCAGCGGTGCCGAGAGCACCTCGAGCGCGTCGTCGAGCTCGCGCGTGACCTGAGCGGTCCGTGCGTCGGCGTCGACCTCGAGCTTGCCCGCGAGCGTGAGCTGCGGCAGGTCGAGCTCGGCCGCGAGCAGCACCGGGACGACGGACCCCAGCCCGTCGAGCGCGGCCATGCCCGTGACGACCAGGTCGACCGGGCCCTCCTCCTCGAGCTTGCGGATCGCGGCGGCCAGCGTGCTGACGGTGCCGAAGTAGTCCGAGCCCGCGAGCGCCTCGTCGCTCACACGCACCCCGCGTCCGACGCCCATCTGGTACGCCTTGCGGATCGCGGTGTCGGACTCGGGGCCGGCCATGGTCAGGACGACGACCTCGGAGGACGACTGCTCGTCCTCGGGCAGCGACTCGACGATCTTCAGGGCGGCCTCGATCGCGTTCTCGTCGAGCTCGTTGAGCGTCCCCTCCTCCGACGAGCGCACGACGCGGCCCTCGTCGAATCGACGGTCGGCGTGGATATCGGGAACATACTTGACGGCGACGACGATCCTCATCGTGATGAGCTCCGTGGGTGGGCGACGGTGGACCCGGGACGAACCCGCACGCCAGGTCCCCTCGCGAGGACGCGGCACAGTCGAAACCCTACCGGGCAGCGCCCCGGCGCCGGGTGAGATCTTGCGCACGACCACGTGGTGAGCACGAACCGTCCACGACCGGGCCGCACAATGGAGGGGTGCAAGCGCTTGCCCCCACCCCCCGCCCCCGCCCCTCGCACGGCCCGGTCCCGCCGCTCGGCGTGCACCTCGCAGGAGACGGCGTCGACGTCGCCGTGCTCGCGTCGCACGCGAGCGCCGTCGACCTGTGCCTGCTCGACGTCTCCCCCGACGGTGAGGTCCACGAGCGGCGCGTCGCGCTCGACGGGCCGAGCTACGGCGTCTGGCACGGTCGTGTGCCCGGCGTGCGCGAGGGGCAGCGCTACGGCTTCCGCGCCCACGGTCCTTGGGATCCCGCCGCAGGTCTCCGGTACAACCCCGCGAAGCTGCTCCTCGACCCGTACGCGCGCGGGCTCGTGGGCGAGCTCGACGAGGACCCCTCGACGCGCGGGCACGTGACCGAGCGCGACGCCTCGGGAGCGCTCGTCGGCGACCCGGGCGGTCCGGCCGACCCGCGCGACTCCGCGGCCCACGTGCCGCACTCGGTCGTCGTGGCCCCGCGCACGAACCACCCGCCCGTGCGTCGGCCGCAGGTCCCGTGGGCCGACACCGTGCTGTACGAGGCGCACGTGCGCGGCCTGACCATGCAGCTCGAGGCCGTGCCCGAGCCGCTGCGCGGCACCTACGCGGGGCTCGCTCACCCGGCCTCGATCGCGCACCTCCGGGACCTGGGTGTCACGACGATCGAGCTCCTGCCGATCCACGCGTTCCTGTCGGAGCCGCACCTCGTGGCCAAGGGCCTGACCAACTACTGGGGCTACTCGACGGCCGGGTTCTTCGCCCCGCACGCGCCGTACGCGACGCGGGCCGCGCAGGAGGCCGGGCCGGGCGCCGTGGTCGACGAGGTCCGCGGCATGGTCCACCTGCTGCACGAGGCCGGGATCGAGGTCGTGCTCGACGTGGTCCACAACCACACGTGCGAGGGCGGGGTCGACGGGCCCCACCTGTCGTGGCGCGGCCTCGACAACCCCGTGCACTACCTGCACGACGGCGCGACCCCGGCCCGGCTGGCCGACGTCACCGGGACGGGCAACAGCCTCGACTTCCGGCGCGCCCGCGTGGTCCAGGCGGCGCTCGACTCGCTGCGCTACTGGGCCCAGGAGATCGGGGTCGACGGCTTCCGGTTCGACCTCGCGGTGACCCTCGGTCGCAGGCCGAGCGGGTTCGACCCCGACCACCCGTTCCTCGTCGCGCTCCAGACCGACCCCGTGCTGAACGGGCTCAAGCTCATCGCCGAACCGTGGGACGTAGGCCCCGGCGGGTGGCGGACCGGGCAGTTCCCCGCCCCGATGGCCGAGTGGAACGACCGCTTCCGCGGCGCCGTGCGCCAGTTCTGGCTCGCCGACCCCCGTGAGGCCTCGCACGGGCGCCAGGGCCAGGGCGTGCGCGAGCTCGCGACCCGCCTGGCCGGGTCGGCGGACCTGTTCGGGCACAGCGACCCGCCGCTCATGCGCGGGCCGGTCGCGTCGATCAACTTCGTGACGGCCCACGACGGCTTCACGCTCGCCGACCTCGTCGCCTACGAGCACAAGCACAACGAGGCCAACGGCGAGGGCAACCGGGACGGCAGCGACGACAACCGGTCCTGGAACCACGGCATCGAGGGACGGCTGCAAGACGAGGAGGCCGTGCTCGAGCACGGGGGGTTCGAGCCCGGGCTCGTGATCGCTCCCCTGCGGCGACGCTCGATCCGCAACCTCATGGCCACGCAGATCCTGGCCGCGGGCACCCCCATGCTCACGGCGGGCGACGAGATGGGCCGCACGCAGCGGGGCAACAACAACGCCTACTGCCAGGACGGGCCGCTGTCCTGGGTGAGCTGGGACCTGTCGCCGTGGCGCAAGGACCTGCTCGCGACCACGACGCACCTGCTCGCCCTGCGTCGCGAGCACGCCGCGCTGCGCAGCGACGCGTTCTTCCACGGCAGGCCGCGTCATGCCGCCGAGGACGCTGTCCCGGACCTCGCGTGGTTCGACTCCGCCGGGCGTCCTCTCGACCACGACGCCTGGCACGACCCCGGCTTCCGGGTCCTGCAGATGCTGCGCACGGGCCCGGACGAGGGCGACCGGGACGTGCTCGTCGTGGTCAACGGTGCGCTCGACACGGTCGAGGTCACGCTCGCCGAGGTGCCGGGGCGCGGCGGGGCTGCGGGTTGCGCCTGGGAGCTCGCGTGGGACTCCGACTGGGAGCACCCCACCGAGGGCGAGCACGGGGGCGAGGGCACCGAGGGCGCCTCCGCCGACCAGGACCCCGCTGGCAGGACCGGCGCGCAGCCCGTCCTGCTCGAGCCCCTCAGCATGCAGGTCTACCTCTCCGCTCCGCAGCGCTGAGGTAGAGGTCCGGCGTCGGGGTAGAGGTCTCGGGACCACCACCTCGACCACCTCGACGCCGGGCCACCTCTACCTCGCGAAGGGACACGGGGTCTAGTCTCTGCGCATGAGTGACAACGACGTCAGCATCCCCGACCCGACCGCAGCCCGCCCCGCCCGCGGGAGCGCTACCAGCCCCGGACCTGCCGGCTCCGCCGAGGTCATCGTCGTCGGTGCGGGCCTGTCCGGGCTCGTCGCCGCGACCGAGCTCACCGCGGCGGGCCGTCACGTGATCCTCCTCGACCAGGAGCCCGCCGCGAGCCTGGGCGGGCAGGCCTTCTGGTCCTTCGGCGGTCTCTTCCTGGTCGACTCGCCCGAGCAGCGCCGCATGGGGGTCAAGGACACCCCCGAGCTCGCCCTCGACGACTGGCTCGGCTCGGCGCAGTTCGCGCCGGGCGCGGCGGACGGCACCGGGCCGGACCGCTGGGGCTACGCCTGGGCCAGAGGGTTCGTGGACTTCGCGGCGGGGGACATGCGCTCGTGGCTGCACGACAAGGGCGTGCGATGGTTCCCGCTCGTCCAGTGGGCCGAGCGGGGCGGGTACCCCGCGGGTGGCCACGGCAACAGCGTGCCCCGGTTCCACGTCACCTGGGGCACCGGTCCCGGCATCCTCGAGCCCTTCGTCCGGGCGGCGCTCGACGCCAGGGAGGCCGGTCTGCTCGACATCCGCTTCCGGCACCGCGTCACCGAGCTCGTCGTCACCGACGGCGCCGTCACGGGGGTGCGGGCGGAGATCCTGGCCGACGACCCGGTCGAGCGAGGCGTGCCCTCGGTGCGCGACGTCGTGGGCGAGGTCGAGCTGTCGGCGAGCGCCGTCGTCGTCTCCTCCGGGGGGATCGGCGCGAACCACGACCTGGTCCGCGCGAACTGGCCCGCGGGCGCTGGCGTCCTGCCCGAGCGCATGCTCTCGGGCGTCCCCGACTCGACCGACGGTCTGATGCTCGGCGTCACGCGCGACGCGGGCGCGGCCCTGGTCCACGAGGACCGCATGTGGCACTACCCCGAGGGCATCGCGAACCACTCGCCCGTGTGGACCCACCACGGCATCCGCATCCTGCCCGGACCCTCGTCGCTGTGGGTCGACGCGCACGGCCACCGGTTGCCCGCCCCGCTCTTCCCGGGGTTCGACGCCCTGGGCTCGCTCCAGCACGTCACGGGCCGCGCCGACGACCACTCCTGGTTCGTGCTCAACAAGGCCATCATGGAGAGCGAGTTCGCGCTGTCGGGCTCGGAGCAGAACCCCGACCTCACCGGCCGGAGCGTGCGGCTGCTGGCACAGCGGGTGCTGCCCGGGGCGGTCGGTCCCGTGGCCAGGTTCGCCGCCGAGTCGCCCGAGTTCGTGTGGGGCGCGAACCCGACCGAGCTCGCCGCCGGGATGAACGCCCTGACGGCCGCGACCCCCGGGTCGCAGGGGCACATCGACGCGACCGAGCTCGAACGGCTGGTCCGGCTGCGTGACGACCAGGTGCGCTCGGGGCTCGGCAAGGACCACCAGGTCGTGGCGACGGCGATGGCCCGCAAGTTCTTCGTCGACCGCGTCATCCGCGTGTCCCCGCCGCGCCCGCTCACGACGCCCAAGGACGGGCCCATGCTCGCGGTCCGGCTCTCGGTCCTGACCCGCAAGACGCTCGGCGGGCTGCACACCGACACCGACGGCCGCGTGCTGCGCCCTGACGGCTCGGTCTTCGAGGGCCTGTACGCCGCCGGCGAGGCCGCGGGGTTCGGGGGCGGCGGCGTGCACGGTCACCGGGCGCTCGAGGGGACGTTCCTCGGCGGGTGTCTCTTCTCGGGACGGACCGTGGGGCGCGCGCTCGCGCGGAGCCTGTAGGGCCGGGGACCGGGGCGGCACGCCTGGAGACGGAGGACCGCTCCCGTCACCAGTCCGCGGGCATCTGCACCGGGTCGTCCGGGCTCACGCGCGACGCGCGGAGCCCGGGCACCTCGAGCAGCGCCGCGACGAGCTCCTCGCTGCCCCCGAGGTCCGTGGACACGGTGTCGAGCTCGGTGCACACGAACCACGACCGGTCGTCCGGCCACCACAGCGTGGGCGACTGGCGGAGCGACGCGAAGGCTGCGGCCTGCGCGAGCGGCCCGTGCCACAGGTGGTAGCCGCGGTACGGCAGCTCGAGCATCGGTGCCGCAGGCCGCTCGACCTGGTGCGCGTCCCGCAGCGCTCGCACCCGGGCCTCGGCCTGCGCCTGCGCGAGCGCGAACGAGGACCCCGGCGCGTCCCCCTCACCCACGTCGTCGATCCCGAACGAGAGCAGGGCGAACGACGTCGAGTCCTCGGGACGGGTCGCATGGTCGTACAGCCACCCGTACCCGGTCCACAGCGCGAAGTGGCACACCTGGTCGCCCGTGAACGGCGCGAGGGCGTCGAGCAGCAGGTCCATCTGCTCGGGTCCGGTCCGCTCGCTCCGTCCCAGGTAGAGCGACCCGATCCCTTCGTCCTCCTCGGCCCACGCGGGCACGTCGGGGATGCGTGCATAGGCGGCATAGCCCGACGGGACGCACGCCCCCACGGTCCCCCACTCCCCCAGAAGGGGCCCGATCCAGGCCCCGGCCGACGCGTCGCCGTCCCACGCGACCCCACCGAAGGGCGGGGGAAGGTCGGGGAGGTGAGCGGCGTCGTCGGGCATGAGGCGAACGTAGCCGCGGCGAGGGCGCCCGGCCGGCGGACCGCCCTGCCGGTACGCTCCCGGCATGAACCTGCCCGACGGCGCCGCTCCCCCCGGTCCCCCGGCCGGCGGTCCGGGCGTGGACCGGCTCGACGTCGCGGGCTGCGAACGCGTCCTGCGACGCAACGGCCTGCCCCTGCTGCTCGAGGACCACTCGGCGCGCCGTGACGTGTTCGGGCGCTCGGCGCCCTTCCTCGTGGTCGTGCTGCTGCTCGAGCTCACGGGCGCCCTGAACGGCGGGTGGACCTGGTGGGCCAACCTGCTCGCCGTGGCCGGGGGCGCGGTGCTGATCGCCGCGGCCTACGCGGGGCTCAACGTCCTGCGCGGACGGCACTGGTCGACCCTGCCGCAGGACGTCGGCGGGCCCGAGCTCGCGTTCTTCGTGCTCGTGCCCGCCGTGCTGCCCGCGGTGTTCGGGGGTGCGTGGGGCGCCGCGCTCGTCACGGCCGGCGGCAACCTGCTGCTCCTGGGGCTCGTGTGGGTCGTGGTCGCGTACGGCGTCGGCTCGTCGCTGTGGTGGGGGCTCGCACGGATCGTCGACGAGCTCGGGGCGTCGCTGATGCGGCTCGTGCGGCTCCTGCCACTGCTCATGGTGTTCTCGCTCGTCCTGTTCTACAACGCCGAGGTGTGGCAGGTCTTCAGCCGGACGGGCGGGGCCGCGGGGGTGATCCTGGGGACGTTCTTCGCGGGGCTCGTCGTGCTGTTCGTGGGGCTGCGCCTGCCGACCGAGGCGCGGAACGCGCTGCGCACGGCCGCGGACGGGGTGCCGGGCGCCTCGGACCTCCCACCGCTGACCCGCAGCCAGCGGTTCAACGTGGCCGCGATGATCGGCCTCTCCCAGCTCCTGCAGGTGCTCGTGGTCAGTGCCGGGATGGGCATCTTCTTCGTCGCGCTCGGGACGCTGACCGTGACGCCCGAGGTCATGGACCTGTGGGGCATCGACGGGCAGCGCGTGCTCCTGACGTTCGACCTGTCGGGGAGCCCGCTCGTGGTCACGCAGACCCTCGTGCGGGTGTCGGTCGCGATCGCGACGTTCACCGGTCTGTACTACGCCATCTCGGTCCAGGTCGACGCGGTGTACCGCGAGGAGTTCGTCGAGGGGATCGGGGAGCAGCTGCGCGAGGTGCTCGCGACGAGGGTGCGGTACCTGGGGCTGCTGAGGGGTGCGACCGCGTCTGACGTCGAGGCGGAGGGCTGACGTCGGGGTACAGGCCTGACGTCGAGGTACAGGCCTGACGTCGAGGTACAGGCCTGACGTCGAGGTACAGGCCTGACGTCGAAGTAGAACCTACTGCGCGAGGTAGAACGCGCTGCGCACTACTTCGAGCAGGACGTTCTACTTCGCCGCCCGGTTGTCCACAGATTCCCGGGCACCTCGCCTGGCGCCGCCGATCACCGGCACGCTGAACGACATGGCACGAGCAGAGTCCGGCCGTCAGGTCCCTCCCGCGCTGCGCTACGAACCAGCGACCCGGGCACGGCTCGAGCGGAGCCGACGTGATGGACAGGTGGTCCGTGTCCGCCCGGGCGTCTACCTCCCGCTCCCGACCGGCGACGGGCCCGCACGCCGCCGCGAGGCCGAGGTGCTCGCGAGCGTGCGAGGGGTCGTGGAAAGGTTGGGCACCTCCTACTGGCTGAGCCATGAGACAGCGGCTCTCCTGTGGGGGTGCTGGACCTGGCGGCTCAGGCGACTGGTCCATGTGACCCAGCTCGCGAATCCCAGCGTGCGCCGCGACTCCGACCCGACCACCCGACGTCACTGGACCGCGTTGCCCGAACGCGACCGGCACGACCTGGACGGCGTCCCGGTCACGTCCCTGGAGCGGACGGCGGTCGACTGCGCCCGTTCGCTGCGGCCCGCCAGCGCCCTGGTCATCGCCGACTCTGCGCTGCGGCTCGGTGCCGAGGTCCCGTTGCTCGAGACGATCCTCGACGAGTCGGCGGGAAAGCGCGGGGTGATCCAGGCGCGGCAGATCCTCCGGATTGCCGACGCCCGGTCGGAGTCCCCCGGCGAGACGCTGTTGCGTTGGGCCGCTCTCGACGCCGGTCTCCCGTCACTCGTCCCCCAGTACTCAGTCGTCACCTGGCGCGGCGAGTTTCGACTCGACCTCGCCTGGCCCGAGCTTCGCATCGGGCTCGAGTTCGACGGCATGGTCAAGTACGCCGGCGGCATGGGCGACCCCGGGGAGAGCCTGCTCGCCGAGAAGTTGCGTGAGGACGCGCTCAGAGAGGCGGGGTGGACGATCCTTCGCGTGACGTGGGAGGACCTGAAGGACCTGGAACGCCTCGCGGGTCGGCTCCGTACGGCCAGGAGGCTTGCCCGCGAGCGGGTGAAGTAGAACGTGCCGCGTGAAGTAGAACGCAGGGGGTTCTACTTCACGCGGCACGTTCTACTTCGGCAGCACAGCCGGTCAGGCGTTCGCGACCAGCCCCAGCTCCGCGACGCTCGCGAGCCCCTCGTGCTGAGGCACGATCCGCACGGTGTACCCGAACGGGCCCGACGCCTCGAGCCGCACCGACCCGGCGAACGCCGCCCGCCCCGCCTCGTACGTCTCGGCGAGCTCGAGCGGCTCGGCCGTGAAGGTCTCGATCACGTCGGCCTCGGTCACGCGACCGTGGACGACCTGGACCTCGACGTCGCCGGGCTGCAGGTCGCCGAGCGACACGTAGGCCTTGACCGTCAGGAGGTCGCCGACCTGAGGCACCTCGCGGATTCCGCTCGACTCGACGTGGTCCACACGCACGCGCGACCAGTCGCCGCGCACGTGCTGCTTCCACGCCGCGAGCTCGCGCGCGGGCTCGAACCCCGGGGCGTTGAGCGTGCGCCCGGCGACCGCAGCCGGCCCGTACAGGCGGTGCACGTAGTCGGCGACCATGCGCGTGGCCTGGACCTTGGGTCCCAGGGTCGCGAGCGTGTGCCGCACCATCTGGAGCCAGCGACCGGGGACGCCCCGCTCGTCACGGTCGTAGAAGCGCGCGGCGACCTGGGTCTCGATGAGGTCGTAGAGCGCGGCGGCCTCGAGGTCGTCACGACGCTCGGTGTCTTCGACGCCGTCGGCCGTGGGGATGGCCCAGCCGTTCTCGCCGTCGTACCACTCGTCCCACCACCCGTCGAGGATCGACAGGTTGAGCCCGCCGTTGAGCGCGGACTTCATGCCCGACGTGCCGCTCGCCTCGAGCGGGCGCAACGGGTTGTTGAGCCACACGTCGCAGCCCGGGTAGAGCGACTGCGCCATGCCGATGTCGTAGTTCGGCAGGAACACGATGCGGCCGCGCACGTCGGCCTCGTCGGTGAACCGGACGAGCTGCTGGATGAGCCGCTTGCCCTGGTCGTCGGCGGGGTGGGACTTGCCGGCGACGATGAGCTGGACGGGCCGCTCGGGGTCGAGCAGCAGCGAGCGCAGGCGCTCGGGGTCGCGCAGCATGAGCGTGAGCCGCTTGTACGTGGGGACGCGACGCGCGAACCCGATGGTCAGGACGTCGGGCGAGAGCGCGTCGTCGACCCAGCCGAGCTCGGCGGGGCTGGCCCCGCGCTCGCGCCAGGACCTGCGCAGCCGGTTGCGGGCCTCGTCGACCAGCTGCCCGCGCAGCTCGCGGCGCATGTCCCACAGCTCGGCGTCGGTCACGGCGTCGGGGTTCAGCCAGCCCGACGACGCGGAGTCGGCCGTGAGCTCGTCGAGGCCCAGCTTCTCGGCCTCGAGCGCGGCCATCCTGGGGTCGACCCACGTGGGCGAGTGCACGCCGTTGGTCACGGACGTGATGGGGACCTCGCGCGAGTCGAAGCCCGGCCACAGCCCGTTGAACATGCCGCGCGAGACCTCGCCGTGCAGGAGCGAGACGCCGTTGGCGCGCCCGCCCAGGCGCAGTCCCATGACGGCCATGTTGAAGACCGTCGGGTCGCCGCCGTCGTAGTCCTCGGCACCGAGCGAGAGGACCTGCTCGACGTCGATCCCGGGGATCTGGTTGTCCCCGCCGAAGTACTGCGAGACGAGGTCGCGGCCGAACCGGTCGATGCCCGCGGGCACGGGGGTGTGGGTCGTGAAGACCGTCGCGGCCCGCACCGCCTCGAGGGCCGCGTCGAACGTGAGGCCCGCGCCGGTGACGAGCTCGCGGATGCGCTCGACGCCCAGGAACCCGGCGTGCCCCTCGTTGGTGTGGTAGACCTCGGGCTCGGGGGCCCCGGTCAGGCGCGACCACAGGCGCAGCGCGCGCACCCCGCCCACGCCGAGCAGCAGCTCCTGCTGGAGCCGGTGCTCGCCGCCGCCGCCGTAGAGGCGGTCGGTGACCTTGCGAGCGGCCTCGTCGTTGCCCGGCACGTTGGAGTCGAGCAGCAGCAGCGGCACGCGGCCGACCGCCGCGACCCACACGTGCGCGTGCAGCACGCGCCCGCCGGGCAGGTCGATCGAGACGCGCGCGGGGGTGCCGTCGTCCTCGCGCAGGATGGTCAGCGGGAGCCCGTCCGGGTCGAGCAGCGGGTAGGTCTCGACCTGCCAGCCGTCACGCGTGAGGGACTGGCGGAAGTAGCCGGCGCCGTAGAGCAGCCCGACACCCACGATGGGCACGCCCAGGTCGGACGCGCTCTTGAGGTGGTCGCCCGCGAGGATGCCGAGCCCGCCCGAGTACTGCGGCAGCACCGAGGTGATGCCGTACTCCGGGGAGAAGTAGGCGATCGCCGCGGGGAGAGCCTCGCCCCCTGCGACCTGCTGCTGGTACCAGAGGGGGTCCTGGAGGTACCGGTGCAGGTCGGCGGCGGCCGCGCGCACGCGCTCGACGAAGCCGTTGTCGGCTGCGAGCGCCGCGAGCCGGTCCGGTCCGAGCGCTCCCAGCAGCGCCACGGGGTCGCGCTTCACGGAGTCCCACAGCTGCGGGTCGATCCCCGAGAAGAGCTGGCGCGTGGGGGCGTGCCAGGACCAGCGCAGGTTGAGGGACAGCTCGTCGAGGTCGTGCAGCTCGGCGGGCAGGACGGTGCGGACGGTGAAACGTCTGATCGCTCTCACGGGTCCGACAGTACGCAACAGTCGGTCGCCGCACACCCCCTGCCCACCACCTCCCTGTAACGCTTGCATGAACTTTCACCCGCCCGCCGAGCGGCGAGCGCGTGGAGGTTCGGCGCCACACCCGCTCTGCGGGTGCCGCTCACGGCCCGCGCTCGATACCTTGTGCAGGTGCCTGAGAACCTCGCGACCCCCGCGACCGCCCGCCCGAACGCGTCCGCCGGCGCCTCCTCGACCGTGTCTCCCCGCAGGACGCGCACAGCGCCCCCGACGGCACCCCGACCGGTGCCCCCGATGCCGGTCCGCGAGGCTCCCCCGGTCACGCCGGCCGCACCGATCGGTCGCATCCCGGTCGTCGACGTATCCCCCGTCGTCGAGGGGGGCCGCTGGCCCGCCAAGGCCGTGGTCGGCGAGGTCGTCCCGGTCGAGGCCACGGTGTTCCGCGAGGGGCACGACGCGGTCGCGGCGACCGCGGTGCTCGTCGCCCCCGACGGCAGCGACCACTCGTGGGCGCACATGGTCGACGTGGCTCCGGGTCTCGACCGCTTCCGCGCGACGGTATCGCCCGACGCGCCGGGGGCCTGGTCGTTCCGCGTCGAGGCGTGGTCGGACCCGTACGGCACGTGGGCGCACGACGCCGCGATCAAGGTCGCGGCGGGCATCGACGTCGAGCTCATGCTCGCCGAGGGTGTCGCGCTGTTCGAGCGCATCACGGCCCTGGCGGGCCTCAGCCCGCAGGACGCGAAGACCCTGCACGACGGCGCGGCCGCCCTCGCGGACCCGTCTCGCCCTTCGCCGGCCCGTCTCGCGGCAGCCCTGTCGCCCGAGGTGCGCGACGCCCTGGCCCGCACGCCTCTGCGGGACTTCGTGACGCCGTCGGGCACGTACCCGCTCGTGGTGGACCGGCCGCTCGCCCTGGCCGGTGCCTGGTACGAGATGTTCCCCCGCTCCGAGGGCGCGCGTCGCCTCAAGGACGGGACCTGGCGGTCGGGCACGTTCACGAGCGCCGCCCGGCGCCTGCCCGCGATCGCCGCCATGGGTTTCGACATGGTCTACCTGACGCCCGTGCACCCCATCGGGACGACGCACCGCAAGGGCCGCAACAACTCGCTGACCGCGCTGCCGGGCGACCCGGGATCGCCCTACGCGATCGGCTCGAAGGACGGCGGGCACGACGCGATCCACCCCGAGCTCGGCAGCGAGCGCACGTTCAAGGCGTTCGTGAAGGAGGCCCGTCGCCTGGGCATGGAGGTCGCGCTCGACCTCGCGCTCCAGTGCTCGCCCGACCACCCGTGGGTCACCGAGCACCCCGAGTGGTTCACGACCCGCGTCGACGGCTCGATCGCCTACGCCGAGAACCCGCCCAAGAAGTACCAGGACATCTACCCGCTGAACTTCGACAACGACCCCGCGGGCATCTACGCCGAGGTGCTGCGCGTCGTGCGGGTCTGGATCGCGCGCGGCGTCACGGCGTTCCGGGTCGACAACCCGCACACCAAGCCGCTCGAGTTCTGGGAGTGGCTGCTGGCCGAGGTCCGTGCCACCGACCCCGAGGTGATCTTCCTGTCGGAGGCGTTCACCAAGCCCGCGATGATGCACACGCTCGCGCGCATCGGGTTCCACCAGTCGTACACCTACTTCACGTGGCGCAACGAGAAGACCGAGCTCGCGGAGTACCTCGCCGAGGTCTCAGGACCCACGGGGTCCTACATGCGTCCGAGCTTCTGGCCCACGACGCACGACATCCTGCCGCCCTACCTCCAGCACGGCGGGGTCGCCGGGTTCGCGGTGCGAGCCGTGCTCGCGGCCCTCGGCTCGCCCACCTGGGGGATCTACTCGGGCTACGAGCTCGTCGAGAACGTGCCGCGTCCCGGGGTCGAGGAGCAGATCGACAACGAGAAGTACGAGTACAAGCCGCGCGACTGGGCGCTCGCGCAGGAGATCGGGATCTCGACGCTCCTGACGCGGCTCAACGAGGTGCGCCGCGAGCATCCCGCGCTGCGCCAGCTGCGCAACCTCACGATCCACCCGACGAGCAACGACCAGGTCCTCGCGTTCTCGCGCCACCTGCCGGCACGCGTGGCACCGGACGGGACGCCCGAGCCCGCCGACACCGTGATCGTGGTCGTCAACCTGGACCCGTGGGGCACGCAGGAGTCCATGGTCCACCTCGACCTCGCGGCCCTGGGCGTACCCGCCGAGCACGGGCAGTTCGTCGCGCACGACCTCCTGAGCGGTGCCTCGTACGGGTGGGGGCAGGACGTGTACGTCCGGCTCGTGCCGCAGGAGCAGGTCGCGCACGTCATCCACGTGGGCGCGCCATGACCGCACCCCCGTACCTGCCGCCCGCCGGGGGGCAGGTACCGTCCGCCACGTCGGGCGGGGTGCCGGGCGGCGTCCCGGGTGGCGCCGCCCGGGACGGCCACGCGGCTGGCCCTGCTCCCGTCGCGCCCGCGACGGCCCCGGCTCCCCTGCCCGTGGGTGCGCTGCCTCCCCGGCGGCAGCCGGCCGCGCCGCTGGCGCAGCGCGCGGGACTGTCCGACGACCCCTCCTGGTACCGGACCGCGGTGTTCTACGAGGTCCTGGTCCGCGCGTTCTCGGACTCGTCGGGCGACGGCTCGGGAGACCTGCGCGGGCTCATCGACCGGCTCGACTACCTCCAGTGGCTCGGGATCGACGCCCTGTGGCTGCCGCCGTTCTATCCCTCGCCCCTGCGGGACGGCGGGTACGACGTGGCCGACTACACCGCGATCGCGGGCCAGTACGGGTCCATGTCCGACTTCACCGAACTCATCGCCGAGGCCCACTCGCGCGGCATCCGGATCGTGATCGACCTGGTCATGAACCACACGAGCGACCAGCACCCGTGGTTCCAGGCCTCGCGCGCCGACCCCGAGGGTCCGTACGGCGACTTCTACGTGTGGAGCGACGACAACACGCGCTACCAGGACGCCCGCATCATCTTCGTGGACACCGAGACGAGCAACTGGACGTTCGACCCGGTGCGGCGACAGTACTTCTGGCACCGGTTCTTCTCGCACCAGCCGGACCTCAACTTCGAGAACTCGCGCGTCGCGGACGCCATGCTCGACGTGACGCGGTTCTGGCTGCAGGTGGGCGTCGACGGGTTCCGGCTCGACGCGGTCCCGTACCTGTTCGAGGCCGAGGGCACCAACTGCGAGAACCTGCCCGAGACGCACCGGTTCCTGCGGCGGGTGCGCGAGATGGTCGACACCGAGTTCCCCGGCCGGATCATCCTCGCCGAGGCCAACCAGTGGCCTGCGGAGGTCGTGGACTACTTCGGCACCGAGGAGGAGCCGGAGTGCCACATGTGCTTCCACTTCCCCGTGATGCCGCGCATCTACTACGCGATCAAGGACCAGCGGGCCAACCAGATCGTCGACATCCTGCGCGACACCCCGCCCATACCGGCGGGCGCCCAGTGGAGCACGTTCCTGCGCAACCACGACGAGCTCACGCTCGAGATGGTCTCGACCGAGGAGCGCGCGTCGATGTACGGGTGGTACGCGCAGGACCCGCGCATGCGTGCGAACGTCGGCATCCGCCGCCGTCTGGCTCCGCTCCTGGACAACTCGCGCAAGGAGATCGAGCTCGCGCACGCGCTGCTCCTGTCGCTGCCCGGCAGCCCGTGCCTGTACTACGGCGACGAGATCGGGATGGGCGACAACATCTGGCTGCCCGACCGCGACGCGGTCCGCACGCCCATGCAGTGGACGCCGGACCGCAACGCGGGCTTCTCGACCGCCGACCCGGGCAAGCTCTACCTGCCGCTCATCCAGTCGCTCGTGCACCACTACGGCTACGTCAACGTCGAGGGCCAGCTCGCACAGCCGACGTCGCTGCTGCACTGGGTCCACGGGATGCTCGCGGTGCGCCGCCTGCACCCGGCGTTCGGGGACGGGGAGCAGGTCACTCTGACCAGCGACAACGACGCGGTGCTCGCGTTCCTGCGTCGCAACGAGGCCGAGACGATCCTGTGCGTCGCGAACCTCGCCTCGACCGCGCGCACCGCCACGATCCACCTGCCCGAGCACGCCGGGGCGACGCTCACCGACGTGTTCGGCGGCGCACCGTTCCCTCCGGTGGGCGAGGACGGCGACGTCGTGATGACATGGGGTTCGAGGGACTTCTACTGGCTCACGGTGTCGTAGACGCTGACGCCCGTGGCGTCGTGGACGCCGACGTGGGCGGTGTCGCGGCGACCGGGCCGGCAGCCCTCACCCTGCACGGCAGAAGGAGCTGACGTGGTCCCGAAGACCGTCTCGTCCCCGCCCGTCGCGTCCCGCCACGGACCGCTCGGGTCGGCGCAGCGTGCCCCGGTCCCGGACGCACGCCTGCTGGGCCTGCTCGACACGTGGTTGCCGACCCAGCGCTGGTACCCGGTCAAAGGGGTGGCGGTGCGTCACGTCCCGTGGCTGAGCTTCGCGCTCACCGACCGCTGCGCGCTGCACCTGCTGCGCGTCGAGGGCGAGGGGGTGGACCTCGTGATCCAGGTCCCGCTCGTGCTCACGCCCGCGGGCCGGCTCGCGGCATCGGGCGAGCCCGCCTCTCCCGACGCCGGGTCCGGCGCGGGCGCCCAGGACGCGGCTCGTACGCCCCTGCCGGGCCTGGTCGGCTTCGTGCCGGGCCCGCCCGCCCAGCCCGGCGACCCGCTCGGCGCTCCGCTCGCGGTGCACGACGGCGCCACGCACCCCGACCTGTGGGTGGCTCTCCTCGCGGTGCTCGAGCCGGCCGAGGGTGCCCGTGCGGGAGGACCCGGCGAGCACCCGGACCTGACAGGAGCCCGGACCGTCGGGGGCGAGCAGTCCAACACGTCGGTGATCCTGCCCGGGGTCGTGGGTGGCTCGATCCTCAAGATCCTGCGGACCGTCGCGATCGGCGCGCACCCCGACGTCGTGGTCCCGGACGCGCTCGCCCGGGTCGGGTGGACGGGCGTCCCTCGCCCGCTCGGCTGGGTCGAGGCCTCGTGGGACGCGGTCGACGTCCCCAGCCCGTCGGCCGGACCGGGCGGGTCGGGTCCCGGGCCGTCGGCCGGGGCGACCGCCCGGACGGCGCACCTCGCGATCCTCAGCGAGCTCGTGACCGACGCCCAGGACGGGTTCGAGCTCGCGTGCGCCTACGCGTCCCAGGACCGCTCGTTCGCCGACCTCGCGGCCGAGCTCGGTGCGACGCTCGCGAGCATGCACGGCGCGCTGCGCGTGGCGCTGCCGACCGGGCCACCGCTCGAGGCGGGCTGGCTGCTGGGCGACCTGCGCCGTCGGGCCCGTGAGGCCTGTGCAGGCTCGCTCCCGCTCGCCCGGCGCGCCCCGCTCGTCGAGGCGTTCCTCGACCAGGTCGGCGAACGCCTGGCTCGCGACGACGCTCCCCCGCCCCTGCTCCAGGCGATCCACGGCGACATGCACCTGGGCCAGGCCCTGCACGCGCGCGGCGCCGGCTGGAAGATCCTCGACTTCGAGGGCGAACCCCTGCGGCCCGTGTCCGAGCGCACGCGCCCGGACCTGCCGCTGCGCGACGTCGCCGGGATCGTGCGATCGCTCGACTACGCGGCCGCGGTCGGCGGTGCCCGCTCACCCCGCTGGACGACGACGGCGCGCACCGCGTTCGTCGAGGGCTACCGGCGGGCCGTGGGCGAGGACGACGGGACCGCCGGGCTCTCGGTCGCGACCACCGAGGCCCTCCTGCGGGCGCTCGTCCTCGACAAGGCGCTGTACGAGGTCGTGTACGAGTCGCGCAACCGGCCCGCGTGGGAGCCGATCCCGCTCACGGCCGTGGACCGGCTGCTGGGCGGGCGATAGGCGAGCCCTGAGGTCCAGGAGCCGGGACGTCGTTCGGCCGCTCGAGGTACTTCACCGCGACCGTGGCGATCTGCGAACCCTCGATGACGACCCGTGACCACGCGCGATCGAGGTTGAGCGGGGCGCTCCCCGGGCGCGTGACCGACAGGTGCCCGCTGAGGACGATGGCACGCGCGCCCTCGCGCGCGTCGGCCGAATAACGCTCGATCCAACCGCGCCAGCTCGTCCCGTCGACGAGATCGACCTGCGCGAAGCACATCGTCCCGGCCGGTCGGTCGGTCCGGAACGTGTCGTACCACTCGGTGCTCCCGCTGAGCGTCGCGACGCTCCCGTCCCTGGTCCGGCGTCGCTTCCAGATCCCGTCGACCACCAGGGCGAGCAGGCAGGCCGCGACGGTGGAGATCGCGAGGACTCCCAGCGCACGGAACGCGTTCGCCCAGGCGTAGGCGCTGTCCGCGCTGAACCTCAGATAGTCGAACCGAAGGAGCGGGAGATGCCAGGCAGCCCAGGCGACCAGTGCACCGAACGCCGTGAACCCCAACGACGCGAGGGTGATCCGACCGGCCTCTTCGAACGCCGACTCCTGCGTGGTGACCCGCCACGATCGAGCGCGCAGGTCGAACAACAAGCCCGGCGCTGCGAGGAGCAGGAACAGGAGCAGCCCGGTCCACCCGTCCACGACCACGAACTAGAAGGCCTCTCCTGCTGGATCCTCACCGGCTCCGTCGCCCGAACCACCTGACGTCGCCTTGTTGGCACCAAGGCTGTCGTTGGACCTCTTCTCAACGCCCTGCTTGATGCGTCGGTCGTCGGATTCCTTGGAGCTGCTCGTGGACATCCTGTCCTCCTTGACCCAGACCTCGCCTGAACCGCAGCCTATCGCCACCCCTCATCGTGTGCCCGGTAAGCAGCGGCCCGTCCTGGCGCGGCGCACGCGGCGCGCTGGGTCACCGGGCCACGACGCCCGGGCCCCTCCGAGCACCCGCACCCCCCAGCACGCCCTCCGGCCAGGGTGAACCCGGGCCGCCGCAGCCGCGACGCGGCGCGGGGAGTGCACAAGCAGCCCGGCGACGTGGAAAGGTTGGGCCATGACCGGGTCATCGACACCTCCGAGCTCCCTCCCACCGCTCCCCGTCGTCCCTGCCGATCCCGCGGCGCTCGCGGCCGTCGCGCAGGGACGGTCGTTCGACCCGCACGGGGTCCTCGGCCCGCACCTGACGGCCGTCCCGCTCCCAGGGGGCCGCACCGGGGGCGCGGCCACCGTGCGTGTCCTGCGCCCGCTCGCGGACGAGGTCACGATCGTGACGCTCGACGGCGAGTTCGCCGCGACGCACGAGCAGGACGGGATCTGGGTCGCGGTCGTGCCCGCCGCGGTCGACGAGCCGCTCGGCGCCGACGCCCGGTCCACGCCCGTGCTGCACGCCCCCGACTACCGCATCCGCGCGCGCTACGGCGAGACCACGACGCTCCAGGACGACCCCTACCGCTTCCTGCCGACCCTCGGCGAGGTCGACCAGCACCTGGTGCGCGAGGGCCGCCACGAGGAGCTGTGGACGGTCCTGGGTGCCAACCCCACGACCTACCCGAGCATCCTGGGCGAGCCCGGTTCCCCCGGCACCACGAGCGGCACCGCGTTCGCGGTCTGGGCCCCGAATGCGCGCGCCGTGCGGGTCATCGGCGACTTCAACCACTGGCAGGGCACGACGCACGCCCTGCGTGCGCTGGGCGACACCGGGGTCTGGGAGCTGTTCGTGCCCGGGATCGGTCCCGGCACGCTCTACAAGTACGAGATCCTCACCCCGGGCGGGACGTGGCTCCAGAAGGCCGACCCCCTCGCCAAGGGCACGCAGGTCCCACCCGCCAACGCGAGCGTCGTGGTCGAGTCCCGGCACGAGTGGACGGACGCCGACTGGATCACCGAGCGCGCGGCCCGCGACCCGCACACGGGCCCCGTGAGCATCTACGAGGTGCACCTGGGCTCCTGGCGGCAGGGCCTGAGCTACCGCGAGCTCGCCGAGCAGCTCACCGCGTACGTCCTCGAGACCGGGTTCACGCACGTCGAGCTCATGCCCGTGGCCGAGCACCCCTACGGCGGCTCGTGGGGCTACCAGGTCACGAGCTACTACGCCCCGACCTCGCGGTTCGGGCACCCCGACGACTTCCGTCACCTCGTCGACACGCTGCACCGCGCCGGGATCGGCGTGATCCTGGACTGGGTACCCGCCCACTTCCCCAAGGACGAGTGGGCGCTCGCACGCTTCGACGGCACGCCGCTCTACGAGCACCCCGACCCGCTGCGCGGCGAGCAGCCGGACTGGGGCACGTACGTGTTCGACTTCGGGCGCAACGAGGTGCGCAACTTCCTCGTCGCCAACGCGACCTACTGGTTCGAGGAGTTCCACGTCGACGCGCTGCGCGTCGACGCCGTCGCCTCGATGCTCTACCTCGACTACTCGCGCAACCCCGGCCAGTGGCACCCCAACGTGCACGGCGGGCGCGAGAACCTCGAGGCGATCGCGTTCCTCCAGGAGACCAACGCGACGGCCTACCGCCGCACGCCCGGCGTCATGATGATCGCCGAGGAGTCCACGGCCTGGCCGGGCGTGACGCGCCCCACCGACGCAGGCGGCCTCGGGTTCGGGCTCAAGTGGAACATGGGCTGGATGAACGACTCCCTGCGCTACGTCGCCGAGGAGCCCATCAACCGGCGCTACCACCACCACGAGATCACGTTCTCGATGGTCTACGCCTACTCCGAGCAGTTCGTCCTGCCCATCAGCCACGACGAGGTCGTGCACGGCAAGGGCTCGCTCTACGGCAAGATGCCCGGCGACGACTGGCAGAAGCGCGCGGGCGTCCGTTCGTTCCTCGCCTACCAGTGGGCCCACCCCGGCAAGCAGCTGCTCTTCATGGGCTCCGAGATCGCGCAGCACGCCGAGTGGAACGAGGCCGCGAGCCTGGACTGGGCAGGGCTCGGCGACCCCGGCAAGGCCGGGGTGCAGCGCCTCGTGCGCGACCTCAACGACCTCTACCGACGCACGCCCGCCCTCTGGGCCCTCGACCACGACCCGGCGGGCTTCGAGTGGCTCGACGCCGAGGACGCCGACCACAACGTCCTGGCGTTCCTGCGCCGGGACGCTGCCGGGAACCACGTCGCGGTCGTCGTGAACTTCGCCGGGACCCCCCACGAGGGCTACCGCCTCGCCCTGCCGCACGGCGGGCGCTGGCGCGAGGTCCTCAACACCGACGCCGAGGTCTACGGCGGATCGGGGGTCGGCAACCTCGGCGAGGTCGAGTCCGAGCCGCGGCCCTGGAAGGGACGCGCGTCCTCGGTCGAGCTGCGCGTCCCGCCGCTCGGGGCTCTCTACCTCGAGCCCGTGCCCGAGCGCTGACGGCAGGTCTGTGCTGCTCGCTCGCACGGCTGCGCCGGCACCCGTGCCGTCGGGTGAGCGACGGTCGCCCGGGCGAACGACGAAGGGCCTCGGCACGCGTCGCGTGCCGAGGCCCTTCGCAGGTCGTCAGTACAGGTTGATCGCCAGGAGCTGGCGTGCCTTGCCGACGCGCGGGTCGGTCGGCCCGAGGATCTCGAAGTAGTCGACGAGGCGCAGGCGCAGCGTCTCCTTGTCCTCGGCGCTCGCGCCCGGCAGAAGGTCCAGCAGGCGACCGAACGCGTCCTCGACCTTGCCACCGAGCATGTCCATGTCCGCGACGTCGAGCTGCGCGGCGAGGTCCGTGGGCCGCGCAGCGGCGGCCTCGCGGGTCGCCTGCAGGTCGAGGTCGCGCGTGCGGCGCAGCAGGCCCACCTGCGCCAGGCCCGCGGCCGCGAGGTGGTCGCGCGGGTCCTGCTTGATGGCCTTCTGGTACGCCGCGACGGCCGCGTCGAAGTCGTCGCGCTCGATCGCGTCGAACGCCTCCTGGTGCAGCGGCGGGAGCTCGGGCTCGGGCTCGGGAGCCAGCGCCGCGTCCGGGTCCGCAACCCCTTGCGCGGGCGCGCGGCCCGTGACGCCGTTGCCCTCGGCGATCTGCAGCACCTGCTGCAGGACCGCACGGATCTGGTCTCCTGCAGCGGCCCCCTGGAAGAGCGGGACCGGCTGGCCCCCCACGATCGCGACGACCGTCGGGACGCTCTCCACCTGGAACGCCGCGGCGATCTGCGGGTAGGTCTGTGCGTCGACACGGCCCAGGAGGAAACGCCCCGCGAACTCCTCGGCGATCGCGCCCAGCTCGGTGCCGAGCTGGGCGTTCGCCTGGTCCGTGGGGATCCACAGCAGGACCACGACCGGGTACTGCGCGGAGTCCTGGACGAGCTGCGGGAACGACTCCTCCGTGACGTCGACGACGTAGCCGCCGGCCTCGGGGGCACCGCCGGGCGTCCCGGGCGGGGGCGCCGACGGACGGTTCAGGGACGACAGGTCGACGGCGCCGCGCACGTCGAAGTTCGGCTGCTGGCTCGGTTGGCTCATGCGCTCATCCTAAGGAAGATCGTGCCGTCGCGAGGCGGCGGCTCGGCGAGGGGTTCGGCGAGGTGGGGGTCCGCCCGTGGTACCGACCTACGAGGTCGCGACCGACGTGACGATGTTCTCCATGCCGAGCACCTGGACGCCTGTGGTGGCGTCCGCCGGCGGGATGTACATGGCGACCATGGTCGTGTATCCCACGTTGAGGACGTTGGTCGGCTCGGTCGCTCCGAAGAGGGCCTTCTCCGTCTCGGTACCGGGCGTGATCTTCGCGCCCTCCTCCGCGGTGCGGGTCTCGAGCGCCGTCATCGCGGCCATGACCATCGCGCCACCGTCTGCCGTGCGCACCGCGCGCGCCTCGTCCGGCGTCGGCGTGAAGGTCATGGTCTGCGTACCCGCGGCCGTGGCGAGGGGCGCCGCCTGCGTCTGGGCGTTGGTCGCGACCCAGGCACGCAGCGGGTCGTCGGCGAACGAGGCCGCGAAGCCCGAGCCCGCGCCCAGGTTGAGGACGTCGGCGTACTGGGCGACCGCGTCGGTCGGCGTCATGAGGAGCGACGGGTCGTCGAGCGGGACGGACTCGCTCCCGACCGCGGCGCCCGCGAAGCTCGGCAGCTTGACGCTCGGGAACAGGCGTACCCAGGCCCAGAGCTTGTACGGGTCGCGCGCCGTGGTCTGCTCGTACGCGAGGAGCCGCGGGGACTGGAGGTCCTCGGGCTGCTCGGTCACGGCGTACGCCTGCCGGGGCCAGGACTCGGTCGTCGTGATGATGTCCTGCTGGACGGCCGTGGGAAGGACCGTCACCAGGTCGCCGTTGCCGCGCGCCGCTGCCACGCCGAGCTGGCTCGTGCGCAGAGACAGCGCCGGCCCGGCGAGCCGGGTGGCAAGCTGGGACGCGTCGTTGGTCGCGTTGGCCGCCTCGAGGGTCGCGCCGACGGCCTCGCGGACCTCGGCCATCTGCTCGACGGTCAGTGCGGGCTCGGCGGTCGCCGAGCTCTCGTCGACGGTGGGTGTGGGAACGGGTGACGTGCAGCCTGCGAGCAGGAGCGCGCCGAGGACGGCGCCGGCCACCGCGGCCGTGCGGGCCGTGGAGCGGCGGGGGGTGCGCTGGCTCATCGGTCTCCTCCGGTCGAGTCGGGGTTCTGGGTCTGGTCGTTCTCGTCGGACGCGGCGGGCGGGGCGGCCTGGGTCTGGCCGAACCCCCACGCCTGGCGCCACGCGTCGGCACGCGCGCTGGCCGAGCTGCCACCGGCGGAACCAGCGTCCTTCTCGGCCGAAGGAGCGGGAACGACCGGCTGCGCGGCCGTGCCGTTCCTCTCACGTCGCACCACCGGGATCTGCCCGGTCATCCAGCGGTTGCGCGGGCGCTGCGCCCGCGCGTCCTCCTGGGCGAGCCGCTCGGCCTCGATGCGTTCCCGTTCGGCCTTCTCGCGCAGCTCACGACGGGTCAGGGTCCCTGTCGCGCCGGTCTGGGCGGGCGGTTCCTGCGCGACGGTCTGCGCGGGGACCGGCGCCGGTGCCGACACGGGGCCAGCCCAGCCGGCCCCGGCGCGACGCTCGGTCGGCGCAGCGGGCCCGGCCTCCCCGGAGGTGCTCGTGCTCTCCGGAGCCTCCGGGCCGGCGTCGGTACGCGCCGTGCGCCCCTTGCCCTTCGAGCGGCTCTTCTTCTTCCTGCTGCCGCCTGCGCTCGCGTCCTTGTCCTTCTTGCCGCCCATGAACGAGAGGACACCGATCGCGAGCCCGGCGACCAGGAGCAGCGAGCCACCCGCGATCCCGGGCCACTGCCAGGGGGTCGAGACCTCACGGGCCCAGGTCAGGGTCACGACGGGGCTCGCGGGGTCCTCACCGGTCCCGGCCGCAAGCAGGCTCCAGCGACCCGGACGGTCGGACCAGCGCAGGCTGACCTCTCCCTCGCCCGAGGCCTCGGCGAACCACATGTCGGAGCCGGCGGGGTCGACGCCCACGACGGGCGTCTCGGCCGTGGCGTCCGCCGCGGCGTCGCCCTCGGCGGGCGCCTCACCCTCGGCGGGCGCCTCACCCTCGGCGGGCGCCTCACCCTCGGCGGGCGCCTCACCCTCGGCGGGCGCCTCGCCCTCGGCCGGGGTCTCCCCCTCGGCAGGTGCTTCGCCGTCCGCCGGTGCTTCTCCCTCGGCCGGGGTCTCCTCGGCGGGCGGCGGTGTCGTGACCGACTTGGTCGCGAGCGTGTCCCAGTCGGTGAGACCGGTGATGTCGGAGTGCGCGTCGGTACCGACCCACCCGGTCACGTCGACGTCACGCCCGATCACGAGGGTCACGGGCTTCCCGTCCGGGGTCTTCGCCGTGACGGTCACGTCACCGTCGACCAGGTCGAGGACCCCGGGCTCGGAGACGACCAGGGGCGACGAGGCATCGGCGGCAGCCGTCGCGACGACCGTCTCGCTCTCGCGCCAGAGGGTCGCAGAGGCGACTCCTGTGCCGATCCCCACCAGGCCGAGCACGATCAGGCCGGCGGCCAGGATTCGTTGAAGCACCGAGTTTCCCTTCGTCATGGACATTCCACAATAGAGGCGAACGCCTGCTGGATTCGAAAGTTCGCCGGATGGCGACGATCGCCGCAGACTCTTCACGAAGTCCCCGCGACACCCTGACGGTACCCATTCCGGGTATTCAGGACACAGTTCGGCCACGTATCCTGGGGACGTTCCACAGGTCGGGCGACCCGGTACCTCCACCGATCGATACGTCCCGACAACAGCGCTGGCGTGGACCAGCCCGAAGCGGAAGGTCGACCCGTGTCCGACGAACGCACACTGTTCCCCATCACCATGCGCGGCTACGACCGCATCATGGTGGAAGGCCAGCTGGCCAAGCTCGAGAAGGATCTCGAGGCGGCCCGTCACCGGGCCGAGTCCGCCGACGCCCGGGCTGTGCAGCTCACGTCGGACCTCCAGGACGCGCAGCGCCAGCTGCGCGAGTCCGACCGACCGTCCTACTCGGGACTGGGCTCGCGCATCGAGCAGCTGCTCCGTTCCGCGGAGGAGCAGTCGGCCGACATCCTGGCCCAGGCCAACGCCCAGGCGGTCGACATCATGTCGCGCGCCAAGGTCGCGGGTGGCCAGATCCGCTCGCGCGCCGAGAACGAGGTCGCCGAGCTGCTCTCTGGCGCTCGTCGCGAGGCCGAGGAGATCCGGTCGACGGCCGCGTCGGAGACCGAGAGCACCCTGGTCGGCGCGCAGCGCCGCGCCGAGGAGTTCGTGGGTTCCGCCGAGCGCGAGGCCGCCCGCATCCAGAGCGCCCTGAACACCGAGGAGAGCGAGCGTCGTTCGAGCCTCGAGCGCGAGCTGGGCACCCTGCGCGCCCAGGTCGAGCGCGAGACGACGGAGCTGCGCGTCGCGACCGAGCGCGAGACCGCCGAGCTGCGCGCCCGGGTCGCTGCCGAGACGGCCGCGATGCGCGAGGCCGCCGAGCGCGAGACCACCGAGCTGCGCGAGACCACGCGCCGCGAGGCCGAGCGCCAGGTCTCCGAGGCCAAGCGTGCTGCCTCCGAGGCGGCGAACGCCGTGACCTCCGAGATGGAGGAGCTGCGCGAGAAGGCGCGGACCGCTCTGGCCGAGGCCGAGCTGGACATCGCCCGCCGCCGCGAGGAGGCCGAGCTGGAGAGCGCGCAGCGCCACCAGACGGCCAAGGAGGAGACCGAGAAGCTCGTCGCGACGGCCGAGGCGCACGCGTCCGACGCCGAGCACCGCGTGGTCACGGCTCTCGAGCAGGCCGAGAAGGTCCGCACCGAGTCCGACGACTACGTCAAGGAGGTCATCGCGACCGCGCGTCACAACGCGGACCGCGTGGTCGCCGAGGCCCGCGAGTTCGCCGAGCAGACCGTCGGGGACGCCAAGGCAGAGGCCGAGCAGCAGCGCGCGGCGGCCCAGCGTCAGCTCGAGGACCTCACGCGCCAGCACGAGTCGATCAACACCTACCTCGACGAGCTGCGTGGGCTGCTCGGCGACGGTGAGGGCGCCAAGACCAAGGCCGCACCGGCCGTGGCCATCGCGGGCACACCGGCGCAGCGTGCCCGCGCTGCGAACCTCATGACCGCGGAGTTCCCGCAGGTCGAGGTCGAGGGCGAGGAGGGCGAGGACGCCAAGTCCTCGGAGTCCTCGGCTTCCGCGAAGGCCTGAGCACGCCCATGACGCACGACGGCGACGACACCGGGGACCTGCCTGGGTCGTCGCCGTCGTCCGCTCACCAGGCACACCAGGCTCACGGTCCCGGCGATGCCGCACGCGGCACCGCCGGAGCCGCGAGCAGCGCCGGAGCCGCGAGCAGCGCCGCGCCCGACGACGTCGCGGCGTGGCGTGCTCAGCGCACCGAGGCCGCGGCGCACCAGGCGAACGAGCTCGAACGCCGCCGCGCCCAGGAGTCGGCCCAGGCCGCCGCCCTCCTGCGCGAGTTCGTCGCCGAGGCCGAGCGGCGAGGCATCGCCCCGGTCCCGCTCCAGGCCCGCTCGTACGCAGGGGACGCGACGTACCGCACCAAGACGCTCGGCTGGTACCTGCGCAAGAACAGGACGCTCGCCGTCGGGACCGACGCGTCGTTCTACATCCTCAGCGTCCAGGGCGGGCTCTCGGCCCGGCTGAAGGGCGCGACCCTCGTCCCGTCGGACCCGCCGCTCGTGCTCGGCAAGGGCGGGCGCGACGGCGAGTCCATCTCTCTCGCGGACGCGATCGAGCTGGTGCTCGAGCGCGGCTGACCGCCCGGCGCTCAGTCCCGGGCGACGGCCCAGAGGTCACCGATCGCGTTCGCGACGGCCGGCGCGTCCTCGACAGCGCTCATGTGCCCCGCGGCGGGCACCACGACGAGCGTCGCCCCCCGAGCCGCGGCGACCAGGTGCTCGGCGGCCTCGACCGGGGTGAGCGTGTCCTCCTCGCCCACGACCACGCTCACGGGGCCCGCGAAGCGGGCCAGCACCTCGGTGCGGTCCGGGCGGGCGGCCATGGCGCGCTGGGCCCACGCGACGCCGTCGGGCCGCTGGGAACGGATCCACTCCTCGAGGCGAGCCGTCAGCCCGCGGCGCGCGATCTTGCTCGTCGCGCCGAGCAGGGCTCCCGGCATGCCGAGGACCGCGTCGACCGTGCGGCTCTCGCTGACCGCCGCCGCGATGCGCAGGCGGTTGGCGCGGGCCGTGTCGTCGTCGGCCGTCGACTTGGTGTCCACGAGGCCGAGCGCGACCACGAAGCCCGGATGACGCTCGGCCGCCGCGAGCGCGACGTAGCCACCCATCGACATGCCCACGACCACCGCACGCTCGAGCCCGGCGGCGCGGGCAGCGGCGACCACGGCGTCGGCTGCGGCCTCGATCGAGGGCGGCTCGCCCCCGAGCGGGCTCTCGCCCAGGCCCGGGAGGTCGACCGCGAGGACCGTGATGCCGCTCGGCAGCGCCGCGGCGGCGTCCTCCCACATGCGGTGGTCGAGCGGGAAGCCGTGCACGAGCAGCACGGGCAGCCCGTGCCCCTCACGCAGGGTGTGCAGGGCGAGGTGCGGGGTGGTGGTCATGGTGTCTGTCCTGTCGTCGTCGGCTGGACGTGCGTGCGGCTCGCGTCGTACGAGGCCTGGTCGGAGGCCTCGGTGTCTGTGCCCGTCTCGGTCTGCGCGTCCCACGTCGTGGGGAGCGGCACCGGGAATCCGGGGCGGACGTGGGAGACGATCTCGTCGAGGACCCGGCGCACCGACGGCTCGCCCACCCACAGGTGCTTGGCGCCCTCGACCGCGATGACCTCGGCCTGGGGCACGCGCGCGAACCGGCGGCGGGCCTCCTCGGGGCGCAGGTAGTCGTCGAGCTCGGGAACCAGCACCACGAGCGGCTTGCCGAACGCGGCCCACCGGTCCAGGTCCTCGTCGGTCGCGCGGTGCAGGGGCGGGGAGAGCAGGATCGCGCCCTCGATGCCGGGGTCCGCGCCGTGCTTGAGGACGAGCTCGGTCCCGAACGACCACCCCACGAGCCACCGATGGGGCAGGTCGTGGAACTCGGCCAGCTCGATCGCCGCGGCGACGTCGAAGCGCTCGGCCTCGCCGCCGTCGAACGCGCCCTCGCTCGTGCCGCGCGGGGAGGACGTGCCGCGCGTGTTGAAGCGCAGCACCGCGAGGTCCGCGAGCGCGGGCAGGCGCCACGCGGCCTTGCGATAGACGTGGGAGTCCATGTAGCCGCCGTGCGTCGGCAGCGGGTGCAGGGTGATCAAGGTGCCCGACGGCGCAGCGTGCGCCGGGAGCGCGAGCTCGCCCACGAGCGTCAGGCCGTCGGCGGTGTGGAGCTCGACGTCCTCGCGGCGGGCCGGCAGGACCGTGAGCGAGCGGATCGGGGCACCGTGCTCGGCGGGCTTGCCGTCGGGGGCCGTGGGCAGCCCAGGGGACGCCGCAGCGGGCGTGGCGGGACGGTCGGTCGCGGGGTCAGGACTGTGCGCGTTCATCACGACCGAGCCTAGCCGGGGTCTCCCTCAGCGGCGCCGGGCGCGCGCCTCCCAGCACCCCGTGTGCCAGTGGCGGCGGTCCTCGAGCGCGGACTGCGCCCCGAACATCGAGTCCTGGGCCCACGCGACGACGTGGCTCGTCCCGGCAGGGACGTTCTGCCGGCATCCCGGGCACACGTACGACTTGTCGCTCTGCCGGACCGTGCGGACGGTCCATTCCCCGTCGGGCCCGGACTCGGTCCGCATGCCGCCCAGGGCACGGTTGAGGTCGAGCGGAGGGGGCTCCGCTCCCCAGGGACGACGGCGTGAGGGACGTTTCGAGGGCACGGTTCCATTGTCCACTGGTTGCGACAGCGACGAGTGCGCACGAGGTGCGACAGCGACGGCGCCCGCGTCCGTTTTCAGCACACTCCCAGAGAGTGCGGCTAGAGTTGCGGGGCCCGCCACTCCCGTGCTCGTCGCCGTGTTCACTCCCGGTCGTGCGCGGACACCCCCGAACGAAGGATCCTTGTGAAGCTCCGTACCTCTCGCGGCCTCGTCGCGATCGCCCTGGGTACCGCCCTCGTCCTGTCCGGTTGTGCGTCCGGAGACGGCGGGAGCGCCAGCCCGTCCCCCAGCGAGTCGGCACCGGCAGACACCGGCGTGGCAGCCCCCACGGCGGAGGACATCGCCGCGGTCGAGGCCATCAAGGTCACGGGCGACATCGGCACCGAGCCCGCTGCGGAGTTCGACACGCCGTTCACCGTCTCGACGGCCACGGCCCGCATCGACGTCGAAGGAACGGGTGCGGACCTCGAAGAGGGTCAGCAGCTCACCATGAAGTCGATCCTCTACGCCGGCAAGGACGCCAGCGTCCTCGGGTCGATGTGGGGCGACGAGAGCCAGGTCGACACCATCACGCTGGGCGACCCGTCGCTCTACCCCGTGCTCAACGAGATCCTCACGGGCCAGAAGGTCGGCACGCGGTTCATCTTCGCCGCCCCCGGCCAGGACGGCTCGACGAGCATCTCCATCGTCGAGGTGACCGGCGCCAAGACGATCCCCACGCGCGCCGAGGGCGAGGCCGTGACCCCGGCCGACGGCCTGCCGGTCGTGACGCTGGACGACACGGGCAAGCCCAGCATCGCGATCCCCGAGGGCTACACCGCTCCCACGGAGCTCGTCACGCAGACCCTCATCAAGGGCACCGGCCCTGAGGTCGCCGCAGACGACACGATCACCGCGAACTACACCGGGTGGAAGATGGACGGCACCGTCTTCGACTCGTCGTGGGAGAACGGCTCCCCGCTGAACATCCCGCTCACGAACCTCGTGCAGGGCTGGCAGCAGGGCCTCGTCGGGCAGACGGTCGGCAGCCAGGTGCTGCTGGTCATCCCGCCGGAGCTCGCCTACGGTGCCGAGGCCAGCGAGTCCAACCCGCTCGGCGGCGAGACCCTGATCTTCGTGCTCGACATCCTGGACGCCTCCTGATCCACACGTCTTCCTGACGGCCGAGCCGTCGGGGGCCGTCGGATCGCCGAAGGGCCACCTCCCGCTCGCGGGTGGTGGCCCTTCTCGCGTGGTGGACGGTGGCGTCCGGTGCGGACCGTTGGGCAGGCCACCTCACAGGGGCTGCCCCTAGGCTCTGTCCATGAGCACAGAGCGCGAAGTCATGACGTGGGAGCTGTTCGGCACCGCGTCCAGGCAGCTGGCCGAGCAGGTGGTCGCGGGCGGCTTCCAGCCCGACGTCGTGGTGGCGATCGCCCGCGGCGGGCTGCTTCCTGGCGGAGCCGTGGCCTACGCGCTGGGCACCAAGGGCGTCGGGACGCTCAACGTGGAGTTCTACACGGACATCGGCCAGACGCTCGCGGACCCCCGCGTCCTTCCCCCGCTCATGGACACGTCGGAGCTCCCGGGGTCCAAGGTCCTCGTGGTCGACGACGTCGCGGACTCGGGCCGGACGCTCGCCCTGGTCATGGACCTGCTCGCCGAGCACGGCACCGAGGCGCGCTCGGCCGTGCTGTACACCAAGCCGCGCACGATCCTCCAGCCGGACTTCTCCTGGAAGGAGACCGACCGGTGGATCACGTTCCCGTGGTCCGCCGAACCTCCGGTCGAGGGCGCGCTGGCGAGGCCGAACGACTGAGGCACTGCCCTCTCGGCAGCACGGACCCACCGCGGCCGGGTTCGTCGGCTGTGCCGCCCATGCCGGCCATGCCGGCCCCGCCGGTGCCACCGGCGCCACCGGTGCCACCGGTCCTCGGTACGACGGACGCCCCGCCGCTCCTTCCGGAGTGGCGGGGCGTCCGTCGTTCGATCGCGCTCAGCCCATGAGTGCGGTGCTGACGAGCGGGATCAGAAGTCCCAGTCGTCGTCCTCGGTGTTCACGGCCTTGCCGATCACGTAGGACGAGCCCGAGCCGGAGAAGAAGTCGTGGTTCTCGTCGGCGTTCGGGGACAGCGCGGACAGGATCGCCGGGTTGACGTCGGTCTCGTCCTTGGGGAACAGCGCCTCGTAGCCCAGGTTCATGAGGGCCTTGTTGGCGTTGTAGCGCAGGAACTTCTTGACGTCCTCGGTGAGGCCGACGCCGTCGTAGAGGTCCGCGGTGTACTGGACCTCGTTCTCGTAGAGCTCGAACAGGAGCTCGTAGGTGTAGGCCTTCATCTCGTCGCGCTCCTCGGGGCTCAGCTTCTCGAGCCCCTTCTGGAACTTGTAGCCGATGTAGTACCCGTGCACGGCCTCGTCGCGGATGATGAGGCGGATGAGGTCGGCCGTGTTGGTGAGCTTGGCGCGGCTCGACCAGTACATGGGCAGGTAGAAGCCCGAGTAGAACAGGAAGGACTCGAGCAGCGTGCTCGCGACCTTGCGCTTGAGCGGCGAGTCGCCCTTGTAGTACTCCATGACGATCTCGGCCTTGCGCTGGAGGTTGGGGTTCTCCTCCGACCAGCGGAACGCCTCGTCGATCTCGCGCGTCGAGCACAGCGTCGAGAAGATCGACGAGTAGCTCTTGGCGTGCACGGACTCCATGAAGGCGATGTTCGTGTACACGGCCTCCTCGTGCGGGGTGATCGCGTCAGGGATGAGCGACACGGCGCCCACGGTGCCCTGGATGGTGTCCAGGAGCGTGAGGCCGGTGAAGACGCGCATGGTGAGCGTCTTCTCCTCCTCGGTGAGCGTGGCCCAGCTCTGGATGTCGTTCGAGACCGGCACCTTCTCGGGGAGCCAGAAGTTCCCGACGAGCCGGTCCCAGACCTCGGCGTCCTTGTCGTCGTCGAGACGGTTCCAGTTGATCGCGGACACGCGATCGATGAGCTTGAGCTTCCCAGTGGGTGACATGTCGTTCTTCTTCTTTCTCAGCACGGTGCCTGCGACGAGACGAGAGGTCCTGCGGGCGGCGGGAACGGGAGGGGCGCCGGTCGTGGTCGGGCCTGGCGGGGGCCGCGAGGCACGAGCGGCCCGGGAAGACCGGCGCACCTCCCGTGGACGTCGCCGTCAGGCGACGAGGGCAATCACAGCATGCAGGAGACGCAACCCTCCACCTCGGTGCCCTCGAGCGCGAGCTGGCGCAGGCGGATGTAGTACAGGGTCTTGATGCCCTTGCGCCATGCGTAGATCTGCGCGCGGTTGACGTCACGCGTGGTCGCGGTGTC
The DNA here is from genome assembly GCF_042726295.1 of Oerskovia sp. NPDC060338. NCBI lineage: Bacteria > Bacillati > Actinomycetota > Actinomycetes > Micrococcales > Cellulomonadaceae > Oerskovia > Oerskovia sp. NPDC060338. Next base: position 92,310 of record NZ_JBHXCQ010000018.1, read on the forward strand.
CTTGAAGAACAGCGTGAGGCTCAGGCCCTGGTCCACGTGCTGCGTCGCCGCGGCGTACGTGTCGATGATCTTCTCGTAGCCGATCTCGTACGCGTCCTGGTAGTACTCCAGGTTGTCGTTCGTCAGGTAGGGCGCCGGGTAGTAGACGCGCCCGATCTTGCCCTCCTTGCGGATCTCGATCTTGGCGGCGACCGGGTGGATCGACGACGTCGAGTTGTTGATGTAGCTGATCGAACCGGTCGGCGGGACCGCCTGGAGGTTCTGGTTGTAGATGCCGTGCTCCTTGACGGACGCGGCGAGCGCCTTCCAGTCCTCCTGCGTGGGGATGTGCACGCCGGCGGTCTCGAACAGCTCCTTGACACGCGGCGTCGCGGGTACCCACTCCTGCTCGATGTACTTGCGGAAGTACTCGCCCGAGGCGTAGGTCGAGTCCTCGAAGCCACCGAAGGCCCGGCCCCGCTCGATCGCGAGGCGGTTGCTCGCCGCGATCGCGTGGTAGGCCACGGTGTAGAAGTAGATGTTCGTGAAGTCGATGCCCTCTTCGGAGCCGTAGTAGACGCGCTCGCGAGCGAGGTACCCGTGCAGGTTCATCTGGCCGAGGCCGATCGCGTGCCCCGACTCGTTGGCGCGCTTGATCGACGGGACGGACTCGATGCTCGTCTGGTCGGACACGGCCGTCAGGGCGCGGATCGCGGTGTCGATGGTCTTGGCGAAGTCCGGCGAGTCCATCGTCTTGGCGATGTTCAGCGAGCCGAGGTTGCACGAGATGTCGCGGCCGACGTGGTCGTACGACAGGTCCTCGTTGAACGTCGAGGGCGTCGAGACCTGGAGGATCTCCGAGCACAGGTTCGAGTGCGTGATGCGGCCCTTGATCGGGTTCGCCTTGTTGACCGTGTCCTCGAACATGACGTACGGGTAGCCGGACTCGAACTGCAGCTCGGCAAGGGTCTGGAAGAACTCGCGGGCCTTGATCTTCGTCTTGCGGATGCGTGCGTCGTCGACCATCTCGTCGTACTTCTCGGTGACCGAGATGTCGGCGAAGGGCTTGCCGTAGACGCGCTCCACGTCGTACGGCGAGAAGAGGTACATGTCCTCGTTCTTCTTCGCCAGGTCGAACGTGATGTCGGGGATGACCACGCCGAGCGACAGCGTCTTGATGCGGATCTTCTCGTCGGCGTTCTCACGCTTGGTGTCGAGGAAGCGCATGATGTCGGGGTGGTGCGCGTGCAGGTAGACCGCACCTGCGCCCTGACGGGCCCCGAGCTGGTTCGCGTAGGAGAAGGAGTCCTCGAGGAGCTTCATCACGGGGATGACGCCCGAGGACTGGTTCTCGATGTGCTTGATCGGGGCGCCGTGCTCACGGATGTTGCTCAGGAGCAGGGCCACGCCACCGCCACGCTTGGAGAGCTGCAGCGCCGAGTTGATGCCGCGCGCGATGGACTCCATGTTGTCCTCGATGCGCAGCAGGAAGCAGGACACGGGCTCGCCGCGCTGCGCCTTGCCGATGTTGAGGAACGTGGGCGTCGCGGGCTGGAAGCGACCCGCGACGATCTCCTCGACGATGTCGAGGGCCGTCTGCTCGTTGCCGTCGGCCAGACCGAGGGCGACCATGGACACGCGGTCCTCGAAGCGCTCGAGGTAACGCTTGCCGTCGAACGTCTTGAGCGTGTACGAGGTGTAGTACTTGAACGCGCCGAGGAACGTGTCGAAGCGGAACTTCTTGGAGTAGGCGAACTCGAACAAGGTCTTGACGAAGTCGCGGTCGTACTTGTCGAGGACCGCGGGGTCGTAGTACTTGTTCTCGACCAGGTACTCGAGCTTCTCCTCCAGGCTGTGGAAGAAGACCGTGTTCTGGTTCACGTGCTGCAGGAAGTACTGGCGCGCTGCCTGGCGGTCCTTGTCGAACTGGATCTCGCCGTCGGGGCCGTACAGGTTGAGCATCGCGTTGAGCGCGTGGTAGTCGAGCTCGACGCCCGCCGCCACCGTGCTCACGCTGGAATCCGTGACTGTCGTTGCCAAAATCGTCCCAATCCGTCGCGGACGCGCTCGACGTCCTCGGCTGTTCCCAGAAGTTCGAAGGCGTACAGGTAAGGCACCTGGCACTTCGAGGAGATGATGTCGCCGGCGATGCAGTAGGCCTCGCCGAAGTTGGTGTTGCCCGCGGCGATGACGCCGCGGATCAACGACCGGTTGTGTGAGTCGTTCAAGAACTTGATGACCTGGCGGGGCACTGCCCCGCCCTCGTTGCCGCCGCCGTACGTCGGGACCATCAGGACGTAGGGCTCGTCGACCCGCAGGAACTCGTCCTTGGGTCGCAGCGGGATGCGGTGGACCGTGTGGCCACGGTCCTCGAGGCCCAGGCGCTGGACGAACCGATGGGTGTTGTCCGACGCGCTGGAGAAGTAGACGAGCGATCCCATGTCACACCTCGCAGCGGGGACCGGTGGGACGAGCTGGTCAGGCGACGGGAGCGACCTTCGCGGCGAGAGCGTTGATCTGGTCGGGGCGGAAGCCCGACCAGTGCTCGTCGCCCGCGATGACGACGGGTGCCTGCAGGTAGCCGAGGCCGCGCACGAGCTCGAGTGCCTCGGCGTCCTGGCTGATGTCCACGACGGAGTACTCGATGCCCTTCTTGTCGAGGGCGCGGTACGTCGCGTCGCACTGAACGCAAGCCGGCTTGCTGTAGACCGTGATGCTCATCTGGTCAGTCTCCTCGGGTAGGGGATCGAGCTTCCAGCGGGGGCGCTCAGGCCGACTCCCTGCTGGGGTCCTGACCTCGAAGAACGCTGGTGGAACTACGACCGTGTGGTTTGCCGGGGAGACGATCGCTCCCTGGTGTTGACCACTATACCTAGTAGGCGGGCTCCGCGCTCGGCACTAGATGTCGTGGTCGGACGATCTTCGCCGCCTCCTCCTCGAGACGTGTCGAAGTGTGCTACAAGCACGGATCCATCCTCCCAGGAGGCACTGACACTCCCCCGGATGCACCCCGTCGTCCACCGGTCCAGGAGCCCGAGAACGGCTTGTCCGAGCGGGCCCGAGGAGTTCTCCACAGCTTGTGGAGAGCGTCCGTCCACATGCTGTGCAGAGCGCGCGAGGGGGCTGTCAGGCAGACCAGCCCCGCCTCGGCGCCCGCCCCGGCGTCTCGCCGAACCAGACAAGCCGGACACGAATCCTCCCGCGTGTCATGTTCCGTCGGCGTGTCGCGCCACGGGCGCGACGGGTGCGAGATAGATCACCGGTACCCGCCGGACCCCCAGCAGCCCAGGCCGTGCGGGCAGGCGCGAGACTCACGCAGAGTCCGAGCCCGCCCGGTCGGCACGCCGGTCCCGCCGGGGCCGGCCCCGGACTCCTGTGCCCTCGACGCCTGTCAGCCGACCTCCGCCACCCCCGGCAGCACCGAGGTCGTCGCGAGCCGGCGGTACCAGTGCGCCGAGTCCTTCCAGGTGCGCTCGAGCGTCTCGTAGTCGACGCGGATGATCCCGAACCGACGGTCGTAGCCGTAGCCCCACTCGAAGTTGTCGAGCAGCGACCACGCGAAGTACCCGCGCACGTCGGCCCCCTCGTCGATCGCAGCACCCACCGCGTCGATGTGGTCGTGCAGGTACGCGACACGACGGTCGTCGTGGACCCGCGCGGTCCCGTCGGCACCGGTCGAGACCTCGTCGTCGAACGCCGCGCCGTTCTCGGTGACCATGAGGGGCTGGCCCGGGTACGTCCGGTGCACCGAGAGGAGCAGCTCGGTCATGCCGGCGGGCTCGATGTTCCAGCCCATCGCGGTGTACGGGCCCGCCTGCGTCACGAACTCGACGTCGTCGACCCCGATCCACGGGCTGTGGCTCGACGCGCCGTGGCCGTCGTTCTCCGCGCGCTCGCCGTCGCCCGCGAAGTGGCGGACCTTGGTCGTCGAGTAGTAGTTGATGCCGAGCACCGACAGGGGCTGCCGGACGATCTCGAGGTCACCGTCCTGGACGAACGACCAGTCGGTCACGTGCGCGGTGTCGGCGAGCAGGTCGGCCGGGTAGGCGCCGTCGAGCAGCGGGCCGAGGAACGCCCGGTTGGCGAGCCCGTCGATCGTGCGCACCGCGTCGAGGTCGGCCTCCGACGTCGGGTCGTCGGGCCGGATCACGTGCAGGTTGAGGGTGATCGAGGTCTGGACGTCCTGCCCCAGCTCGTCGCGGATGGCGAGGCACGCGAGCCCGTGGGCGAGGTTGAGGTGGTGCACGGCCGCGAGCGCCGCGACGGGCTCGGTGCGCCCCGGGGCGTGCACGCCCGAGCCGTAGCCGAGGTAGGCAGAGCACCAGGGCTCGTTGAGCGTGGTCCACACGTCGATCCGGTCGCCGAGCTCGCGGGCCATGCGGCGCGCGTACCCGGCGAACGCGTGGGCGGTCTCGCGGCTCGCCCAGCCGCCGCGGTCCTCGAGCTCCTGCGGGAGGTCCCAGTGGTAGAGCGTCACGACGGGCTTGACGCCCGCGTCGAGGAGCGCGTCGACGAGCCGCGAGTAGAACGCGATGCCCTCGGGGTTGAACTCTCCTGTGCCGCCGGGCTGGACGCGCGACCAGGAGATCGAGAACCGGTAGGCGCCGAGCCCGAGGTCCTTGATGTGCTGCACGTCCTCGGCCCACCGGTGGTAGTGGTCGTCGGCCACGTCGCCCGTGTCGCCGTTCAGCGTGCGGCCGGGGGTGTGGGAGTAGGTGTCCCAGATGGACGGCCCGCGCCCGCCCTCGGCGGCGGCTCCCTCGATCTGATAGGCCGCGGTGGCCGACCCCCACAGGAAGTCGGTCGGGAAGGTGCGCGACGCGGGGGCCTGCGCTGGGGACGGTGCGGGTCCGGTGTCCTGCCGGGTAGCGACGTTGCTCACGGTGTTCCTTCTGTGGTTCGGGATGGACGGTCCGCGACAGCGTGGGAGCGCTCTCACGTATCGATTCGATCAGGGTACCCACGCGCGGGGGCGACGTCGAGGCCCGGGGTGGGCGGCGCCGTCGGGCACGGAGCACCGTGCCCGACGG